>DATMZU010000214.1:0-3012 GCA_035607435.1 Thermoanaerobaculia bacterium | reverse complement strand
CCTCGTCGCCTGGTCGAGCGGAGCTTCCCAGGACGGCGACGGCTTCGGAATCTTTGAAAGGCCCCTCGCCGCCGACGGCCAACCTCTCGGCACCGAAACCCGCGTCAACCTCGCCGCGACGGGAGACCAGCAGGCCCCCGCCGTCGCCCTAGCGCCGAACGGAAGGGGTGCCATCGCCTGGATCGGTCGAGACGAAGACGAAACGGGAATCCTCGCCCGCCGCCTCGCGCCCCCGACCCCCTGAGGCCACGCCGGAGAAAGAGGCAGCTCCCGCGTCTCCTCCTGGGATCGCCGGCGCCCTCGCCGGCCCTCTCCAGATCTCGCCGCCGCAGATGCTTCTCCTGGGACCGCCGACGTCCACGTCGGCGCCTTTCGCCGGAAACGACATCCAACGCCGAGCGTAGTGCTCCCCGCCCTCACCACCCCAAAGCCCGCTTCACCGCCTGAAGCCCGAACGCATGCCCGAGCGCCAGCGCGGGAATCCCGACTACCAGCACCGCGAATCGCACTCCCGCCCCCCGCGCCGCCGCCCCGCCCCAGAGCGCCAGGAACCCGACCGCCAGCGTCGGATACCCGACGAGAGCGATCCAGGGCACGCCGAGCGTCGCGCGCGTCCCTTCCTGCCAGCGCGCCATCCCGATTAGCCGGAGGAACGGCTCGTAGAAGCAGGCGAGAGCGATCATGAAGAGAGCGACGGCGCCGAGTACGCGGACCGACGGCGTGCGGAGTCCGATGGGCCCGCCGGTCGCCTCCTGCGCCCAGACAAGGGCGGCGTAGATGCTGAAGCCCCAGATGATCGTGGCGATCAGCGGCGCCTTGCCGAGCATCAGGTGGAGCGGCGCGAAGCCGTAGAGCAACCCGCGGAGCACGACAGCGTTCTCGCGTACGAACCCAAGCGCCACGAGCGACCCGAACAGAGCGAGCCCCTCCCCCTCGCGGCACCACGCCGCGTGGACGAGCACCGCGACGAAGCAGCCGAACGTGAACAGCTCGATAAAGAGATGCACGGCTCACCTCTCCGGACGACGGCGGCGAACGATCGCCGCGAGGAGAAGGAGGATCGGCACCTTCGTCGCCCAGAGGGAGGTTCCATAACGCAGAGGCTCGAGGAGGAGCGCGATCCCGACCATCGCGCCGAGCAGCACGAGCGGCAGCAGGAGGAAGGCGCGCCCGGCCCAGCCGGGCTGCTCTTTGGGCGTCTCGTTCGACACGGTGGGGGAATCCTACGGTGGATGGGACGCTGCGCGGGCTCGCGCACAAGCCTGCCGAGTCTCCCAGCCACCGAGATGGAGGCCTCCGGCTCCGGAAAGGCGGCGACTCGATCGCCCGGACCAATCCCGAAGAGTCGGGGGCCTTCCCCGAAGGCAAAATTGTGCGAACCGACGGCTGCTTTGTACGAAAAAACCCAGAAACCCGCTGTTGGAACGTCCGGAAGCGCTGCTGAGCGCCTGTTTCGTACGAACGAGCGCGACTTTCGCACAATACGATCTCGAAGTGACCTCCTGGAAGGACGATTCTTCGAGCTGGACGACAAAATTGTGCGAATCTCCGGTCGGTTCGCACAAATGAGCGTTCAAGCTGCTCCAAGCGAGTTTCAAGCTGCTCCATCCGAGTCCCGAATTGTGCGAAAACGCGGCCGGTTCGTACGAAGGAGCGTTCAAGCTCTCCCAACCGACGTTCCGGCGACTCCAATCGATCTTCTGTGCGTCGTATCGATCGTTCGCGGGCTTTGACCAGCCGTCGCGGAGGGTCCAATCGACGTTCGACGAGGTCGAATCGGTCTCCGGAATCCGACCCACGAGCTGGACGGCGTGAGAATTCGCGCTTGGTACTATCCAACCGAGGCGGGAGCGACGCCATGCGTTCGCTCTATCGCTGGATGGAGAGCCGGAGGAGGCCGAGGCGTGACCGCCGATCGAGATCAGGACTACTTCGCGGGCCTGGTGCGCGAGCTGTGCAAGCTGCCGCGGGAGACCGAGTGGGTCGAGTTCAAGGCCAACAACAGCAACCCGCAAGCCATCGGCGAGTACATCTCGGCCCTGGCCAACGCCGCCGCGTTGAACGGCAAGGCCTTCGCCTACCTGGTCTGGGGAGTCGAGAACGCAACGCACGAGATCGTCGGCACCGACTTCTCGCCCTCTGCAACGAAGCAGGGCAACGAGCCGCTTGAGACCTGGCTGCTTCGCCTGCTCACGCCCAAGATCCACTTTCGCTTCTCCGAGCTGACCGTGGACGATCGGTCCGTGGTGCTGCTCGAGATCGGCCGCGCCTTTCGCCATCCGGTCCGCTTCCGCAGCGAGGAGCTCATTCGGGTCGGGGAGGTGAAGAAGCCCCTGAAAGACGCCCCCGATCGGGAGCGGGAGCTCTGGCGGATCTTCGACCAGGCGCCTTTCGAGGATCTGGTCGCCGCCGAGCGGGTGTCCGCCGACGAAGTGCTGCGGCTCCTGGATTATCCGGCTTACTTCGACCTGCTCCAGTCGCCGCTTCCCGCGGATCGCGACGGCATCGTGGCTGCCCTGGCGGACGACCGCCTGATCCGCCGCTGCGAGGCGGGCGGCTGGGACATCACGAATCTCGGCGCAGTGCTGTTCGCGAAGAGACTCGACGACTTTCATACCCTGAAGCGCAAGGCGGTGCGGGTGATCCAGTACCGCGGGACCGGGCGCGTCGAGACTCTCAAGGAGAGAGTGGGCGCGAAGGGTTACGCCAGCGGCTTTGAGGGGCTCGTCGGCTACATCAACGGCCTGCTGCCCGCCAACGAGTTCATAGGGCAGGCCTTGCGCAAGTCCGTACCGATGTTTCCCGAGCTGGCGGTGCGCGAGCTGGTGGCCAATGCCCTCATCCATCAAGATCTCTTCGTGACCGGCGCCGGGCCCATGGTCGAGATCTTCGACGACCGCATCGAGATCACAAATCCCGGCGATCCGCTGATCGACACGCAGCGCTTCGTGGACACGCCGCCGAAATCTCGCAATGAGGCGCTCGCTTCGCTCATGAGGCGCTTCGGCATCT
>DATMZU010000204.1:0-2970 GCA_035607435.1 Thermoanaerobaculia bacterium | reverse complement strand
TGATGCCGATCAGCGGTCGCATCAAAACCTCACGCCCGCTCGAAATACCGTTCGCGCTCCCAGCTGGTGACGACGCGGTCGAACTTCTCCTGCTCGGTGCGGAAGAAGTGGACGTAGTGCTCGATCACCTCCGGGCCGAAGGCCGCACGGAGCATCTCGCTCTGTTCCGCCAGTTCGGTCGCTTCGCGCAGCGACGCCGGCACTTTCGGGAGATCGCGGGCGACGTAGACGTCCCCTTCGAACAGCGGCGGCGGCTCGATCTTCCCCTCGATACCGGCGAGCCCCGCGGCGAGGCTCGCGGCGAACGCGAGGTAGGGATTGGCGTCCGCTCCCGGGATGCGGCACTCGATGCGCATCGAGCCGCCGTGGCCGAGGACGCGGAAGCCGGCGGTCCGGTTGTCGTGGCACCAGGCGATATTGGTCGGCGCCCACGACTGGAAGACGTAGCGTTTGTACGAGGTGGGGTAGGGCGCGTAAAACGCCGTGATCTCGCGGGCGTGGTGCATCCAGCCGCCGAGGAACCAGCGGAACAGATCCGAGCATTCGAGCGGGCCGAGCTTCTTCTTGCCGGGGAAAAGCGGCTTTTTCCCCGCCTTGTCCCAGAGCGAAAGGTGCAGGTGCATGCTCGATCCGGCGAGATCGGAGCGCCATTTGGCCATGAAGGTGACCGCCACACCCACCTGCATCGCGATCTCCTTGGCCGCCTGCTTGTAGATCGAGTGCCGGTCGGCCATTTCGAGCGTCTCGGAATAGCGGACGTTCAGCTCGTGCTGGCCGGGACCCCACTCGCCCTTGCTCGACTCGACCGGCACGCCGCTCGCTTCGAGGTGACGCCGTAGGGCGGCGTTGTAGGGCTCCTCCTTGGTGCCCTGGAGCATGTGGTAGTCCTCGATGTACCAGCCGAAGGTCTCCAGGTTCTGAAATCCCTTCGCCCGCGCCGAGTCGTAGGTCTCCTTGAAAAGGTAGTACTCCAGCTCGGTGGCGCCCATCGCCGTATAACCGGCTTTCCCGAGGCGCTCGATCTGGCGCTTGAGGATCGTGCGCGGCGCGATCTCGACCGGCCGGTCGCCGGAAACGGTCTGGAGGTCCGCGATCACCAGCGCCGAGCGGTCGAGCCAGGAGAGCTGGCGGAGCGTGGCGAAGTCGGGCACGCAGTGGAAATCGCCGTACCCCTTCTCCCAGTTCGCGAACTTGTAGCCCGCGACGACGTCCATTTCCATATCGACGGTGAGCAGGTAGTCGCAGGCGTGCATGCCGTGCTTCGCCACGCTGTCGAGGAAGAAGCGCCCGGGGATCCGCTTGCCCATGAAGCGCCCATAGAGATCGGGGAAGACCACGAGCACGGTGTCGATCTCGCCCGTGCCCACCTTTCGCCCGAGATCTTCCAGCGTGAGCATGCCGGGATTTGTGCCCTTCGCCATTTCGACCGTCTCCCTCGTGAGCTCGCAGGAACAGCAACGAGCGGCGTAGGGGCGGAGCTTGCCTCCGCCCGAGATCTGCGGCCACCGCGGGCGGAGGCAAGCTCCGCCCCTACGAAAGAGCCCTCCGGCGCGGGTTCTTTCTCCCTTGCCGATTATTTCTTATTTCGCCATCGCCGCTTCGATCTGTTGGAGCGCTTCCTCGCTCGACGGCTGCGGGCCGCGGAAGCGCTTCCGCGCATCGACCCACCAATAGATGAGCATGAACGCGCAGATCAGTACCGTGGTCCAAAGCACCAGCTCGTTCGGCGGGATGACCAGGAAGATCGAGATCAACCCGATCCAGAGGATCGAGATGACGTTGAACAGGGGGCTCCACCGCTTCAGGTTCCAAGGCGCGGTCTCCGGCGTCGTGTACTCGCCGCTCTTCCGCCACCGGTTGCGCAGATTGAGCAGGATCGGGATGCCGTACGCCCAGTAGAGGAAGATCACCGAGATCGCGGTGACGACGAAGAAGGCGCCCGCCCAAAGCAGCATCACGACCGCGAGCGTGCAGGTGATCAGGATCGAGTTGACCGGCGTCCGCCACTTTGGGTGGATCTTGCGAATCAACGTGTGGCCGGGCATGCCGCCGTCACGCGCGAAGGCGAACCACATGCGGCTCATGCTGGTGATCGACGCCAGGCCGCAGAGCCACATCGCCCCCGCGATGATCACCGCCACCAGGTTGGCGAGGAACGGCGTCAGGTTGTCGGACGCGATCTTGAGCACGGGATAGGGGTCGGTCGCGGTGGACGGGATGTCGGTGATCGACAGCGTCAGCACCATCAGCACGATGTAGCCGACGACGGCCGAGACGGCGACCGAGAGGAACACCCCCCACGCGGAATTCAACCGCGCCATGACCGTTTCTTCGGCGACGTGGGCCGAGGCGTCGTAGCCGGTGTACGTCCATTGCGCCTGCAAGAGGCCGATCGCGAACGCGAGCCAGAGCGGAGCCGCCTTGTAAAGCCCGGTGAGGAACGGGAAGAGCGCGAACAGGGGAGAGGGAATGACCCAGAGTGGCTGGAGGGTAATCGGGTTGCCGAGGTAAAGGGCGGGGGCGGTCTGGCCGTTAGGGAGCGCCGCCGACGAGAAGTCGTACGGGTTGGTGGTGTTCACGTACTGCATCGCGAACGACAGGGGATTGTGGGTCTTCCCCCAGACGGTCAGCAGCAGGGCGATCAAGAGCACGCCGCCGATGTGCCACCAGACGCTGATGTCGTTCAGCCGCGCGGTCCAGCGGATGCCGAAGATGTTGATCAGCATCTGCGGGATCATGATCAGCACCATGACGAAGACGTAGAAGTACCAGTTGGTCGAGAACGTATGGCCGGTAATCTTGGAAAGCGCGCCGACGATGTAGATCGACGCCGCGATGTTGATGCCGGAAGTGATGGTGATCTGGCCGATCATGTTGAACCAGGCGGTCGTCCACGCCCATTTTCTGCCGCCGAGCCGATGCGCCCAGAAATAGAGGCCGCCGGCCGTCGGGTAGGCCGAAGCCAGCTCG
>DATMZU010000202.1:0-8027 GCA_035607435.1 Thermoanaerobaculia bacterium | reverse complement strand
GGGGGTGAGGGCTGACTCAGACCCCGCGCGAAGTCAGCACGATCTTCACCGTCCGCACCAGGATTGAAAAATCCAAACCGAGCGACCAGTTGGCGATGTAGGCCAGCTCGTAGCGCAGCTTGTTCTGCGGGCTGGAGTGGTAATCGCCGTTCACCTGGGCCAAACCGGTGAGGCCGGGCGCCACCGAAAAGCGCTCGGCGTAGCCGGGCACCTCGGCGAGGTGGCGCTCGACAAAACCGGGGCGCTCCGGCCGCGGGCCGACCAGGCTCATGCTGCCGCCGAGCACGTTGGCGAGTTGGGGAATCTCGTCGATCCGGAAACGACGGAGGAACGCCCCGATCGGCGTCAGGCGCGGATCGCCCACCTCCGCCAGCACCTCGCCGCTCTCCGCCTCGGCGTCGACCTGCATCGAGCGCAGCTTGTACACCACGAAAGGCCGTCGGTCGCGCCCGGCACGCTCCTGGCGATAGAGGACCGGACCGGAGGAGGTCAGGCGGACCGCAAGGGCGGCGAGCACGAATACGGGAGTCAAGACCAGCGCCAGGAAAGTCCCCGCGGCGAGGTCGAACAGCCGTTTGACCGGCCGGTTGATCCGCCATTCGGACTCGCGCACCACCTCGATCAGCGGCAGGTCGTGCACCCACCGGTAGCGCATCCGGCCGATCAAGCTCTCGAACGGCCCGGGCAGAAGAAGGACGTTCGTGTGATCGGGCCGGCTGCCGGCGATTCGGTCGAGCAGCCGGGTCTGCCAGGAATCTTCCCCGGCGGCGAGCACTACGTCGTCGATCGTCCCGGCGGCGAGCAGTGCGGGCAGCTCGTCGATCGTCCCCAAGTAGGGCCCCAGCTCCGCGGTCCCTTCCTGCCCTTCGAGGCCCTCTTGAGGATCGGCCCGCGGCCTGAGCGTCACGAATCCGGCGACCTCCAGCCCATGCCAACCGTGGGAGGCAATCGCCACGGCGATCTCTCGGGCGTCGGTTCCCTCGCCCACCAAGACGACGCGCCGATGGCTCCCCGGGCCGCTCCGATTGGCCCACCGGCGCCAAAGGACCAACAGAACCAGGTCGAGCACCGCATAGAGCAAAAGGACCGAGCGCGGAAACGTCCGGTTGGTAAAAAACAGGTACCCGGCAAGCAAAGCCGCCTGGCTGAGAGTGGCGGGCAGCAGCCGGCGAGACAGCTCTGCCGTCGTCAGCGGCCGGTCGGCGTCGTAAAACCCGAGAAAGTAGAGCGCCACCCACTGCGCCACGACCGCGGCAAGCCCCTCCCGGACGAGAAACGAGATCCGATCCGGAGGCAGCAGCCCCTGGGTGAACGGCAAAGGCAGATGAATCCGCAGCCAGAACGCCAGGCCCAGGGCGCCCCCCGCGATCAAGGCATCCCCTAAGACTCGCGCTATGGCCGAGCCCCGCCGTTCGCGAAGGGGAGTCATCGGCTAAGAGGACGCGAGGAGGCAAAAGACCGGGGGCTCACCCCCCAACTCTATCGGAACCCGGAAATCGCCCTCGAAATCGTCCCGAAGCCCCCCGGTCTTGCCGCCCGGGGACGTTTTCGTCTATCCTTCCGCCCCTGCAGTGGCCTCGCCTAAGCAGCCATAGCTCAACTGGATAGAGCGACAGACTACGGATCTGTAGGTTGGGGGTTCGACTCCTCCTGGCTGCACCAACATCTCCCCTTCACAATCAACAGTTGGCGCAAGAGTGCGCCCCCGGGATTCTCTGCTCGGAGAGGGTTTCGGGGTACCACCATGCCTCGGGGTTGACAAGAAAGAGAGACTGGCGCAGCCTATGCGAGGTATCTGAAGAGAGAGGAAAAGGAGAAGCATGCGAACCCTCCTACGTCTCAGTGCCCTGGCCCTCTCCGCATCCTTCTCGGTCGCTGGATCTGCCCAGTTCACCTGTCACACTGATGTTCTGACTTGCGCCCCCCTCGAGCCGGCTTGCATTAAAAGTCCGACCTCTTTAGTTCCAGTGACCTTGCTGGCTAATACTGGGGAGGGGTGGAATGCCGGAGTGGCCTGTGGAACTAAGAGTTGCTTCTTGTTAGGGATGATCCCGGCTCGATGTCCTTGTGGCAATCCCCTCTCGACTTCCGTTTGTGGTATTTCGACCGGAGGCGGCGGATGTCGCGAATGCGGGGCCGGCATGCCGTGCGATACCTCCCCCGAGGTGTTGAATCAGATGCTCCGGCCAGGCGATCGGGACCAGCTTGCTGCTTGGAGCCGGCCCTCGATCCCGCCGGTTGCCCCAAAGTCGGCCTATGTTCCGGCGGGTGGATCACGCGTCGTCGCGCTGCGAACCGAACGGGCGCTACGCGATCTGGTCGCCTTTTACGAGAACCTCCGCTCGGTTCGTTTCCGCTCGACCGTTTGGGCTTGGCGACAGGATCGCAGCAGCGAAGGTTCGTTCGCGTATGCAGCGCAAGGGGATCGGGTCTTTGCGAGTGCAAGCATCGACCCTCGATTTGGGCTTGCTCCAGCGGTAGAAACGGCATTCGATGGAACGACTTACCAGCTTTTCTATCCCGAGGATAAACGCCTCCACCTTTCGCGCCGATCGACAGGAGCCACACCGTTCCCGTTCCCGAATCCGTTGTTTCTACCGGTTGGTTTTCTCGGCTGGGAAGACGACGACTGCTCCCCTTGTATCCCGACCAGAGATTCCATCCTGGATCGCGCGCGCTGGCAGGCTCGAGTGGGAGTCGCGACGGGGCGTGAGACGAAAGAAGGTCCGGTGCTTGAGCTACCGGGGGGCTACCTCGGTGGCGAGGCCTATTTCTTCCGCATCGGAATCGACGGCCAGACCAGCCAGGTTCGCCAGATCGAGCTGGTTCACCCGGGAGGTGAAGTCTTTACGCGATTGGAGCTACTCGACTACCGGACGCCGAAGGGAAGCTCCTTCGCGTTCCCTTGGCACATCGTGCTCGCGGGATTGGGAGAGAAGGGCGAATCGCTTGGTGAGCTTCACTACACGGTGCAAGAGTTGGGGGTGAACATCGACTTCCCACAAGAGAGCTTCCGGATTCAGCCTGATCGCGCTCTCATAATCATCGACGAAGACCAGGGAATCTTCCTGAAGCACCCTCAACTGCACGTAGACAACGTCCCGACGGTTCGGCCGCTGGACCGGTGACCTTGGAGGCGCGGACGGCGTAGAATCGGTCACAGGTCTAAAAAAAGGAGAGCGAGATGAAAAAAGTCCTGGTCCTCTCATCCCTGGTCCTTCTTCTCTGCGCCGGGTCCGCCTTCGGAGACTGTACTCTCACGAACGTTACCGAGGTCGTGCCGTTGCTCCACGTGGGGCAGAACGTGCACTTCAACCTCGAGTTCGTGGGCGGGGCGGAGCCGTACCACTTCGCACTCGTCGCCGGTGACCTGCCGCCGGGAGTTAACCTCACCGGCTCCGGCGGTCTGCGCGGCAAAGTGAAGGAGGCCGGCACCGGCAGTTTCGACGCTTTCATCCAGGTGACCGACTCCGCCAGCTGCTCACTCACGGTCGCCTACAACATCCAGGTGGAATGACGATTATTCACCGAGCGGGGCCGTGACCTACCGCTTGCGGAACGACATCGGCCCCGGCAGGTCCACAGGGCCTTCCCGCGACAAAAAGGGGCGGCTGCAGTACACCATCCAGAAAAAAGTTGCAAGCCACAAAAAGGGGCATTGAATGCCCCTTTTTCGACCAGACACCTCGAAACGGAGCCTGTAGCGTTCTCGGCGTGATGAACGCCAACGCCGCCGCTCCGCATCCGACCCCGCCTTTCGCGGTCACCGACTTTCCGGCTTTCGGGTCCGGAAGACTCCTTGTAGCGCTCGCCTCTTCGGGTGCGCGGAGCGTTCTTCTGGGCGCCGGGCTCCCTTCGCCGGATCCGGCGAACCCTTTTCTGATCGCCGAATTCGCTTTTCCGGTCCGGAACGTCGGTTCGCGACCGGCCCAGCTATCTGCTGATCGGCGCGAAGCCTTTTCCAATTCGGACAACCCCTCCGCTCGGTGCGGGATTCGATTTTCTGAGCGAAAAAACCCTTCGGCTGATTCAGAACGTCCACTTTTGCTCCGCCGAGCGAATTCGGCGGCCGGAAAAGTGTTCCGCGCGCTCAGAAAACCCTTCGCCGCACCGAGAAAACCGAGCTCGGCAAACGCCGCGCATCGGTCCATCGACACCTCCCGGCTTCTCCGGGCCGCATTCCGCGTCCCGTCATCGACAAAAGGAGTTGTGCCATGAGAGACACCAGTTTCGCGGACAAGATCAGCCAGTGCGAGGTCACGCTTCAGAGTCTCGAAAGCGAGGTGCCCAACATCCCCGGCGGCGAGACCTATGTCGCCGAAGTCCGGCAACGGGTCGAGGCTCTGCGAACCTCGCAGGAAGGGGTGCAAACCCTGCGCGGCCAGCTGACGGAAGCGGTGATCGTCCGCCGCCTGCGCAATCGGGAGGCGAGCGCCTCGCTACGCCATCTCGCGGCGGTCGTTCGGGCGCGTTTCGGCTTCGACAACCCGGTGATCGAAAGCTTCAACATCCGCTCCGAGCACCGGGGAAAGAAAGGCCGCAAGCCGAAGGTGAAGCCCACCGTCGAGCAAAAGACCGCCTGATCTCGCAGGGCGCGCCGTGCGCACCGTCCCGGGGAGCTCCCACGGATTGCAGGCACGGCCCGCCCGACGATCCACGAGATCGAGCCGTCCTCGAAGGTCGTCGTAGTTTTCGAGGGTGGGGCTTGGCCGGCCTCACCCTTTTTCTTCGGGGACCACCCCGGCCCGCCCCATGCATACCCCCTTTCGTGCCCGGGGCCACTCCGCCCGGGTATTTCTGGGTGGGCTGACGCCTTATTTACGTAGCAAGTTCTTGGGATTGTTCCCTAGTAGTGGCGCCACTAGTGTGCGATCTGAAGCGACAGGAGAAAGGGGTGGCCATGGCGATTCGGACGCGGGCTGGGACTTCTTCGATCGCTCGAACCTTAGCCCCTGAGCCTCCCTCCGTTCGTCCGGGTCTTCCTCTCGAGGAATCGCGCTGATGTGCCTCGCGATTCCCGGTCAGGTGGTCGAGATCGTCGATCCCGCCCTTCGCCTGGCGAAGGTGGACGTCGCGGGCGTTCGGCGCACGATCAACATCGCTTTGTTGGATCAGGATGGGACCGGTGCCGAAGTGGGCGATTGGGTTTTGATCCACGTCGGGTTTGCGATGTCGAAGATCGACGAGGCGGAGGCGATCGCGACGCTTCGGCTGGTCGAGCGGATGGGCACCGAATACGAAGAACAGATGCGCGAGCTCGTCGAGAGCGCGATCGAATGAACGACCCGCCGCGGGGCCTCGCGGGTTCCTCTTCGCGCTGCTTGGACGAGGGGCACTGCATCACCTGCTCGGACGAAGGGGTGGCGATGCGGGTGGTGGAAGTCGGGGACCACGGGTTGGCGCTTTGCGTGGTCGGCGGCAAGGGGGGCGGCGACGGATTCGGCAGAGAAAATGCAAGAGACGAGGGAGAACTGCCGGTCGAAGTACTGACCGATCTCGTGGCCCCGGTGGCACCGGGCGACGAGTTGCTCGTGCACGCGGGGGTTGCGCTCCTGCGGCTCTCGGGCGGATCGGTTCGAACGGAGGCCGCGGCGTGAAATTCGTCGACGAATACCGCAATGCCGATCTGGGGCGCGCGCTCTCGGCGCAGATCCGTGCCATCGTCGAGCCCGGCCGGCAGTACAAGGTGATGGAGGTCTGCGGCGGCCACACCCACACCATTTATAAGTACGGGGTGGACGACCTCCTGCCGGAGAACGTCGAGCTGGTCCACGGCCCCGGGTGCCCGGTGTGCGTGATCCCGATGGGCAGAGTGGACGACGGGATCGCGGTGGCGAAGGTTCCGGGGGTCATCTTCACCTGCTTCGGCGACATGATGCGCGTCCCCGGCTCGATGGGAACGCTCCTCGAAGCGAAGGCCGCCGGGGCCGACGTGCGGATGGTCTACTCGCCGCTCGACGCCCTGCGGATCGCCAAGCAGAACCCGGATCGCGACATCGTCTTCTTCGCGATTGGTTTTGAGACCACCGCCCCTTCGACCGCACTGACATTAATGCGTGCGAAGGCCGAGGGGGTCGGAAATTTTTTCTGCTTCTGCAACCACGTCACGATCGTGCCGCCGCTGCGGGCGCTGCTCGAATCCCCCGACCTGCGGCTGGACGGTTTCATCGGGCCCGGTCACGTCTCGACCGTGGTGGGCGCCCTGCCCTTCGAGTTCATCCCCAAGGATTACGGCAAGCCGGTCGCGATCTCGGGGTTCGAGCCGCTCGACCTGCTGCAGTCGGTCTACATGATGCTGCTCCAGCTCGCCGAAGGGCGCTGCGAGGTCGAGAACCAATACGCCCGCGTGGTGCCCTACGGCGGCAACGAGCGTGCGCTCCAGGTGATGTCCGAGGTGTTCGAGCTGCGGCCGCATTTCGAATGGCGCGGCTTGGGGTTCATTACTCATAGCGGGTTGAAGCTTGCCCGAGCCTACGCCGCGTTCGACGCCGAGCTGCGCTACGAGGTTCCCGGCATTCGCGTCGCGGACCCGAAAGCCTGTCAATGCGGCGAGGTGCTCAAGGGCGTCATCAAGCCCTGGGAGTGCAAAGTGTTCGGCACCGCCTGCACGCCGGAGACGCCGATCGGCACCTGCATGGTATCGAGCGAAGGGGCCTGCGCGGCCTATTACAACTATGGCCGCTTCGCGCGGGAGCGGGTGGTCGCATGACGACGCTCGAACCGCCTACCGCGAGATCGAAAGAAGACGAGCGCGAGCATCGCGTGCTCGACCGGATCGAGACCGCCCGATCGAAGCCCGCGAGCTTTACCGACGCGCGGATCAACATGTCGCACGGCGCGGGCGGCAAGGCGACCCAGACGCTGATCGAAGGGCTGTTCCTCCCCGCGTTCCAGTCCTCGACGCTCAATGCCCTCGGTGATGCCGGCTTGGTGACCATTCCGGGCGAGAACGGCGCTCCGGCGACCCGGCTCGCGATGACCACCGACAGCTTCGTGGTGAAGCCGATCCGCTTTCCCGGCGGCTCGATCGGCGAGCTGGCGGTGAACGGCACGGTGAACGACCTCGCCGTGTCCGGCGCGCGGACGCTTGCGCTCACCCTCTCGCTGGTGCTCGAAGAGGGGCTTCCCTCCGACGAGCTGCGCTTCGAGGTGGAGGCGATCGCCCAGGCCGCGCGGACGGCGGGAGTGGAGATCGTCGCGGGCGACACCAAAGTGGTCGAGCGGGGTCACGCGGACAAGATGTACATCTGCACCACGGGCGTCGGCCGGATCGATCCGCGCGCCGAGCTTTCTCCGGCCAGCCTTCGGCCGGGCGACAAGATCCTGCTCTCCGGGCCGATCGGCGCACATGGCGTGGCGATCATGCTGGCGCGCGGCGAGTTCGAGCTGGACGCCGAAGTCGAATCCGACACCCGCTCACTCTGGCCCGCGGTGGACGCGCTGTTGGAGGCCGCGGGTCCTGGCCTCCGCTGTCTGCGCGATGCGACCCGGGGGGGCGTCGCCTCGGTGTTGAACGAGCTGGCGCGCGCCTCGAAGGTCGCGATGGTGGTGCGCGAAGGGGCGGTGCCGGTCCCCCCCTCTGTCGCCGGGGCGTGCGAGATCTTGGGGATCGACCCGATGTACGTCGCGAACGAGGGCACCCTGGTCGCGTTCGTCGCTCCGGACCAAGCGGCGGCGGCGCTTGCCGCGTTGCGCCGGGTCGCCGGCTGCGAGGCGGCGGCGGAGATCGGCGAGGTTAAAGGCGATCCCCCCGGCATGGTTTTGGTTGAAACGGCATTCGGAGGCAAACGAGTGATGGATCTGTTGGTCGGAGATCCGTTGCCGCGCATCTGCTAGTCCCACGAGGTGAGGAAAGGAGCGCGCGTATGGCCGATGTCCAGTTTTCGCCGCAACAGAAGAAGACGGAAAACATCACCGCCCACGTCATCTGGATGACGACGGGTCTCTCCTGCGAAGGAGACTCGGTCGCCCTGACCTCGGCGACCAATCCGAGCCTCGAAGACATCATCCGGGGGATCATCCCCGGG
>DATMZU010000197.1:0-2525 GCA_035607435.1 Thermoanaerobaculia bacterium | reverse complement strand
CGAGATCGAAGAGACGATCCGCCGCCTGCTCGGCTCGCTCGAAGAGTCCCAGAGCGAACGGGAGCGCTCCTACGTCGAGGCGCTCGGCGCGGTGGTCGCCGCGGCGGATGCGCGGGATCACGAGACGGCGGGACACTCGTTCCGGGTCGCCCACTATGCGCTGGCGCTGGCCAAGCGGCTGGGGCTCGACGGGGAAGAGCTGAAAGCGATCGAGTGGGGCGGCCTGCTCCACGACGTCGGCAAAATGGCCGTGCCGGACGAGATTCTGCGCAAGGTCGGGCCGCTCTCCGATCACGAGTGGTCGATCATGCGCCAGCACCCGGGTTGGGGCTTCGAGATGCTGGCCGACATCCGGTTCCTCCAGAAGACGGCGCTCCAGATCGTCTACAGCCATCACGAACGGTGGGACGGCGAGGGGTATCCGACCGGCCTGATGGGCGAGGAGATTCCGCTCGCGGCGCGGATCTTCGCGGTGGTCGATACCTACGACGCGATCACCTCCGACCGGCCCTATCGCCGCGCCGGCACCCATCATGCCGCGGTGATCGAGCTGGAACGGGTGGCGGGCCGCCAGCTCGACCCGCAGGTGGTCGCCGCGTTCCGGCGCATCCCCGAGATGGAGCTGCGCCGCCTGCGCGAGCACTGCGAAAGCTTCCACACCGGGCTCACCTTGCCTCCCGAGATGCTCGCGCCGGGCAAGCTCGTCCGCCTCCACGCGGTCGAGCGCTGAGTTTCAAGTCGGCGCAAAACCTCGAAACGGAGTACCCTGGGAGGGCATGGCCTCTCCGCTTCATCCCCAGCTTTCCCAAGAGGACCGAAAGCGGCTCCTGGCCGAAGGTCTGGAGAGCTTCCGCAACGGCGATTTTTACGCCGCTCACGACGCATGGGAAGAGGTTTGGCGCTCGACCACGCCGGAACCGAAGGACCTGCTGCGCGGCTTGATCCAGATCGCCGCGGGACTGCATCTCGAACGCGATCTCAATCGCCCGGCCGCAGCGCTCCGCGTGCTCGGCCGGGGGCGCGGGCAGCTCGAAACCCACGGGCCGACCGGTCTCGGCCTCGATCTCGCCGCCCTCGGTCTGAAAGTCGCCGCGATCGAGCGCTGGCTCGCGGCGGGCCGCCCCGATCCGCGCCCAGCTCCGCCGCGGCTGCGGCTGCTCGATCCGGCGGCGTTGGCTTGATCAGCCCTCACCCCCGGCCCCTCTCCCACAGGGAGAGGGAGAACAGCAAAATCAACCTCGCATTGCTCCCCTCTCCCTTTGGGAGAGGGGTTGGGGGTGAGGGCTGACGCGGCTGAGGACCCTAAGGAATCCCATACCGTCGCCGCCGCTCCCAGAGCGACTTGCGCGAGATCCCGAGCAACTCGGCGGCGTAGCCTTGGTGGCCGCGGGCGTAGGCGAGGGCGCGGCGGATCTCTTCGATCTCGATTTCGTCGAGGCGGCGCGGGCGTTCCCCGCGGACATCGCGGCCGCCGGGCGGGGCTTGAGGATCGAGCGGGCCGGCGGCAGGGCTCGACGCCACCAGGCTCCGTTCGAGAACGTTGCGCAGCTCGCGCAGGTTGCCGGGCCAGGGGTGGGCGAGCATCCAGGCGCGCGCCCGGTCGGTGAGGCCGGGGTTGGGCCGGCCGATCCGTTCGGAAAGATCGGCGAGCAGCTCGTCGATCAGCTCCGGAAGATCCGCGCGCCGCTCCGAGAGGGATGGGAGCCGGAAGCTCAGGACGTCGAGCCGGAAGAAGAGATCGGAGCGGAACGTGCCACGCTCGGCGCGCTCCGCGAGGTCGGGCGGGCCGGTGGCGAGAAAGCGTACGTCGGCTTCGGTCTCGGTGCCGCCCAAGGGGGCATAGCGGCTCTCCGCGAACAGGCGCAGCAGCTTGCCTTGGACGGCGATCGGCAGCCCCTCGACCCGATCGAGCAGCAGGCTGCCGCCCTGAGCCAGCTCGACCCGGCCGGCGACGGTTCGGTCGGCCCCGGTGAACGCGCCGCGGCGGACGCCGAACAGCTCGCTTTCGAACAGCGTCGCGGGAATTCCACCGGCATCGACCTCGACCAGCGGGCGGCGCGAGCGTCCGCTCGCCGCGTGGAGGGCGCGGGCGAGCACGGTGCGGCCGGTGCCTGCCTCGCCCAAGACGAGGATCGGCGCCTCCGAGCGGGCGGCCCGGTCGGCGCCGACGAGATGCAGCGAGAGGTCGGGGTAGAGAAGGAGACGAGAAAGAGCGAGCGGCGAGCCCGCGGCGTTCACGGCGTTTGGATCTCGGTCCCAGGGGTCTCGTTTTCAGACCCTGCCGCCGGGGCGCGGAACGAGGCGGTGACGTCGGGGGCGTCGGACCAGAGACGCTCCAGAGCGTAGTAGTGGCGCGGCTCGTCGAGGAAGGCGTGAACGATCAGGTCGCCGTAGTCGAGCAGCACCCACTGGCCGCGCTGGAGACCCTCGATATGGAGCGGCCGGACGCCGACGCTGCGCAAGTCCATTTCGACGGCGTCGGCGATCGCCTGCACCTGGCGTTCGTTGGTGCCGCCGCAGATCAC
>DATMZU010000554.1:0-7848 GCA_035607435.1 Thermoanaerobaculia bacterium | reverse complement strand
CGCCCCGAGCGCCCTCGAAGTCTCGGGTGGAACCGTCGGCGAGAAGATCCTGAGGCCCGACGGCGGGATCGCCTTCTTCGTCGAGCTGAGCTCCGCCCGCGCCCGCCACCCCATGTGGTGGACGGACGACACCTGGACCCTCTACCAGCTCACCCTCCGCCTCCCCGGCGGCAAGGGCAGGATCGGTTTTTCGATCGAGACCGCGGAAGAGGAGGGCGGGCAGGAGCAGAAGGGGCCGATCGTGATCCGCCGGCACCGGGGATAGGGACTTCGGAGATCGATCGAGCGAATGAACGCGGAGCGACAGGAAGCAATTCTCGACTTCTGGCGGTCTGTCGAGCTCTTCTCTCCGCAAACCGTTCCGGAGCTCGATCCACGCCAGCGAATCTCGCCCGTCTTTGCAGTCAATCGTGAGTTCGGGTTGCCCTGGGACGATGTACACCCGATGCGTCGCCGCAATCGGCGCACAGGGACTCGCTGGCGATACACGTTTTTCTGCGGCGTTTACGACATCCGAGGTATCCGCGCGCTTCTAGAGGAAAAGCTCTGTCGCGGCGAGGAATCATTCGACGAGCGCCCGGAGGGCGAGAGCTGCCTTTTCGCATTCTCCGCGACCGAAGAGGGGCGCCCTCTGTTTGACAGTTTCTTGGTCTCGAGCTGCGCCTGGGCCGTCTCACGCACACGCTCACCTGGACCTGCTGATCCTGGTTGGCTTCGCGGGTTCGAGGAAGAGAGCGTGCGGCTGGCCGAGGGCTTTCGCCTTCGCTTCGCGATCGACGAGGACGACCAACGAGGACACGAGCTGACCGAAAAGGGCTTCCCGGTCGGCCGCTCCTTTCGCCTCGATGAGCTTGCCGCGGAGACTGCGCGAATCCGCGATCGACTCGACGTTGCGATCCTCGCCCCCACAATCGAGATTCGTGTGCGCGCAAATCTCGTCGCCGCCAAATCGCACCTGTCGGTCGATGGTCAGGATTTCCTGAACAGCTTTTTCCTTCGTGATCTCGATCGGGTGAAACGTGCGGTTCGCGCTGGTGATACAGGGAAAGCGCTTTCCAACTTCCTGCGTGACGATCAGGATCTCAAGGCTGTTAAGAGGATCGATGTTCGCCGTGATCCTAACTTCCTCTGGCGAGAGCTGGCGCCGGGCGGCTTTCCCGCCGGGCGCTGGCCAAGCATGAACCACCTTCCGCTCGCTTTCAGCCAACAGCTCGCGATCGATTCGATCTGGCGGCGATTGGCCGAGGGAAGTGGATCGTTCGCCATCAACGGCCCTCCGGGTACTGGCAAGACGACCGTGCTCCGCGACTTGGTGGCGGCCGTCATGGTCGAGAGGGCAAAGCGGCTCGCGCGTCTGGCTGATCCCGAGAGTGCTTTTGTCGGCAAGCGGAATTGGAGAGTTGGGAAGTTCAGCCGCGCGATCGCAGTCTGGCGCGACGAGCTTCGTGGTTTCGAGATGGTGGTGGCGTCGTCGAACAACGGTGCAGTGGAGAATGTGACGCTTGAAATCCCAATGCGTGAGGCGATCGACCCCGGCTGGTTACCCGGCGCCGAGCATTTTGCCGGCTTCGCTACAGAGGTCGCCGGGCGCCCTTGTTGGGCTCTTCTCGCCGCTCGCCTTGGGAACAAACAAAACCGCGGGGACTTCGTCCGCCGTTTCTGGTACGGCGAGGAGACGGAAGACGAGCGGAGCGACGAGGAGGGGAAGTCAGGATTTCTCGCCTACCTAAAGCGGCTCGCAACCGAGCCCTTCGATTGGAGGGATGAGGTGCGTCGGTTTGCGAGCGCACTTCGCTCGGAGAACGAAATCCGTGAGCGGCGAACCTCATGGGCGCGAACGGTCGAGGAGTTGCCCGCGGCGGAGGCGACGCTCGTGTGCGCCGAAAGGGAGCGGGAAGCTGCAGTTGCTCGGCGCGACGACTCGAATGCCCGGTTTACCGCGGCGGAGGCGTTCGCGCAGAAGAGTGAAGCCGCGCGGGTCCTGGCCGCGAAGCGACGGCTCGATCATCGAGCTTTCCGTCCCGGATTCTGGGAGACGGTGTTTACCTGGGGGAAGGTCTTTCGAGAGTGGCGTGCGCGCGATCTATTGCTGGCGCGCGATCTTGAGAAGGAAGAGGAGGATGTCCGTGCGGCGGCAGCTCGGGTTTCCGAATGCGGCTCCGGGCGGGCCGCGAGAGCTGCCGAGCTGGCGCAGGTGGAAGCGAGGCTTTCCCAGGCAGGCGTCGCAGTCGTGCGTCTTCGAATAGACCTCGCTCAAGCGGCTTCGGCGCTCGGCGACGCGTTCCCCGATCCAGCCGCCTGGCGAGACCCGTCAAACGAGGCGGCACGGGAGCTTTCGGCGCCCTGGTCCGATCGCGCTTGGAGCGACGCGCGCGCTGCCGTTTTCATTGCGGCTCTTCGCCTCCACCGCGCTTTCCTCGCGGCCAACGCCGGCCGTATGCGGATGAGCCTCCAGGCGGCGATGGACGTCCTGTCCGGCAACGTGCCGGAAGAGGCTCCGCGCGAGGCCGTCGCGCACGCCTGGTCTGCACTGTTCTTCATCGCCCCGGTGGTCTCGACGACCTTCGCCTCGTTCGACCGGCTCTTCTCCCACCTCGGACGCGAGTCGCTCGGCTGGTTGCTGATCGACGAAGCCGGGCAAGCGACGCCGCAAGCTGCGGTCGGCGCCCTCTGGCGGGCGCGGCGTGCCGTGGTGGTCGGTGACCCCCTCCAGCTCGAGCCGGTGGTCACGATCCCGCTCACCGTCCAGCAGGCGCTCCGCCGTCACTTCCGGGTCGCCGAGACCTGGCTGCCCGGCGGGACCTCTCTCCAGGAGCTCGCGGATCGCGCCAGCGAGATCGGGACCTATCTTGCGTCCGACGAGGGGGAGGACCGCTGGGTCGGTGCGCCGCTCCGGGTCCACCGTCGCTGCGAGTCGCCGATGTTCGAGATCTCGAACCAGATCGCCTATGGCGGCGCGATGGTCTATGGCACTCCGGTGCGCGAGCCGTATTCCCTCCCTCCGAGCTGCTGGTTGGACGTCGCCGGGGGAGAGGCCGACAGTCATTGGATCGAGGCCGAGGGGAGAGCGCTCGGCGATCTGCTCACCGAGCTTCGTCTCCACGGCGTCGACCCGGCGGACGTCTTCCTGATCTCGCCCTTCCGCGCCGTGGTCGCGGAGCTCTCCGCCTTCGTCCGACAGCACGACGGCCTGCGGGCCGGAACGATCCACACCATGCAGGGGAAGGAATCGAAGGTCGTCATCCTCGTCCTGGGCGGGAATCCCAAGAAACCCGGAGCCAAGGCATGGGCCGCCCGCACGCCGAACCTCCTCAACGTCGCGGTCAGCCGCGCCCAGCGGCGCCTCTACGTCATCGGGAATCGCGCCGCATGGAGCCGCGAGCGCTTCTTCTCTCGCCTGGCTCGCCATTTGCCTTCTCGGCAAAGGCCCGGCTGAGCGATCCGCAAGGCAATTGGAGTCGATGGAAGGTCGCTTGGGGCCTATCGATCGGCCGTTGGGAACCATCCGGCGCTCGATGGATCCCTATCTCCGGCCGATGGATCCCAATCGGCCGTCCAACTGCTCCAATTGGGCCTCCAGCTGCTCCAACTGGTTTTCCAGCTGCTCCAATTGGGCCTCCGGCTGCTCCAACCGGGCCGCCAGCTGCTCCAATTGGTTTTCCAGCTGCTCCAACCGAGTTTCCGGCTGCTCCAACCGGGCCTCCAGCTGCTCCAATGGGACGTTCAGCTGCGCCGATTGAACCTCCAGCTGCTCCAATCGAGTTTCCAGCTCCTCCTATCGGACTTCCAGCTGGTCCAATGAGCGGTCCCGCGATGGCCGGCGGCCGCCCAGCTGCTCCAACGGGCTGCCCCTACCAGACCAGCTCGTAGGCGAAGTCGTATTCCGTCTGTTTCTCGTTCCGCGCGTGGAGCTTCATCTGACCTTTCGCGCCCGAGTAGGCCCCGGTGCCGCCCGTGACGGCCAGCACCGAGTCGGAAGTATCGAAGAACGGACCTTCGACCGTGATCTGGCCGTCGGCGAGCGTGAGCGTCCAGTTGCACTCCCAGGCCTTCCCGGCCACCGTGCGCAGGCAGTATCCCTGATCGCTCCCGACCTTCTTCTCGTTCTTCGCGTCGAAGATCTCGTTCGCGAAGGTGAGGAGGTCGCCGATCGAATCCCCCTTGGCGCCGAGGTCGGACACGGCGTCGGACGTCGCCCGCTCGACCAGGGCGATCGTCTGGGTCTTGGGCGCCACGGCGGGAGTCCGCTCGACGTTCGGAGGGGGAGCTTCAGCCAGGCAGGCGGAGGTGGCGTAGGCGAAGGCGAACGGCAGCAAGGCGGCGGCGCGAAGCATGGCCATGGGAGAGGACCTCCAGAGGTTGAGCGCGCGGGGGGCGCGGGATCGATGCCGGGAGTCTATGTCGATCTCTTCGTCCTGAAGCGGCCGTGGGCGCGGCCGTGCCCCGCCCAGCGCACGCCGAGCGCGATCACCGCGACGCCTGCGAGGGCGGCCAACGCGCGGGCGAGGTAGAACGAGGGGGCGTCCGAGACGACCTGAAAGGCCGGGGAGTGGAGCGCGTACCTGTCGTCGATCACGAGGGCTTGAACGAAGATCGAGACGCCCCGGTAGAGGCCGGCCGCGAGCAGGCCCCCTTCGACGAAGAGGAGAGTGCACGCGGCCTCCCGGGCGGCGAGCGCGACGAGCCCGGAGAGGACGAAACCGGCGCTGTGGCCGCCGGACAGGATCACGGGCAGCCCGAGCGCGATGCCGGCCAGGCCCGAGACGGCGAACGCTGCAGGCGTGCCCAAACGGTCCCGGAAACCCGCGAAGACGCCGCTCCGGAGCGCCCGTTCCCAGCCGAAGACGCCGAAGGCGATCCAGAGGGGGAGAGCCCAGATCGCCTCCCAGGCGAAGCGCCCGTCGGCGAACCGCTGGGTGCCGAGCGTGAACGTCGCCGCGCGAGCGAAGAAGCCGTAGCCGAGGTGGGCCTGGTCGGCGAGGAGCCCCGCGGCTCCCGCGACGAGGAGGGCCGGCCCGCCGCGGGAGGCGAGCGAGGCGGAGGGCAGCCGCCGCGGCACGCAGAACGCGGCGGCGAGCACCATGAAAAGAGGGATGCCCCAAAGGGTCACCCGGGCGTAGAGCTCGGGGGAGCTCGCGGCGTACGCAATCGGGCCGAGAAAGGCGAAAGCGACGGCGAAGAGGCAGAGGACGAGCGGTAGGGGGGACTTCAAGCAGGCTCCGGGCGGCCAACGCCGAGAAACCTAGCATGGTTCGCTCGAAGGCTTGTCCCCATCACCCGGTTCAGCGGTACTACATATTGTCGAAGGGAGATGACTGCCAACCTCAAGGCCAGGTCCCCGGCGGTGCCGCTCGACGCTCTGACGGTCGAAGTGGGCTCGGTCTTTACTCAAAAGGAGAAGTGCATGAGCAGAAAGACTCTTCTCACGGCCCTTGCCCTCTGCCTCCTGGTGGTGCCCACCGCTTTTGCTGAACATCCCGGGGCCGAGAGCAGTGCGGTCACGGACTTCACGAACAACATCCGCCAGGACAACGGCCAACCGATCACGCCGGCGACCCCGCTGACCGAGCTGATCCGGGAAGCGCAGCTGCTCAATCCGGTCCTCACGCCGACCGGCCAGCGCGTCACCCTCGCCCAGTGGAACGCCCCGACGGGCGCGTTTCAGCTGGAGTGCAAGAAGAAGGGAACCGTCATCAAGCTCGAGGTCGACCACCTGATTCCGAACGGCGTCTATACGCTCTGGCTGTTCACCCTGCCGACGGGCGTTCCGCCGAGCGGTTTCGGCGGTGCGTTCGATTTGCGGACCGGCGAGAACGAGTTTCACTCCGACGCGAACGGCCACTCGAAGCTCCAGGTCACGCTTCCGGCAGGCCCGCTGTCGACGCGCGGCTCGGTGACCAACTGCCTGCTCGACAACACCGTGGTCGCCTTCTTCGGCAACTATCACATCGACGGCATGTCGCACGGCACCAGCCCCGGCATTCCGGGCACGAACGCCGAGCAGTTCTCGATCACCTTCACGCAGACTCCCCTGGCGCAAAGGAACTACAAGGTTCCCGGAGACTAAGGGCTCCCTCTCCAAACGACCGCCCGGAGCCGGGATCGCCGCCCTCCCGCTCCGGGCGGCGATTTCGGTTTCCGCCCCCCAGCCGCAGTCCCGCCCCCCAAGCCGTTGCGCCGCGCGGGCCCGATCTCCTAGAATCCCGCGCACGCTTGGCCTCCCCCTGGGAAAGCCCCGCCGACGTAGCTCAGTGGTAGAGCAGCTGATTCGTAATCAGCAGGTCGTCGGTTCAAATCCGACCGTCGGCTCCAGTAGGTTCAAGCATTTAGCCTCGCTCCCCCCGCGCAGCCTCGAAAGTTCCGGGACACCCCTGGGACAATTCTAGGGCTGGCCCTCCCGCAAAGGAGGGTTCTATGGCGACGATTTCGGAGCGGAGAACCGAAAACGGCAAGCGGCATTACCAGGTCAAAGTCCGCCTCAAGGGCTACCCACCGCAGGCGGCAACCTTCCATCGCAAGAAGGAAGCAGAGCGTTGGGCGCAGGCTACGGAAGCCGCGCTCCGCGAACGGCGGTACTTCAAGACGGCGGAGTCCGAACGCCGCACCGTGGGCGAGGTGATCGCCCGCTATCTTCGGGAGAT
Organism: Thermoanaerobaculia bacterium; assembly: GCA_035607435.1. GTDB lineage: Bacteria > Acidobacteriota > Thermoanaerobaculia > Multivoradales > UBA5704 > DASYKS01. The sequence continues at coordinate 1,207 of DATMZU010000554.1, read as the reverse complement.
CCTGCCCACGAAGCGGAGCGGCCGGAGTCAACGAGCGCAGCTCTTTTTCTGGCAGCAGGAGCTTGGCGCTGTCACCCTTGCCGCTCTCACTCCGGCCGCGATTGCCGAGTGTCGCGATCGTCTCGCCCGTGGGGAGAGCCCGAGCAGAAAATCGGCAAGCCCGGCAACCCAGGTCCGCTATCTCGCAGCCCTCTCTCACGCCTTCACAGTCGCCGTCCGGGAATGGGGCTGGCTCGACGACAATCCGGTCCGGAAGGTAAGGCGTCCCACCGAACCGCACGGACGAGTGCGGTTCCTCTCGGAGGAAGAACGAACGGCTCTCCTTGCGGCCTGCAAGAGGAGCCGCAATCCGCTTCTCTATCCGCTCGTCGTCTTGGCACTCGCGACCGGCGCCCGTCTCGGAGAATTGCTCTCTCTTCGCTGGGTTGATCTCGACCTCGTGCGCGGCGTGGCGCGCCTCGCTCGCACCAAAAACGGTGAGGCGCGTACGCTTCCGCTGGCGGAGCATGCCCTTGCGATTCTCGCGGCCCGAGCGGCAGAGCGACGGAGCGATACGAGCTTCGTTTTCCCGAGCGTCCATGGCCGGACTCCCGCGTCTCTGCGGAAACCCTGGGAAAGGGCCTTGAACGAGGCCGGGATCGCAAATTTTCGCTTCCACGACTTGCGCCACACCGCGGCGAGCTATCTCGCCATGATGGGCGCCACCCCGACCGACATTGCGGCGGTCCTGGGGCACAAGACCTTGGCGATGGTGAAACGCTACGCGCACCTCTCTGATCAGCATGTCTCTCAGGTGGTGGCGCGGATGAACGAGTCCATCTTCGGCTCGGCTCCATGAGGGCACAAAGACCAGTACAGAGATGGTATGTACCGGCGTGTGATTCCGAACGTCCTCCTTTGAAAGGAGTTCCAGCTCAGCTTGCCGCCTTTGGAGTGCTCCGATTCCGATTTCTTCGTGGGCTCATGCGCCTCGCCCCGCGTCCCTTTGGGCCGCGGGGCTGCGGCGCGGCGAGCGATGCGGGATGGTGGAAGGGACCCTTGGCCGACGCCGCCCGGGGGCCTAGTCCGTGAGTCGGGCGGGTTCCCCGAGACCGTTCGTCCAGACGTGGGTCAGCGGATTCCCGGATTGCAGGTGCGCGAGGTCCGTGAAGAGCAGGATGGGCGAGCCGCCGCCCGGGAGGTGTGCGGCAGCATCGAGGAGATGGCG
>DATMZU010000188.1:0-3047 GCA_035607435.1 Thermoanaerobaculia bacterium | reverse complement strand
CGGAGTGCGCCTGCGCAAGACCGTCGGTCCCGGCGAGACGCTCGAGCTACTGCTCCGGAACCCGACGGAAGACGGCGGCGTGCGCTTCGAGATCCGCACCCACAGAGAGCCGGGAGAGCCCGTCTCCGGCGGCCTGGTGCGCGCGGCGGCTCCGGGAAAACCGGATGGATCGGAACGAAAAGAAAAAGCTCCGGGTGGGAAAAAAGAAACGGGCGGGCTGACCCTACCGGCCGCGGTTCCCACGGAAAGCGAAGGGGAAGAAATCGAGGCCGCCGGCCGCGTCCCCCACGCGCCGCCCGCTCTCCTGGTCGCGCGGCTCGTCTGGCGGCGGCGCGGGGAAGCGCGGGCGGAAGGGATTGTTCCGGCCGAGAGCCCGTTCGCGAGCGGAGGCTCCGCGCCGGCCTTCCTCGGCCTCGAAGTCGCGGCCCAGACCGCCGCCCTCTTGGAAGCGCTCGGCCGAGAAGGCGAGGCCCCCGGCCCGCGCGCCGGCTACCTCGTCGCGATCCGTCACGCCCGGTGCCCGGGAGAGGATCTGCCGGTGGGAGTACCGCTCGACGCGTTCGTCAAAGAGACCGGCAGCGCAACCCCGCTCACGATCTACGAGGTCCGCGTCGAGCTGGCGGGAAGGACTCTGGTCGAAGGCTCGATCAGCACGTGGATCGCGGAGGGGTGATCCTTCGCCTTTGGAGCCGGAGTCCGAGCGCTAGATGCTGTTACTGGACACCTGTCGGGTAGACTGTTCACCGTCCCCATGATTTTCATCAGCTATGCACGCTCGGACGGCGAGTTCGCGTTGCGGCTTGCGACTTCGCTCGAGCAGAACGGAGCGGACGTCTGGATCGATCAGCTCGACATCCGTGCCGGGACTCGCTGGGATCGTTCCGTGGAGGAGGCGCTCGGGCGCGCGGACTGTTGCCTGGCGGTCATGACTCCGGCCTCCGTGGGCTCCGTGAACGTCATGGATGAGGTCGCTTTTTCTCTCGACGAGAACAAGGTGGTGATCCCGCTCCTGGTGGATCGGTGCTCGATCCCTCTGCGCCTCAGGCGGCTGCAGTACATCGACTTTACGATCGGCTTCGAAAAGGGACTGGAACGGCTGATCCGCGTGCTGCCCGCCGAGCGCAGGACCACGGTCGAGGAGCCAGCGCCCGTCGCTCCCAGCCACCGCCCGGAAGAGCGTGAGGAGGAACGGAATCCGGTTCGCGCGACGCCCGAAGCGATCGCAGCGTCCAGTTCATCTCCCTCCGCTGGAGCGGGTCTGCCCAAGGTTTCCAGGGACGAAGCACTGATCGGAAGCTCCGCCGAGAAGAAGAAGGGGTGCCTCGGCCCGCTGCTACTCATGTCATGCCTGGCTATCCTCGCCGGGCTCTCATTGACCGCGATCGGAAAAGGGATCGCGACGATCGTCGAGTGGCATGCCAAAGATAAAGTCGGGACCGTCTTCGGTGCAGTCTTTATTCTCTTTGGGATCGTGACCTTGTACTTCGTGCCGAGAATCACTCGCTTTCTATCGAAGGTTCTACTGACGTAGCTGAAGCTGTGCGATGCCGGTTCTCCGGGGAGAGGAGACAGACCTCGCCGTTGGCTCAAGCGGTATGACAGACCCGGTCCAGGTCGCAAAGCCGAACCACCGGGCCATTCGAAATGGGTGGGCACCATGAAAATTCAACGGCTCGCGATCATCCTCTCAGCGATCAATCTGCTACTCCTGATCTTCGTCCTGTCACATCTCGGTGCGGCGACGACACGAGGAATCGCGCCTGTGCTCCGCGGGCACGCTCTCGAGATCGTTGACGAACACGGACGAGTGCGCGCTCAGATCACGGTACTGCCAGCCTCCACGGCTTCTAACGGTCAGAAGTATGCGGAGACGGTACTGGTTCGGCTGATCGATCCGAATGGGCGGCCCGGGGTGAAAATCGGCGCGTCCGAGGACGGCTCGGGAATGAGCCTCGCTGGCGACTCGGAACGAAGGGACTGGAACGGCGTGCAAATCCTGGCGAGCGGCACGGGCAGTTCCTTGAAATTGACCAACAAGGATGGGCGGGCGCGGGTCATCGAGCCGTGAGAGCGCGGGGGTGCTGAGCAGGCCGGAGGTGGGCTCTACCCCAGCCCGCACGGATGCGTCAGAATGGACCGCATGGGACCGCTCGACCTGCTCGAACCGCATCGCGCCCCCCTCGCTGATCTCTGCCGGTGCTACGCGGTGCGCAGCCTGCGCCTGTTCGGCTCGGCGGCTGCGGGAGATTTCGATCCCGAGCGTAGCGACTTCGACTTCCTGGTCGAGTTCGGCGAGCCGGTTGGGATGAACAGCTTCCGGCAGTTCTTCGGGTTTCGCCGCGCGCTGGCCGAGCTTCTGGCCCGGCAGGTGGATCTCGTCGACTGGTCCGCGGTCAAGAATCCCTATTTCCGCCAGCAGGCAGCGTCTCAGGCTGTCGATGTCTACGCAGCGTGACCCTCGAACGCTCCTTGACGACATCCGTCAAGCCGCGGCGGGAATCGAGCGCGTCGTGGTCGGCAAGACCCTGACCGACTACGAGTCGGATGAGGACTTGCAGAGCATCGTCGAACGACGCTTCACGATCATCGGTGAAGCCTTGAAACGTCTCGAACGAACGGACGCCGCCCTCTTCCGAGAGATTCCCGGCGCTCGCGACATCATCGATTTTCGGAATGTGCTCGCGCACGGTTACGAGATGGTCAACCACCGGACCGTTTGGGACGCGGCTCTGGAGGATCTTCCCAAACTGGTCGCCGCGGTTGTGCCCTTGCTTGAGAAGCTCGGGTAGAACTCATCCATTAGACTGATTTCACTGTTTCCGCAGCACCGCCGAACACTATGACCGCACCAGCCCAAGGAGCCGATCTCTTCTACACAACCCGAGGCAACGGCCTCCCCTGCCTGGTCCTCACCGGAATCGGAACCAAGCCCTACGAGGTCCAAACCCCACCCGCCCTGAGCGATCTCTTCCAACTGGTCTACGTCGATCTCCGAGGAAGCGGTCAATCCACGGGCGAGCCGACGGACCTCACGTTCGACCTTTTGG
>DATMZU010000181.1:0-5275 GCA_035607435.1 Thermoanaerobaculia bacterium | reverse complement strand
GAGCTGCGCGCCAAGAACTTGGAAACCCTGCCGTTCGACGAGGTGCTGCTCGACCTGCTCGAACGCGCGCGCCTGGTGAAGAGCTTCCAGATCATCAACGGCCTCCACCCCGAGCGGCTCGCCCGAGCGCTCGCGGGCGAGCACGTCGGCACGATCATCCATGCAGATTGAAGGTCATGCCGACTGAAGAACCGGCGCCGAAACCCTCCGACCTCGCGGCCTCCCTTCGCCGCGTCCGAAAGGATTTCGGCGCCGTCGCCGCCCTCACCGATCTAGACCTCGATCTGCCGCGCGGCACCGTCACCGCGCTCCTCGGACCGAACGGCGCGGGCAAGAGCACGCTCCTCCACCTGCTCTCCGGTCGCCTGGCCCCAAGCGGCGGAACGATCGCCGTGCTCGGAGTCGCCGATCCGGCCACGGCCGGAAAGCGGGAACGCAACGTCCTGCGCCGCGATCTCGGATTCGTCCCCCAGGATCTCGCGCTCGATCCCGAGATGACCGGCCGCGAAACGCTCGATCTCCTCGCCGCGCTTCACGGAGTTCCGCGCCCGCAACGCCCCGCAAGAATCGCCGAGATCGCCGCCGCCTTCCGGCTAGAGAAACCGCTCGACCGGCCCGTCGCCACCTGGTCCGGCGGGCAGAAGCGTCGGCTGCATCTGGCGGCCGGGATGATCCACGATCCCGCGCTGCTGCTGCTCGACGAACCGACGGCAGGGCTCGACGCCGAAGGCACGGCGATGCTCTGGAAGGAGCTGGCCCGGCGCGCGGCGCAAGGAGTGTCGGTCGTGATTTCGACTCACGATCACGTGGCGGCCGAGGCGGCGGACCGGGTGGCGAAGCTGGAAGGCGGGCGGCTCGCAGCCCTCACCCCCGCCCCCTCTCCCAGAGGGAGAGGGGAGACAAGCAAAAAGGCTTCGGCCGTTCTCCCCTCTCCCTCTGGGAGAGGGGCGGGGGGTGAGGGCTGGCACGGCAAGCTCTTCCCCTTCGACGCCATCCGAGCCGTCGCCCGCCGCACCACCCGCGCCGTCCTGCGCCGCCCGGTCCTCCTCACCTTCTCGCTCGGCCAGCCGCTGATCTGGATGCTCTTCTTCGGCTTCCTCTTCCACCGCTTCCAGCTCGACCCGACGGGCCACACCACCTATCTCGACTATCTCGCGCCGGGCGTGAGCGTGATGACCCTCCTGTTCGGAGCCTCGCAATCCGGCATCGGCTGGATTCGCGATCTCCAAACGGGCTTCCTCCCCCGCCTTCTCGCCGCACCCGCGGGACCCGCGCCGATCCTTGCCGGCAAGCTCGCCGCCGACGTGGCGCGCCTGGTCGTGCAGGCCCTCGTCGTTCTCCTCCTCGCCCGCCTCCTAGGAGCCCACCTCGTCTGGGCACCGGCCGCGACGGCGATTGCACTCCTCGACCTCGCCCTCTTCGCCACCGCCTTCGCCGCCCTCTCCTCCATCCTCGCTTTCGTCACCCGGTCGCAGGAAGGGATGGCGACGTTCGTCCATCTGGTCAACATGCCGCTCTTCTTCACCAGCACGGCGTTGGTTCCACACCGCGCAATGCCGGATTGGCTCGCGGCGATCGCGCGGTTCAACCCGCTGTCGCTGACGGTGGACGCCTGGCGAGGAGCGTTGCTTTCGGGGGAGCGGCCGGGATGGGCGGGGATGGTTGCACTGCTGGTCCTCGCAGGGTTCGGCTGCTCGGTCGCGTTGGCTCTGATGCGGCGGGCGGGCAAAGGCATGTAATCGGCAGCCCTGGAGCGGATTGGAATCGGGCCCCCACGTTCCGCCGCGGTGCGGGCCTGGGTCTACTTGTTCCGGCCCCCGGCCCGCGTCGGCCGAATCGTCTCGTCGGAGAGCCCTCCCGTCCGGCGAACCGCCCGGGTCGTCGTCAGCACCCCCCGAAGCGCCTCGTTGACCGCTTCGTCCGAAGGAAACGCCGCGGCGATCTCCGGCTCGAGGAGGACGAGGTTGCTCGCCGCCCGAAGCTTTGCCGCATACTTGCCGCGCACGCCCCCTTTCATCGACGCAAAGTCGTACTCGGGGCGGAGGTCGTCGTCCAAAGTGTCAGCCTTGTTCATAGAAACCTCGCTCGCGCCTCGTGGTCGGCCGGGCGCTGATGATGCGGATCGTTTCGCTCCGTTCCGAGTGGGCTACGACTACGAGCCTGCCATTCTGTGACATCCCGATCGTCAGAGCCCGGCGCTCCACCGACGAATGTTCGTCGTCAGGGAACGTCGTAGAGAGCGGATCCTTCAATACGGAGGCGGCCTCGTGAAAACTCACGCCGTGCTTCTTGAGGTTGGACGCCGCCTTCGCCGGATCCCAGGAGAACCGCACGAGGACAGTATATCCAGGTGAGGGCGTTGCGGCCCGGGTTGCGCCAATAGAAGAAACTCGTAGGCCTCTTAGCGTGCAGGCTTGTCCTTCGAGCAAGGTTCGACCCCGAGGAGGCCCGCCCCGACGCGTCGGGGCTAGAAAAAGCGGCGACGCGTCGCCGCACTCCAAATGGGCTTAGTGTGTAGGGCATGAGCACCGCCGAAAACCCCGAGCGCCAGCGCCTCTCCGAAGCCGATCACGGTTCGCAGCCTTGGCGGCGGTGGGGGCCTTATCTTTCGGAGCGGCAGTGGGGCACGGTGCGGGAGGACTACAGCGCGGACGGCGACGCTTGGAGCTATCTGCCGCACGACCATGCGCGGAGCCGGGCGTACCGTTGGGGGGAGGACGGCATCGCCGGCTTAAGCGATCGGCGGCAACGGCTCTGCTTTTCGGTGGCGTTCTGGAATGGACGCGATCCGATCCTCAAAGAGCGGCTGTTCGGGCTCACCGGGCATGAGGGAAACCACGGCGAGGACGTCAAAGAGATGTACTGGTACCTCGATGCGACGCCCACGTCGTCGTATCTGAAGATGCTGTACAAGTACCCGCAGACCGAGTTTCCCTACCGGTGGCTGGTCGAGGAGAACGAGCGGCGGGGCAAGGCCGATCCGGAGTTCGAGCTGATCGATACCGGCATCTTCGACCAGGACCGCTATTTCGACTGCTTCGTCGAGGTCGCGAAGGCCGGGCCGGAGGATCTCGCGATCCGGATTGAGGTCTGCAATCGCGGTCCGGAGACGGCTTCGATCACGGTGCTTCCTCAGTTGTTCTGCCGCAACACCTGGGATTGGGGGCCGAATCCGGACGGCAGGCCGTCGCTGCGCGCGCTGGCACCCCAAGAGGGCCTCTCGCGGATTCGGGCCGAGGTCCCCGAAGAAAGCAAAGAGACGCTCGCGATGGGGCTCGACTGCGCGGGGGCGCCTCCCCTTCTGTTCTGTGAGAACGAGACGAACGCCGCGCGGGTGTTCGGGGCGCCGGCCGATCCCTCCCGACGATTCTTCAAAGATGGCATCCACGAGGCGGTGGTCAACGGCCGGGCCGAGGCGGTGAACGGGAGCCAGGGCACGAAGGTCGCCGCGCGATACGATCTGGAGATCCCCGCGGGCGGCTCATCCACGATCCAGCTACGTCTGTCGCGCGCTGCAGCCGAAGGCGCGGAAGAGGCTTCGGCCTGGCCTCCCTTCGATGAGCTTTTTGCTCTTCGGAGCCGCGAGGCGGACGACTTCTACGCCACTCTTCCCGGGGCCTCGACCGATCCGGAAGCGCGCAGAGTGCAGCGCCTCGCCTACGCCGGCCTGCTATGGAGCAAACAGTTCTACCACTTCGACGTGCCCCGTTGGCTGCGCGGCGATCCGGGGCAGCCGTCTCCCCCGCCGGAGCGGCGGAAGGGCCGGAACCATGAGTGGTTCCATCTGAACAACGCGGACGTGATCTCGATGCCTGACACCTGGGAGTACCCCTGGTACGCGGCCTGGGATCTGGCGTTTCATTGCCTGCCTCTCGCGACCCTCGATCCGGCGTTCGCCAAGGGACAGCTGATCCTGCTGACGCGCGAGTGGTACATGCACCCGAACGGGCAGCTGCCGGCGTACGAATGGGCGTTCGGCGACGTGAACCCTCCGGTCCACGCGTGGGCGGCGCTGCGGGTCTACGAGATCGATCGCGATTTGACCGGCAAGGGCGATCTCGATTTCCTGGAGCGGGTGTTCCACAAACTGATGCTGAACTTCACCTGGTGGGTGAACCGCAAAGACACCGAGGGGCGCAACGTCTTCCAGGGCGGATTCCTGGGGCTCGACAACATCGGCCTGTTCGACCGCAGCAAGGAGCTGCCGACGGGGGGCACGATCGATCAGGCGGACGGCACCGGCTGGATGGCGATGTATTCGTTGAACCTGATGCGCATCGCGTTGGAGCTGGCGACCGAGGACCCGGTCTACGAGGACATTGCGACCAAGTTCTTCGAGCACTTCCTGTACGTGGCGGGGGCGCTGTCGCGGCTCGGTTCCGATCCGATCGCCGATCCGGAGAGCGACGAAGTGGACCTGCCCGGTTTCGATTTCTGGGACGAGCAGGACCAGTTCTATTACGACGTGCTCCACCTGCCCGGCGGCCGGGTCGAGCGGCTGCGCGTCCGTTCGATGGTCGGCCTGATCCCGATGTTCGCGGTGGAAGTCTTGGACGCCGAGCTGCTCGCCAAAGTGCCTCATTTCGCCGCGCGGATGCGCTGGTTCCTCGACTACCGGCCCGACCTCGCGCGGCTGGTCTCGCACTTCCAGGAGTCCGGGAAAGAGGAGCGCCGGCTGCTCGCCCTGCTCCGCCGCCACCGGCTCGGCAGGGTGCTAACCCGCGTGCTCGACGAGACGGAGTTTCTGTCGCCCTACGGCGTGCGCGCGCTCTCGCGGGTTCACCTCGAGCACCCGTACGAGCTGGACCTGGACGGCCGGAAGTTCTCGATCTCCTACCAGCCGGGCGAATCGGAATCCGACCTGTTCGGCGGCAACTCGAACTGGCGCGGCCCGATCTGGTTTCCGGTCAACTTCATGATCATCGAGGCGCTCCGCCGCTTCGAGAACTACTACGGCGACGCCTTCGTGGTCGAACTGCCGACGGGGTCCGGCCACATGGCCTCGCTGGGCGAGGTGGCCGACGAGCTGGCGCGCCGCCTGGGGCGGTTGTTCCTACCCGACGAGGAGGGCCGGCGGCCGGTCGCGGGCGATCACCCGAAGCTCCAGCGCGATCCGCATTTCAAAGATCACGTCCTGTTCTACGAGTATTTCCACGGCGACACCGGCCGCGGGGTAGGGGCTTCGCACCAGACGGGGTGGACGGCGTTGGTGGCGGAGATGTTGGGGACGGTTGGAAAGGTTTAAGGCATCGCCTAATCAGCCCTCACCCCCGGC
>DATMZU010000161.1:0-2935 GCA_035607435.1 Thermoanaerobaculia bacterium | reverse complement strand
CCTCTGATCCATCGCATCGGTCTCCCGCCAGGGCATCGTCGCGGCCCTCCTTGGACCCCAACTCTGCCCCAACCTGTTACCGATGTCTTGAGGTCGAGGTGTTACCTATGTCCTGAGGCCGGACACCCCCGTGGCCGCCCTCGAATCGGGCAAACGATTGCGGCAGGCGAGGGCGGCCACGGGGGGCCGCCCCTACACCCAAAATCGAACCTAATGCGGGTGGCCCAGCTCTTCGATCCGGGCGACCACGTCGCGGTAGTTGCTGTTGATTCCGTACAGCTCGACGAACGTCTTGTACGCCGTGTCGTTGTCGCCGGTGGATAGATAGGCGTTGCCCAGGTCGTAGAGAAGTCCGAGCGAATCGTCTTCCGAAACGCCGGGCGCGTCGAGGCCGCGGCGGTACCACTTGACCGCCAGCTCGGGGATGCCTTTTTCCAGGAAGCAGAGGCCGAGGTTCGAGCAGCACGAGACCAGGAAGCTGCGATCCTTGGCCGCGAGCTGGAACTCGCCGATCGCCTCGTCGATCAGGCCCATCTCGCGGTAGGCGATGCCGAGATTGAAGTGGGTGTCGTAATCGGTCGAAGAGAGGTTCTCCGAAACTCCCTTCTTGAACCCTTCGACGATCTCTTCGAGCGTTTGCTCGGCCGGACCGGCGAGGAGATCGCCACCGCCCACTTCGCGCTCCAGCTCCTGCTCCAGCTCGCCCGCGAGGTCGAAGAAATCGTCGTCGGAAAACGCCCGCTCGCTCCGGCCGGATGCTGGCGACGCGGGGGCCGGCGGCTGGGCGGCCGGCTCCGCGGAGCGCAGGGCTTCCGCCTCGTCGAGCCAGCTCATGCTCGTATCGTCCAGGCTCTCGACTTCCGGAGACTTGGAGAGCGGCGGCCCATACTCGCGCAAGCCGGGAACGACGAAATCCTCGTCGTCCAGATCTTCGAGCGACGCGGCGATGCCGCGCGGATCGAACATCTCGTTCGGAGGCGGCGGCAGCTCCCAGGCCGAAATCTCTTCCTCGGGCGGAATCGACAGCACCTCTTCGAAGGGAGGCGGCGGGGCCGGGGGAGCCGCGGCGACCGGCGGAGGAGCAGGAGCGGCCTGAGGAGGAGGAGCCTCCACGGCAGGAGGAACCGGAGGAGCCGCCGCGGGGCTCGGGCGCCGGGCCGGCTTGCCCTTGCCCGCCGGACCGATCAGCGCGGCCAGCTCGCGGTCGATGACGTTCGAAGGCCGGACCCTGACCGGCGGAACTGGAACGGGCGGAGCCGCAGCGGGCAGAGCCGGCGGTTCCACCTCGGTGGGCGCAAAAAGCGCGGCAGGCTCAGGCGCCGCTTCGTCGAGGTCGAATTCGGCGGCCGGGGGCGCCGGGGGGGCCGAAGCCGGCGCCGGAGGGGGCGAAAGCTCCGCGAACATTTCGCCGAACTCTTCCCGCGGCGGTTCGGGCGCGGGAGCCCGCTGCGGCCCCGCCTTGGCCTGCGGCTCCTCGATCGCGATGCCGACGCTCGCGAGCTTCCTCCGCACCTGGTCCCAGACTTCGGACTTGCGGCGGCCGACCGCCTCGGCCATGTTCTGGCCGGCCTCGGCCGCCGGACCCAAGCGTCCGCGATCGAGGTGGAGCTGCACCAGCATGGCGTGCGCTTCGAGGTGGCGAGGGTCGGCGCGCAACGCGTCGTGCAGGCGCTCGATCGCCTTTTCTTCCAGGCCATAGCGCGCCAGCACCTCCGCCTCGGTGAGGAGATCCTCCTGGCGCTCGGGAACCCGCGCGTGCAGCCCCGCCGCGGTCCGCTCAAGCTCTTCGGCGTCGAGCCGGTCGCTGCGCGATTGGGCGGCGTCGGCGGCCGGGTCGGCCTCCAGCATGTCGCGGAACGGATCGACCAGCGCGAACGAGCCGGTCCGGCCCATCTCGCCGAGGTCGATCTCGGCGATCTCGCTCCACGCGGCCTCGTCGTCCGCCAGCGACGCCTGAGGCGCCTGGGGCGGCTCGACGAGCGGCGGCTCCGCCTTGAATTTCTCCAGGGGCGAAGGCTCCTGGACCTCCGCGTCGAGCGCCCAGGCCGGCCGGCGCGGCGTCCCGCCGATCATGTCGGGCGGCGGCTTGACGAGGCTCGCCGGCTCGTCGTCCTCCATCTCCAGGACGAAGACGTCGTCGAGATCCAGGTCGATCTCGCCGCTCTCTTCGCGCACCGGTTCGCGTTCCCGGATCACGGGAGCCGCGCCCGCGGCGCTCGCCGCCTCGGAGAATGCCTGATCCCATCCGGCAACCCCCGGCCGGCTCCCCCGCTCCGGAGCCGCCACCGGCTCCTCTTCGTCGAAATCGAGATCGACCGAGAACGGTTGGCTGTCCGGCTCGGACTCGCCGAACGAGGGCATCACGGGGGCCGCGGGCGTCGGAGGCATCGCGACGGTCGTCGTGCGGGCCGACGGGGAGGGCACCCCGGAGAGAGTCCCCTCGCCGCCGACCAGGCGCGCGATCCGCTCGGCTTCCGGGTTGCGCTCGATCGCGAGCGACAGGAAGCGCGCCGCGGCGGCCTGGCCGCCGGCCTGGCGCAGCTTGAGCACCGCGTCGGTGAGGAACGGGATGTTCTGGGCATCGATCGCCAGGGCCCGCTCGTAGACCTGCGCCGCCTCCGGCACGTGTCCCGCCGCGAGCATCAGCTCGGCGATCGTGCGGTATTCGCCGAGCGCCTTCTCGTACAGCTTCTGCTGCTGGTAGATCTCGGCAAGCTTGACGTGATGGGAGGGGTTTTCCGGTTCGAGATCGACCAGCCGGCCGTAGATCGCGCTGGCGGAAGTCGCGTTGTCGTGCTTCTGGTAGTAGTCGGCGAGCACCTGGAACTGCGTGCGCGCCTCGTTGATCAGACCTTGCTTGGCGTACAGCTCGGCGAGCGCCTCGTAGACTTCGAGCAGCGTCGGGTTGAGCTTGATGATCTTCTTGTAGATCGCG
>DATMZU010000158.1:0-6296 GCA_035607435.1 Thermoanaerobaculia bacterium | reverse complement strand
GCATCGTCGGCAAGTACGTCGAGTTTCCCGACGCCTACAAGAGCCTGAACGAGGCGCTGTCCCACGGGGGCATCGCAAACGACGCCAAGGTCGAGCTGGTCTACATCAACGCCGAGGAGACCGAAGAGGGGTGGCCGCGCGAGATCTTCGAGGTGGACGGCCTGCTGGTGCCGATCGGTTTCGGCCATCGCGGCGCCGAGGGAAAGATCCGCGCCATCCGCTACGCCCGAGAGCACAAGGTGCCGTTCTTCGGCATCTGCCTCGGACTCCAGTGCATGGTGATCGAATTCGCCCGCAACGTCTGCGGCATCAAGGGGGCGACGTCCACCGAATTTGACGCCGACACCGACTCGCCCTTGATCTACAAGCTGCGCGACCTGCTCGGAGTGGAAGAGATGGGCGGCACGATGCGCCTGGGCGCCTACCCCTGCCGGCTCGCCGAAGGATCGCTCGCCCGCCGGATCTACGGCGGAGCGGCCGAGATCCGCGAGCGCCACCGCCACCGCTACGAGGTGAACCAGAAATACCTGCCCGCCCTCAAAGAGCACGGCCTGACGATCTCCGGCCTCTCACCCGACGGCAAGTTCGTCGAGATGATCGAGATCGCCGATCATCCCTGGTACCTCGGCTGCCAGTTCCATCCGGAGTACAAATCGAAGCCGACCGAACCTCATCCCTTGTTCGTCTCGTTCATCGAGGCGTCGCTCGCCGAGCAGACGCGCCGGGCGGGCGAGATCCGCGCCGGAGCGCGCCGCGAAGAGAGCGCCACGCCCGATCCGCTGGGGCCGACGGCGAGTTTTCCGATCAACCCGCCGGCCGGAGCTCCGATCGATGCGCCCGCTCAAATTCCGGTCGGCGCGCTGCGGACGGACGGGTAAAGGTGGCGGAATCCGAAGGCCCGGCCGGGAGGCCGCGCTTCGAACTAGCGCCCGGCGTAGAGATCGGCGGCAATGACCTCGCGGCGGGACGGCTGCCGGTGATCGCCGGTCCCTGCATGCTCGAATCCGAAGAGCTGGCCCTCACGATGGGCCATCGCCTGGCCGCGATGGCCCGCCGGCTCGATCTGCCTCTGGTATTCAAATCGTCGTTCGACAAGGCGAACCGCAGCTCGCTCGGCAGTCCCCGAGGTCCGGGCCTGGAGGTGGGGCTCCGCTGGCTCGCGGCGGTCCAGCGCGAGACCGGACTGCCGATCTTGACCGACGTCCACGAGGTCGATCACTGCGGCCCGGCGGCGGAGGTCTGCGACGTCTTGCAGATCCCCGCGTTTCTCTGCCGCCAGACCGATCTGGTGGTCGCGGCGGCGGCGACCGGCCGCTCGGTGAATTTGAAGAAGGGCCAGTTCATGGCGCCCGACGACTTGCGCCGGATCGTCGACAAGGCGCGCAGCACGGGGAACGAACGGATCACCGTCACGGAGCGCGGCACCTCGTTCGGCTACCACAACCTGGTGGTCGATATGAGGAGCTTCGCCTGGATGCAGGACGACGGCCTCGCGGTGATCTACGACATCACCCACTCGCTCCAGATGCCCGGCGGCGGCGAGCAGAGCGGGGGACTGCGCCGCTTCGCCGAGCCGCTCGCGCGGGCCGCGGTCGCCGCCGGAGCGGACGGCGTGTTTCTCGAAATTCATCCCGACCCCCCCCATGCCCTGTCCGACTCCGCGGTGCAGCTCGACCCGGAGCGCGCGGAAAAGCTGCTCGCCTCGCTGGTCGCGGTGCGGCGGGCGGTGGTTGGAGCGGAGGCATGACGCCGCGAAGCCCGAGGACGATCGCGGCCGAAGTCTTCGAAACGGAAGCCGCCGCGATCCGCGCTCTCTCGGGCCAGCTCGACGAGGCCTTCGACGCGGCGGTCGAGCGGCTCGCGGCCTGCTCCGGCCGGGTGATCTGCACCGGAATGGGCAAGAGCGGCCACATCATGAAAAAGGTCGCGGCCACTCTCGCCTCGACCGGCACCCCTTCTTTCTTCCTCCATCCGGCCGAGGCGGTCCATGGCGATCTGGGCATGATCGTCGAAGGAGACGCGGTGCTCGCCGCCTCCTCGTCCGGCACCACCGAGGAGCTGCTCCGCCTGGTCGAGACGCTCAAACGGCTCGGAGTGCCGCTGATCGCGATCACCGGCAATCCGCAGAGCGCGCTCGCCCGCCACGCCGATCTGCATCTTTCCGTCGCGATCGACCGCGAAGCCTGCCCGCTCGACCTCGCCCCGACCGCCTCGACCACCGCGACGCTCGCGATGGGCGATGCGCTCGCCATGGCGTTGATCGAGGCGAAGGGGTTCACCCGCGAGGATTTCGCCCGCCTTCATCCGGCCGGTCAGCTCGGCAAGCAGCTGATGAAGGTGGAGCAGTTGATGCACTCGGGCGGAGCGCTGCCGGTCGTTACGACCACCACCGCGATGCGCGACGCGATCTACGAGATGTCGAAGAAAGGCCTGGGCATCACCGCGGTGGTGGACGGCGAAGGAAAGCTCGCCGGCTGCATCTCGGACGGCGACCTGCGCCGGCTGCTCGCGACCGATGATGCCCCCCTCGGCCACCTGGCCGGCGAGTGCATGAAGCCGAACCCGAAGACCATCCCACCGGGCGAACTGGCCGCCGCCGCGCTCCACGAGATGGAAGAGCGGCGGATCACCTCGCTGTTCGTCTGCGACAAGGCGGGCCGCCCGATCGGCATCGTCCACCTCCACGACCTCTGGGGGCTGGAGCTGTTCTGATGGCGAAGACGGAACCGCAAAGCCCGCTCGACGACGCGACGTTTCAGAAGCGTGCGAAGGGGCTCGCCTGGCTGCTGCTGGACGTAGATGGCGTGCTCACCGACGGCGGTCTCATCTACGGGCCGAAAGGCGAGCAGCTCAAAAGCTTTGACGTGCGCGACGGTCTCGGCATCAAGCTCGCGCAGGGGGCGGGCTTGAAAGTCGGCATCCTTTCGGGACGCGCGAGCGCCCCGCTGGTGGCGAGAAGCCGCGAGCTGGGGCTCGACGCGTTCGTGCAGAACCGCTCCGACAAACGCGAAGCGTTCGCCGAGTTTCTCGCCGCACACGAGACTTCAGCGGATCGGGTTGCGGTGATCGGCGACGATTTGCCCGATCTCCCCCTCTTCGCCCGCGCCGCCCTCAGTTTCGCGCCGTCCGACGCCGCGCCGGAGGTCCGTACCCGCGCCCATCGTGTCCTCTCCCGGCCCGGAGGTCACGGCGCGGTGCGCGAGATGATCGAGATGATCCTCCGCGCCCGAGGCGAGTGGGAAGGGATCGTCGCGCGGTTTGCTGAGGCGGGAAAGTGAAATTCGGCGTGCAGCCCTCACCCCCGGCCCCTCTCCCAGAGGGAGAGGGGAGAACAGCCGAGAGACGTGTTTGCTTTGCTCCCCTCTCCCTCTGGGAGAGGGGCCGGGGGTGAGGGCTGCGACCCGCACGATCCTTCCCCGCCAGGCGCTAAACCCGTGCCCCGCAACCCCAAATACCTCTGGCACGACCGAGCGCTGGCGGTCGTGGTCGCCGTCCTCGCCGCCACCTGGGGGCGTCTCCCCTGGCGCGCGGCGCAACGGTTCGGCGCGGGATTCGGTCTCGTCGCCTGGAACCTCTCGCGCATCGTCGCAGGGCGCGATCGCCGCCGCGCTCTGGCGCATCTCGAAATCGCCTTTCCCGAGCTACCTCTCGAAGAGCGACAGAAGCTCGCGCGCGCTTCGTTCCGCCATCTCGGCATTACCCTCGGCGAGTGCCTTCACCTGCTGCGCCGCGACGCCGAGAGCCTGAAATCGCACGTCGCGCTCGAAGGCTGGGAACGCATCGAATCCGCCCGCGCGGCGGGCCGGCCGATCGTCATCCTTACCGGCCATTGCGGCAACTGGGAAGTGCTCGCCGCCGCCCTGTCGATCCACGGCCTGCCGCTCGCCGCGGTCGCCCGCTCGCTCGACGAGCCGGGGCTCCAGAAGATGCTCGCCGGCCTCCGCGCCCGGTTCGGCACCGCAACCATCGAGCGCGGCCGGGAAGGGGCAGCGCGCCAACTGCTCGGCGCCCTGCGCAACGGCACCGCGCTCGGAATGCTGATCGATCAGGACACGCAGGTCGAAGGGGTCTGGGTCCCTTTCTTCGGCCGTCCGGCCTTCACCCCCGTCGGGGCGGCGAAGATCGCGCTCAAGCAGAAGGCCGCGGTTTTTCCCGTCTTCATCGAGCGAGTGGCAGGCGGCAGCCACCGCGCGACGATTCATCCCGAGATGATGCTACCGGCCGATGCCACCGAGGCGACCGCCGCGATGACGTTGGAGATCGAGCGGCAGATTCGCCGGGTTCCGGAACAGTGGGTGTGGATCCACCGGCGTTGGAAACGGCAACCCGCCAAACCTTGATGAGCAATGAGGACCGAAATGGATAATACGAGAGTCTTCAGAATGTCGTTCGCGAGCGTCTATCCGCATTACATCCGGAAGGTGGAAAAAAAGGGGCGCACGAAAGAGGAATTGCATACCGTCATCCACTGGCTCACGGGATACGACGAGCAGGCGCTACTGCAACTGATCGACAAGAAGACCGACTTCCAGACCTTCTTCGGAGAAGCCCCTCGGATCAACCCGAACGTCTCGAAGATCACCGGCGTGATCTGCGGCTATCGGGTGGAGGAGATCGAAGACAAGCTCATGCAACAGATCCGCTACCTGGACAAGCTGGTCGATGAGCTGGCCAAAGGAAAGGCGATGGACAAGATCTTGAGGAAGTGACCAACGAGCCCGAACATTGGTCTTGAGATGGCTCCTATAGCTCGACCCTAGTTTCCCCCTGGATCAATGGCCCAGGCAAACTTCCCATACTCGTATTCGTCGAGCTTCTCGAGCCGCGCGATCGACTGTCCGAGTTGGGTGGCCTATTGTTGCTTTGTCTCGTTGTTGCATTTTGGTCCCGAAATAACAGCCAAGGTCTCCTTCAGTTCTCCGAGAGATATATCCTCGTCGACAAGGCTATTAAGAACAGTTAGAACTCGCACGCGAAGGCGTTTGGATTCCAAGATCTTCTGGAAGTCTTCTCCTTCTATATCGACTATGTCGATTCTCTTCTCCATCTCCGTAGGCAGTCTCAGTGGTTTCGCGGGCTCTTCATCGAATCGCAGTACAATGCCCGAAACCCCGCCTCGTCCGCGGAGGCTTACATAGAGGTGCCCGTCGTTTAGCTGAACATCGAACTTATCGTTGTAAAGTCCCGTGCAGGACTTGCTATCGGTCATCGAATCAACCGTAACGCGTACTGACCATTTCCCTACCTTCGCCACTACAGGGTCACGCCTTGCCTCTTCTGCCACCAATAGCCTGGTATCCAGCAGGGCAAGCATGAAGACTAAAATCGATTTAGCGCGCATTCAGTTCCTCCTATTTCATGCACCCAATACCGCCCCTGATGCCGTCAACGGAATCGTGCTCAGCGGCCAGGGAGCTTTTGCCCGCTGGAACAGCCGGAATTAAGCGCCCATTTCCAAATCGTTAGGTGAAGCGAACAATCTCCTTGATTTCAAGCTCTATCGGGACACTAAAGCAATTGTTCCCACGTGTCAAAGGCGGCGAGGGGCCGAAAGTCCTACCGACTAACATTCCTGCCGCTATGAATATCACCATGGCGATGTCACCAAACACACTGCCCTGGAAGACCTAAGGCAAGGGCTACCGGCGCTTGCTGTTGCGTGGTCGTATCATCGTGGGGGCACAGGAATCGCGCCGAGATCTGCACCGTAGTCGTCTCGAAGCGCTCCCCGTAGATCGGCGTGGGCGCGGACGAATCCCTGGAGAGCCCGACAAGCCACCGTCCTAGAGCAACTTCCACCTAATCACCAAGCCCACAGCCGGCACTCCGAAGAGAAAGAGCAGGATCGGCAGCGCCTCGCGGATCGAGTAACCGGCCTTCGTCACGCCGACCCATAGGTTGAACCCCGAGCAGGAGCCACAGCAAGAGGAAGGCGGCGGTCGCCCACGTGGTCGAGGCGGGGTAGTTCTGGGAGACAGTCGGGGGAGGAGGCGACTCCGCCAGGAGCAGGAATCCGGCGAGGAGGAAGAGACCGGTGCGCATAGGCTGCCTCTCTGAGGTTGGTTTGTGGGAGCCTTGTTCTTAGTTCCCACCGTCTGTCGCCGGCCCCGTAGGATGAAACAGTTGCTCGGTCTGGCGTAGGGGCGGAGCTTGCCTGTCCGGCCTTCAGGACATAGGTAACACCTCGACCTCAAGACATCGGTAACAGGTTGAGTCCTTCATTCCTGTCCCGTTTACTTTAATTTGCGGGGCGTACCACCGCCAAGGTACGTCCCGCCTCAAGGTCGATCTCGCGG
>DATMZU010000146.1:0-2453 GCA_035607435.1 Thermoanaerobaculia bacterium | reverse complement strand
ACCGGGTGGTCCATCAGGCGGTCGAGCAGACGACCCGGATCGAGTCGCGCATTCAGGAGTTGCGCACGATGCGCAAGGAGCTGCAGCACAAGTTCCGCAACACGATCGACCTGTTCCAGCGCATCCTCGAAGCCGAGATGGAAGAGGAGCGTGTTCCGGGCGGCACCGTCATCCAATTGCCGCGCAAGAAGCGCGAGGCGTAGGCGGGCGATGCCCGGGCCGAGCCCGGTGGGCGAGCCGCGTGAGATTCCGGCGGCACTCGCCGAGCGGCTGTTTCCTGACGTTCCGCCTGAAGATTTGAGGCTCGGTTCTTCCCCCGGCGGCTCCCGCTCGCTCGTGCTCGCCCGGCTGCTCGAAGACGGCGACCGCAACGATCTCGCCTGGCTGTTCGGCGCTCTGCCGGAAAAGGAGATTGCCGCCTGGTTAAGAGCCCAGGGAGGGCGCAAACTGTCGCGCCGGAGCGCCGCCTATTGGCAGACCGTGCTGGGCGCTCATCCGGGAGAACCCGCAGCGGGGCGCGCGGATCTTTGGCCTCTGTGAAATCCTCTCCGGTACGATGACCGCAACCGCCGCCGAGACCGGCCTCCTCACCCTCGATTTCCGGGAGTCGTTGACGCCGCCAAGCGCCGCGCTCGCCGCCCGGTTCGGTGCGGCGGATTGGGGGGCGGACTTCTACCTCGCGGGATCGGCGGCGCTCGCTCTCTATCTCGGCCATCGGCCGGTGCGCGACCTCGATCTGATGAGCAATGCGAACCGTCTGACGCCCCCGGATCGGCGGGATCTGCTGGGCGCTCTGCTCGACATCGAGCCCGGCACAGAGGTCGAGACCGCGCGCGACGGTTACTTGTTCGTCCGCATGCCCGGGGCGGCATCTGGAGCGGGGGTCGGCGTCCGGTTCTTCTACTACCCCTATCCGCTCGCCGACGCGTTCGAGGAAATCGACGGCCTCTCGGTCGCCTCGGCCGTCGATCTGGGCCTGATGAAGCTCGGCGCGATCATCAGTCGCGGCACCCGGCGCGATTTCGTCGATCTCTACCTGCTCTGCCAGCGGCTGCCTCTGGACGTTCTGCTCGCGCGGGCGGAGGACAAATTCGGCCACGTGCGCGATTTTCCGCTCCAGGCGCTTAAAGGTCTCGCCGATTTCTCCTCGGCGGTGGACGAACCGATGCCGAAGCTTGCGCACTCTTTGGATTGGAGCGAAGTCGAGAGCTGGTTTGCGGAGCAGGTGCGCATCCTGGGCCGCGAACATGCCGGTCTGGGATAAGGAGAATCGAAATGACCGGCGACCTGCTGATCGAGAACCTGGCCGAGGTGGCAACCCCCGAAGGCTCCGCTCCGCGTCGCGGCACGGAGCAGGGACGCGTGCTGCGCACTCGGAATCCTGGTGAGGGCGGTGTCGAGGTGCTCTGCCGGGAGGGCCGGATCGCGTTCATGGGCGCCCCTGAGCTTCGTCGCGAGCGGTTCGGCGACCTGCCCGACCTCCCTCGCCTCGACGGCAAGCGCGGCACACTGATCCCCGGCTTCGTCGATCCGCACACCCACATCCCCTGGGCCGGCACGCGCGAGACCGAGCTGTTCGAGCGCTTGGGCGGCAAGACGTACCAGGCGATCGCGGCCGAAGGGGGCGGCATCTTGAGTACGGTCGCCTCGACCCGCCGCGCGTCCGAAGACGAGATTGTCGGCAACGTCCTGCGCCATCTCGATTGGATGCTCGCGGGCGGTACGACGACGATCGAGGCGAAGAGCGGCTACGGGCTCAATCTCGCGGACGAGCTGAAGCAGCTGGTGGCTCTCGAACGCGCGGCGGCCGAGCACCCGGTGCGCATTTTGCCCACCCTGCTCGCCGCCCACGAAATCCCGCCCGAGCATCGCGGCGACCCTCAAGGCCGCGCCCGCTACGTCGATTTGATCTGCGACGACATCGTGCCGGCGGTGGCCGAGCGCGGGCTCGCCCGCTTCTGCGACGTCTTTTGCGAGGCGGGGGTGTTCTCGGCCGAAGAATCGCGCCGGGTGCTCGAAGCGGGGATCCGCCACGGGCTCGCGCCGCGCCTTCACGCCGACGAATTCGCCGATTCGGGCGGCGCGGAGCTCGCGGCCGAGCTGGGCGCGCTTTCGGCCGATCACCTGATGGCGGTCTCCGACCGCGGGATCGAGGCGCTCGCCGGGAGCGGCGTCACCGCGGTTCTGCTCCCCGGCACCAGCTTCTTCTTGAAGAAGGAGCGCTACGCTCCGGCCCGGCGGATGATCGAATCCGGCATTCCGGTGGCGCTCGCGACCGACTGCAATCCCGGCTCGTCCTATACCGAGTCGATGCCGATGATCGTGACCCTCGCGGTGTTCCAGCTCGGCCTGTCGGTCGAAGAGAGCCTGACCGCCGCGACGCTCAATGCCGCCTGCTGCCTCGGGGTGGGCGACGAGGTGGGCACGATCGAAGTGGGCAAGCGCGCGGATCT
>DATMZU010000139.1:0-3182 GCA_035607435.1 Thermoanaerobaculia bacterium | reverse complement strand
TGATGCGCGGCCTGCCGCTTGCGGATTTCGGCCAGGCCGAGCTTGATGCCGAGGTTCGCCGGATCGAGGCGCAGGGCGACGAGGAACAGCTCCGCCGCCTCCTCGAACAGCTCGCGATCGGCGAAGCGGCGGGCGAGAGTGAGGAGCGTTTCGAGGTCCTGATGCGGTTCGATTTCGGCCATGCGGTCCGACCTATCCCGAGACGACCTGCCGTGTCGGGGAGCAGTGTAACGCGGATCGGGGGCTTGGGCGTTCTCGAGACGACGGCGTTCCCTTGCGGAAGCATATCGATCCTTGTACATTTAACGATCGTGAGCTCCCGCATTGGAGGTGTGCTTCGCCCCGGCGCGCGGCGCTCGGCCGATCTCGAATCCGCCGTGCGCGGGATCGACAAGTGCCGCCGCGGCGAATGGGCCGAGGGCTTGGGCCTGCTCGCGGAGGCGGTATCGAGCCCGCTGCGCGGCTCGATCCCCGGCCTGACCTACTCCTATCTCGGCTACGGCATCGCGCACCGCGAAGGGCGCCTCCAGGAAGGGCTGACGCTCTGCCGGCACGCCTTGAAGCTCGAGATCTTCGAGCCCGACAACTACGTGAACCTGGCGCGCACGCAGCTGCTCGCCCGCGATCGCGCCGCCGCGGTCCGCACCGTGCGCGAGGGGCTGCGCGTCGACCGCCTCAACGAGGACCTCCTGGCCTTGAAGGCGACGCTCGGCGTCCGCCGCGGGCCGATGCTCAAGTTCCTGCCCCGCAAGCATCCGCTCAACCGCGCGCTCGGCAGGCTGCGGCACGGGTGGCTGAAGGCCTTCAGATAGTCGCCCTCAGGAGGCCCCCGCGCTGACGATCAGCCGGATGTGCGGGTCGAGCGTCATGAACAGGCGCCGGGCGTCGGTGGGATCGAGAAAGAGGACCACCCGTGCCGGCACCGGCCGGCCGCGGAGCCGGTGGCCGATCGCCTGCCAGCCTTCGAACAGGCGGAAGCGCAGGCGCCAGACCGCATCGAGAGCGCTCGCTTCCGTGCCCGCCTCGCCGCGGATCGACAGCTCGAGCGGCGGATCGAACAGGAGACGGTAGTGCGACGGCATCTTGCCCACCGCCTCGGTGCGCGCTTCGGAGACCGCGAGGCTGCTCGATCCGGCGCCCGCGCCCTCGTTCGGCGAGCGGATCGGGATCAGCGGGCGCTCCGGCTCGGGCAGCTCGGTGACCAGCTGGAAGCTCGAGGCCGGAAATCCGGCCCCCGCGCCGCCGAAGCGCGCCCGGCCGAGCAGGCCCTTCGCGACCGGAAACCGGCGCAGGAGGAGACCGTCCACCTTCAAGTCGAGATGGCTGGCGCGCGGATCGAGGGCGAGATAGATCGCGTGGCTCTTGGCCGCGTCGAGCTCGGCGTCGAGCGCCGCGGCCCGCGCCCGCCGGCCCGTTTCGGCCTCCGTGACCGAGGCCTCCTCGCTCCCCGCGGCGAAGCTCGCGAGGAGAAGGAGTGCGCCGAGCGTTCCGCGCGCGATCGGGCGCATCAATAGATGTAGACCCGGGCGCCGACCGGCGTCGCCGAGAAGACCGCGACCAGGTCGTCGTCGCCCAATCGAATGCAGCCGTGGGTGACGCTGCGGCCGAGGAGGCGTTGATAGAGGGTGCCGTGGATCAGGTAGCCGCCGCCCAGGTAGAGCGCGTAGTCGCCGAGCGAGTAGGGATCGAGGCGGTCCTTCTCGAGCGCCGGGATCGGCTCGCCGTCCTCGACGAACGCCCAGTCGGGCTTGTTCCAGACCGGCTTCTTCTTCTTGTCGAGCACCCGGTGGACGCCGTGCGGCGTCTCGAACACCCAGTGCCTGCCGGAGCCGGGATCGACCAGGAGCCCTCCCGTGCCGGTCGAGCAGACGGCTTCGCGCACGACGCGCTCGCCGCGCTTTAAGTAGAGCCGGTTGGCGATCGTGTCGACCTCGATGTGGATCCCCTTCGGCTCGCCGGCCGCGATCTTCCCCTCGAGGCGGCCGATCGCCTTCGACCCCGGATCGTCCGCCGCGAGCGGCAGGGGAGCCGTGGCGAGATCGTCGTAGGAGAACCCGAACAGGATGCCGACCGCGAGCGCCACGGCCAGGCCGACCGCGAGCACCGGGAGCGCGTAGCGAAGGCTCTCCCGGCGCCAGCTGCGGCGGACGAACGCCGAGAAGCGGGGCGCTTGGAGCGGCGCGGGCGCCCGGGGAAACGAGAACTCCGTCATCGGCTTCCCGCGGCCTCCTTGAGCACGGCGGTCGGCACGATCACGACCGGAGTGCCGGCGGCGACCGCCGGGAACAGGCGATCGATGTCGGCGTTCGAGAGCGCGACGCAGCCGTTGGTCCAATCGAACCCGCGCCCGCCCGCGCCATGGATCTCGATCAGGCCGCCCGGGCCTTGCCGGCGCGGCGCGCGGCCGTGGCGGGCGGCCTCGGCCCAGGCGCGCCGATCGTCCGCGTTCGGATAATCGAGCAGGAGCGCGCGGTGATAGCGGCTCTCTCCGGCGTCCTTCTTCGCCACGATCCGATAGACCCCTTCGGGCGTCGCGCCGTCGCCCTCCCAGAGCTTGCGCGCCATCGCCTTCTTCGACAGCTCGACCACAAAGCCGAGCTCGACCCGGCCGCCGCGGATCAGGAAGCCGCGCCGGCGGGCCTTGTCGACGACGATCGCGGCTCCCCCCGGGAGAGTGCCCGCGATCGCCGAATCGACGGAGGATTGCCAGCGCCTGCGCGAGGCCAGGTCTTCGAGCGGAGCCTCGCTCCGCTCGAGACGGCGGTCGAGATCGTCGAGGTCCCTTTCGGCGCTCCGAAGGCTCGAATCGACCGCCGCCAGGTCGCCGCGCTCGAACGCCGCGGCCGAGGTCGCGAGATCGATCCGCGCCTGTTGGGCCGGCGAGCGCAGCTCGCGATCCGATGCGGCGAGCGGCTCGACCGCCGCCAGGCGCTCGGCGAGCGCCCGGCGCCGCTCGAGCAGATCGCGGCCCCGCCGTTCGTCGGCCGACCGGATGGCGGCCCGGGCCGTGCGCGCCGCGGCTTCGGCGCGCGCCGCGAGGGCCGCGATCTCCTCGCCGCGACGGGGCCGCCAGCGGACCGCGGATTCCTCGGCGAAACGGGTCTCGAGCCGGCGCGCGGCCCGCTCCGCCTCGGCGAGCGGGGCCGAGGCGCGGCCGGCCGCGGCGATGCGCGCTTCGTAGA
>DATMZU010000048.1:0-12595 GCA_035607435.1 Thermoanaerobaculia bacterium | reverse complement strand
AGCGTTGGGCGCGGACCTTTCGCGTCGCGGAGCTGGGGCACCCGCTCCTCTGCCAGATCAGCAGGAACGAGCCGCCCGGCTGGACGGCGAGGTCCGGAGACCGGTCGGCGCAAGGCGGCGGATCGCCGGCCGAAAACGAGGCGAGCCGATCGATCTCGGCTCCCAGGGCGGGCCAGGCGGCGAGCGCCACGGAGAGCAAGAGAGCGTGGCGGATCGCGCGCGATCTCGAAGGGCCGATGGGCATGTCGGAGGTTCCTCTTGGGAGTTCGGTCATCAGAAGGCCGTTCGATCCGCTCGACTCTCCAGCCGTCCCACCGGGTTGGCGTAGGTCTTCGCGGCGCCGGTCGACAGATCGGCGATCCTCACTTTATAACCTGACGACGACAACCCGCCCAAATAGACCCAGAAATGGCCGTTGCTCGTCCGGCCGTCGATCATCGTCAAGGTGACCAACGGGGTTTCGGGAGCCCGGGGCAACGCGAAGGCGCCGCTTTTGTCGGTGCGCAGGATCGCGAGCGCCGGGTTGGGATATGGCCCCGCGAGAAGCTCGGCGCGGAACCGGCCGCCGAGCAGGCAGAGCGCGCGGCTCGTGGGCACGCACGTCTCGCCGACGGCCGGTTCCGGCGCGAGCGAGGGGTTGGGCGTTGTCATTTCGCGAGGGATTTCA
Organism: Thermoanaerobaculia bacterium; assembly: GCA_035607435.1. Lineage (GTDB taxonomy): Bacteria > Acidobacteriota > Thermoanaerobaculia > Multivoradales > UBA5704 > DASYKS01. Next base: position 11,928 of record DATMZU010000048.1, on the reverse strand, counting down.
ATCCCTTGCAGGCGGGCGCCGCTCGGCAACGCTTCGGAGAAGCGCCGGCTCGCAAACCGCCCGGCGGGCTTGTTGAACGTCCGGACCGCGCCGGTCGTCTTGTCGGTCACGCGAATTTCGAGCGCCGCGCCCGTGGTGGCGGCGAACGTCAGATCGCGCGATCCGGAGCCCGAGAGAAGGACGGTCACGTCCTGATCGGCGGCGTTGCGCAAACCGAACGTCGCGACGTTTCCCGCGAGCGGCAGCGGTTTCGCCGTGCCGTGTTGAGTGCCGCTTTGCCAGGAGACCTCCACCCCGTATCGCCCGTCGGGGCCGAGGCAGGCGGCGTTCCCTCCCGGAAGGCATGGGCTGGCGAGAATCGCGCCGGACAGATCCGCGCTGTCGAACGTCGCGGCTCCGAGGACTGTCCAGGCGACCGTGAAGCCGGCCGAAGTGTGATCCGAGAGGGCGGGGTGGGCGAACGAGGGGGTGCTGCCCTCCGAGAGTTCGAAGGGGTTGGACCTGACGGCGCCGAGGGGATCGAAAAGCCGGGCCACGATCTTGCCGTCCAAGGTCCGGCCGAGCAGGAGAGCATTGCCCGTCCCGTCGATCCCGAGCGCGGGTCGGTTTTGATCGGATTGCGGCAGACCCAGCGACTGTTCGGCCGCCACGGGCTCGGCGTCGGGTCCCAGCCGGAGGAGGTGGGTTTCGGTGGTTTCGCCGGCCTCGCCGTAGCTGTTCCATGCGGTCCACCATCCCGTGGGGGACGCGGCGACGATGCGCGGGTAGAGCTCCCGGCGGACCGTCTCGGGCCGGCTGATCGGGAGGACCTCGGACAGCGGCTGGCCGGAGGAGCTGAATCGGCGTCCGACGATTTGCGGGACCGTGATGTCGGTGCCCTGAAACTGCGCCCAGATCGCGAGCGCCGTTCCGCCGGCCTCAAAAGCGATGTCCGCGGTGTCGTCGACCACGTTCTGCCCCGCGGTGGACAGGGGGAAGGCCTCGGTGAGCGGCACCAGCCGCGAGTCGTAGAAACGCCCCATGGTCCTAAAGGGACCGGAAAATTTGAACGTGGCCCAGACGACCGCGATCGTGCCGTCCGGAGCGACCGCCAGGCGCGGGTCGCTGCTGGAGTTGAACTCGTCGGAATCGGAGGTGACCAAGACCGGTTCGCCGACCGGTCGTCCGAGCGGATCGAGCCGGTGCAGGCGAATCTCGCGAGGCGGGGAAAGCCCCGGACCCAATTCGTGATCCGAGACGGCCAGAAAACCTCCGTCCGCCAGGGGGACCACCACCGCGTCGAGTCCCTGCCACAGCTCTACGTCCTCTCCCAGGCGCCGGCCCGCGGCGTCGAAGCGAAGGGCCCGGGTCAGGGCAAGAAACTGCCCGGCGGGGCACCCGCCGCGCGACCAGAGCAGCAGAAACGAGCCGCCCGGCTGCGAGGCGATTTCCGGCGAGCTGTCGCTGCAGGGCGGCGGGCCGCCGGCTGAGAACGAAGCGATTCGGTCGATCTCCGCACCCGAGGCAGGCCATGCGCCGAGCGTCAAGGCAAGAATCAATGCGCTGCGGGTCGCTCTCGATTTCGGCCGGTCGATGGGCATGGAGGAGGTTCCTTCCTGAAGCTCTGTCATCAGAATGCCGTCCGATCCGCGCGGCTGTCGAGCTTGCCGACCGGGTTGGTGTAGGTCTTCGCGGCGCCGGTTGAAAGATCGGTGATCCTCACTCGGTATCCGGACGGCGACAGCCCGCCCAGGTAGACCCAGAACTTTCCGTTGCTCGCCCGGCCGTCGATCATCGTCAAGGTGACCAGCGGGGTTTCGGGAGCCCGGGGCAACGCGAAGGCGCCGCTTTTGTCGGTGCGCAGGATCGCGAGCGCCGGGTTGGGGTATTGCCCCGCAAGAAGCTCGGCGCGGAATCGGCCGCCGAGCAGGCAGAGCGCGCGGCTCGTCGGCACGCAGGTCTCGCCGACGGCCGGTTCCGGCGCGAGCGAGGGGTTGAACGTTGTCATTTCGCGAGGGATTTCAATCCCTTGCAGGCGGGCGCCGCTCGGCAACGCTTCGGGGAACCGCCGGCTCGCAAACCGCCCGGCGGGTTTGTTGAACGTGCGGACCATGCCGGTCGTCTTGTCGGTGACGCGGATTTCGAGCGCCGCGCCCGTGGTGGCGGCGAATGTCAGATCGCGCGATCCCGGGCCGGAGAGGAGGATTGTCACGTCGTGGTCCGCGGTGTTGCGTAAGCCGAACGTCGCGACGTTGCCCGCGAGCGGCAGCGGTTTCGCCGTTCCGCTCTGGGCGCCGTTCCGCCAGACGATTTCCACCCCGTAGCGCCCGTCGGGTCCGAGGCAGGCGGCGGTCCGGTCGGGTAGGCAGGGGGGGGTGAGGATCGCGCCGGACAGATCCGAGCTGTCGAACGTCGCGGTTTTGAAGCCTGTCCAGGCGGCCGTGAAGCTGGCCGAAGTATCCGAGAGGGCAGGGTGGGCGAAGGAGGTGTCGCTGCCCTCCGAGAGCTCGAAGGAGTTTGACCTGGGGGCGCCGTTGGGATCGAAAAGCCGGCCCACGATCTTGCTGTCCAAGGTCCGGCCGAGCAGGAGAGCAATGCCCGTTCCGTCGATCCCGAGCGCGGGTTGCCCTTGTTCCGATTGCGGCAGGCCGAGCGACTGTTCGGCCGCCACGGGCTCGCCGCCGGGTCCCAGGCGGAGGAGACGGGCTTCGACGGCTTCGCCGGGCGCGCCGTAGCTGTACCATGCGGTCCACCATCCCGTAGGAGAAGCGGCGACGACGCGCGAGTAGGACTGCTGGCGATCCGTCTCCGGCTGGCCGATCGGGAGAACCTCGGACAACGGCTGGCCGGAGGAGCTGAACCGGCGTCCGACGATGTGCGAGACGGACGAGCCGGTAAACTGCACCCGCGCCCAGATCGCGAGCGCCGTTCCGTCTTCCCTAAAGGCGATGTCCGGGGAGGAGTCGGCCACGCTCTGCCCCGCGGCGGACAAGGGGAAGGCTTCGGTAAGCGGCACCAACTGCGGGTCGTAGAAACGGCCCAGGACCTGAAAGCCAGAAATGTTGAGCGAGGCCCAGACGACCGCGACTGTGCCGTTCGGAGCGACCGCCAGCCGCGGTTGTTCGCTGGAGTAGAACTCGTCCGAATCCGAGACGACCACGATCGGTGCGCCGACCGGTCGTCCGAGCGAATCGAGCCGGTGCAGGCGAATCTCACGAGGCGGGAACGGTCCCGGAGTCGATTCGCGATCCGAGACGCCGAGAAAACCTCCGTCCGCCAGAGGGACCACGACCGCGTTGAGGCCCGGCCAAAGCTCGACTTCCTCTCCCAAGCGCCGGCCCGCGGCGTCGAAGCGAAGTGCCCGGGTCACGTTGAAAAACCGATCAGGGGGGCACCCGGCGCTCGACCAGAGCAGCAAAAACGAGCCGCCCGGCTGCGAGGCGATTTCCGGCGAGTTGTCGCTGCAGGGCGGAGGACCGCCGGCCGAAAACGAAGCGATCCGGTCGATCTCCGCTCCCGCGGCAGACAGGGCACCGAAGGCACATCCGAAGGCAACGGCCCATGGACCTAAAACAAGACGACGGCCGAGGAGTTGAATCATCGGGTCATTCCTTTCGTTCGCTCCACTCGCTTCATCTTCAGAACGCCGTCCGATCCGCGCGGCTGTCGAGCCGTCCGACCGGGTTGGTATAAGTCTTCGCGGCACCGGTCGAAAGATCGGTGATCCTCACCCGGTAGCCGGACGACGTGAGGCCGCCCAGGTAGACCCAGAACTTGCCGTTGCTCGATCGACCGTCGATCATCGTCAAGGTGACCAGCGGAGTTTCGGGCGCGCGGGGCAACGCGAAGGCGCCGCTCTTGTCGGTTCGTGTGATCGCGAGCGCCGGGTTGGGGTATTGCCCCGCGAGAAGCTCGGCGCGGAAGCGACCGCCGAGCAGGCAGAGAGCGCGGCGGGTCGGCACGCAGGTCTCGCCGACGGTAGGTTCCGGTGCGAGCGAGGGGTTGAAACCCCTCGCTAGATTACGTCGTCCCTGGCGGGACGAGCTGTTCAACGACACGTCCCGTAGGGACGTTGTCATTTTGCGAGTGATTTCAATCACTCGCAGGCGGGCGCCGCTCGGCAACGCGTTCGGGAAGCGCCCGCTCGCGAACCGTCCGGCGGATTTGGTGAACGTGCGGACCGCGCCACTCGTCTTGTCGGTCACCTTGATCTCGATCGCCGCACCCGTGGTGGCGGCGAACGTCAGATCGCGCAATCCCGGGCCAGAGAGGAGCACGGTCACGTCATGGTCGGCGGCGTTGCGCAAACCGAACGTCGCGACGTTGTCCGAGAGCTGCAGCGGTTTCGCCGAGCCGCTCTGAGCGCCGTTCTGCCAGGCGACTTCCACCCCGTACCGACTTTCTGGGCCGAGGCAGACGGCGTTCTTCCCCTCCAGACAGGGGACGGTGAGAAGCGCACCGGAGAGGTTTAAGTCCGGCGCAGCCTTGGATTCCGACCACGCGGCGAGAAAGCCGGCCGGCGACCGATCGGCAAGGGCCGATTCACGAAACGAGATCGAATCGCTTCCCGACAGGGTGAACGGGTCCGCGGGCGGAGCGCCATCGCGAGGGAAGAGACGGCCGAACAACGTGTTGGGACCGATTCCGAGAAGCAGAAGGTTGCCGGTCGGATCGGCGCCTAGAGCGAACCATCGGTTCAGAACGTCGGTTTTCTGCTCGGGACCGAGCACTGCTCCGTCCGCACCCAAGCGAACGATCCGAACCTCCTGGTCCGTTTCGAAAGGCGGGCCTGGAATGGGCGAAACCATATAGCTGTACCAGCCCACCCACCACCCGCCGTCCGGACGGGCCGAGACATGGGGGAGCGTCTTCGCCCCAGGAGACTCGATCCGGCTGATGGGAAAGGCCTCGGACAAAGGTTCGCCGGAGCTGCCGAATCTGCGCCCGAAGATCTGGAGAGCCTCGGGGCTGACGGATCGTGTCCAGACCGCCAAAGCCGTACCGTCGGCTTGAAAGGCGATGTCCGGGTCGAAGGCGATTTGATCGGGAAGAAGAGTTTCTGAAAGGAAAATCGCGCCGGAAATCGGATGCAGGGAGGCATCGAAAAATTGGCCGCGCAGCAATTCGTGATCGTCTACCCAGACCAAGGCGACCGATCCGTTCGGAGCGACGGCGAGGCGCGGTGAGGAGTTGAGATTGAAGGAGTCCGGATCGGCTGCGACGACCATCGGCTCGCCGACCTCCCGGCCGAATCCGTCGAGCCGATGGAGGCCGAGCCCCTGAAAAGTAATCGGCAGCAGGCTTCGATCGAACCAGGTGGCGACGACGAACCCGCCATCCGATAGGGGGGCGACCCGCGGTTCGATTCCCTCCCAAAGATCGACGGCGGCGGAGAGCGGCCGGCCGGCAGCGTCGAACCTTTGGGCGCGAACCGTGAGATTCGTGTTCGGACATCCGCTTCCCTGCCAAGTCAGGAGAAACGAGCCGCCCGGTTGCACCGCGAGGTCTGGGCCGATGTCGCTGCAGGGCGGCGGACCGCCGGCCGAAAACGAAGCGATTCGGTCGATCTCCGCTCCCGCGGCAGGCAGCGCGGCAAGTGCTATGGCGAGAAAAAAAGCGCTGCGGGTCGTCTGTGACCTAAAACGGTCGATGGGCATGGGGCGCGTGTTCCTTCCTGGGGTTTGACGATCAGAACGCCTGGCGATTGGCGCGGCGGACATCCAGCCCGGCAGTGTCCTCGCTGAGAATGTTGTAATAGCATATCTCATGAGGAAGGAGGGCGTACCTTAGGCCGAGCATTTCTTGTAAGGACACCTTCGGAGCCCGGCCGTTTAGGTCCGAGCCGAAGATATTCGTCAGAGAGGTCCGAAGAGCCCGAACCGGCTCTTTCCGAGAAGATTCATGGAGATCCGAGGAGCGACGGAAAAGACCCAAGAGAAAAAGCTTAACCGGAGATCTCTCGCGCCTCGCCAGGGGCCAGCGTCGTCAAGGCCTGGAGGAGGCGCTCCACCAGAGGCTTGAGATCGGTCAAGCGGTTGCTTCGGGCTCTTAAAACAATGACGCCGAAGGTTCTCCCCGAGATCACCTGCTGCTTGGGAAGCCGTCGGTCGACGGTGACCAAGAAATCAAAGCTTCCTTCTATGGCATTGAGCAGTGGTCGATCGTCGAGGTCACCCAAACCGAGATCGGCAGCTCTAAGAACTTTATGTCCGGTCAGAAGTGCGCCGAGCTGGTGAGGGACGCAGGCGTCGAGCAAGACGCGCAAGGGGCCGGTCCTTGACTACGCGGCCACGGCATTGGCCAACAGAGCGGACTTTGCGAGCTCCAGGACGGCGACCGCATGGTCCCTACGAACCGAGGGGAAGTCGGCCAGAAAAGCATCGAGCGGATCGCCGGCTTCGAGGTAGTCGATCAACGTCTGCACCGGCACTCGGGTACCCGCGAAAACCGGGGTGCCGCTGAGGCGATCGGGGGAGGCCGTGATGAGAGGGTGCGGGATCGACATTCGGAGTTCCTTTTGCGCATCGAAGCGAGGGCAGTATACCTCTGCCAAGTCCTGGCCGTTGATGGAATGGGAGCGGCCCGCCTGGCTCTTCGCACAGACCGGCCGGCCCGCCTTACCTCACCTGAAACTGCGCCTCGACCTCGACCGCGCAGTCGTAGGGCAGGGACGACATGCCGACCGCGATGCGGGTGTGTTTACCGGGGTCCCCCAGGATTCGGACCAACAGGTCGGAGGCGCCGTTGACCACCTGGGAGTGCTCCTTGAAGTCGGGCATGCTGTTGACGTATCCCCCGACGCGGATGCATTGCCGGACACGGTTCAGGTTGCCGCCCAACGCCTGGCTGAGGACGGCGAGCACGTTCATGGCGCAAAGCTCCGCCGCCTGCTGGCCCTGCGTCACGTCGAATTCCCGGCCCAGTTTGCCGATGAACTCGTAGCCGCCGTTTCTTTTCGGCAGCTGGCCCGAGATGTAGACGACGTCGCCGATCTGGAGGAACGGCAGGTAGTTTGCGCGGGCCGGGGTGGGCTCCGGCAGTGTGATTCCAAGCTCCATCAGACGATCTTCGATCGACATGTCTTCACCTCCGTCGGATTGTAAGAACCGATCTTTCCATAGATCAGGGAACCGGAGAGGAAGAGGCTTTGACGAGCGCCGCTCCGGCCGGATCGAGCGCGTCGAACGCGCGCACCCAGTCGGGGGTGGGAACCGGGCCGTAATGGCCGATTCCCGGCACCTCGATGTAGGCCGTGTGGGCGAACCCTTCCCGTTCGAAAGCGTGGAAGACCTCGCGGGTCTGGATACGGTTGAAGTCGCGCTCCGCGGTCAGAAAGACATAGCGGTTGCGGCTCTTGGCGAGATCGAGATCCTGCTTCGCGGGCTTGGGGTAGAGGGCGGGCCAGCTCGTGCCCGGCCGGTCGGGGATCGGCAGCGGTCGAAACCAGTCGCAGCCGACCATCAGCAACCCGCCGCGGAAGACCTCCGGGTACGCCACCGAAAGAACGCTCGAAACCCGTCCGCCGCCGGAATAGCCCGCGATGTAAATGCGCTCGGGGTCGATGCGATAGAGCTTCGCCAGGTTGTGCGCGGCGTCGAGCGCCAGGGCGAAACGATACCAACGCGGCCGTTCGTTGCCGGCATCGTTGGCACCCACCCAGATCAGGCGGCGGAGGGCCAGCTCGCGCAGAAGATCGGGCCGCGAGGCGCCGCCGATCGGGCTCGGGCTCACCCAGACCAAGAGGCCGTGCGGCACTTCCGGCCGGTAGGTCTCGGGGACGACCAGGCTGAAGCTCTCATGGGCGAGATCGTAGCGCCCGCCGTTCGGGTCGGCTTCGATCTCGCGGCGCGAGACTCCCGTGCGGCGAAGCAGCTCGCCCAGCTCGGAGCGCGGGCTCCGCTCGGGCAGCGTGGCGGAGAAGATTCCCGTGCGATGGGCCACGGCGGGCGAAGGAGGCGGAGAAGCTTCAGGGCTCGGGGCCGTTTGGGGGGGAGGTGCCGCCGCAACCGGGGGAGCCTCGCCGCCGGTCTGATCTTCGGTGGTCAGCAACTCCAGTAGCCGGGCCGACTCGGCGTCGTACCGATCGGCGGCGATCGCCCGTTCGAGCGCGACGACCGCCTCGGCGCGCCGGCCCTCCTCGAACCAGGCGCGGGCGATCGCGCGAAGCACGGGGGCCTGACCGTCGGGCGGCAGCTCGGGGAGCGCGCGCTCCCAGGCGGCGCGGGCCTCGGCGCGCTTTCCGGCGGCCAGGAGCCGGTTGCCCTCCTCGATCCAACCGAGAACGACCGAACGGTCGGTCTGCCGCGCGGAAGGGGCGATCGAACCGAGCGGGCGCAGCTCGAAGCGGAGCTGCGGCCCGGGACCTTCGCCCGGCACCTGGGCTTGTCCGTCGGCCCGCAGGTAGCCTTCCGCTTCGACCTCCGCGTGCCACAGCCCGGGAGCCAGGCCGAGCGCCGACCAGCGCCCGCGGGCGTCGCTTTCCGTTGCGGGACCGGCCCCATCGGGGCGCTCGAAATGAAGCGAGACGCGCGCCTTGGCGACCGGTTTGCCGTCGGGCGCCACGACCACGCCGGAGAGCCGGCCGACGCCGGTCCAGGATTGGGCGAGAGCCACCACGGCGCAGAGGGCCGGCAGCGCGATGAAAAGCGGTCGCTTCAACGAGCCTCCTCGAAAGAGGGAGATCGAAACGATCTGCCCCCTTAAAACGCCTGGCGGTCGATCTGGCTGACCGGCCGGCCGGACGGCTTGCTGTATATCCTGATCTTGCCGGTCGCGGTATCGGTGACCTTCACCCGATAGGCGGCGTCGGAGAGGCCGGCCAACGAGATCCAAAACTTGTCGTTGCTCGCCCGGCCGTCGATCAGGGAGACGACCAGGTCGAGGTCGTCGCCGAAGCGGAACGCCGCGCGCCGGTCGTCGAACAGGGCGCCGCGCGCCTTTTGCTTGACTCCAAGGGCATCGGTCCAGTTCACGTCCACCTGGAAACGGCCGTCGAAGAGACCCAGGGGCAAGGCTTGAGCGACGGCGGGAATCGCCGCGGGAGCGGGTGCCGCGGAGGTGCCTGGGTGGAAGACCTGGAACCGGCCGCTCGCGAAGCGGCCCGACGGCTTGGCGGCGGACACGATCCGACCGGTCACTCGATCGGTGACCCGGAGCAGGATCGCGCCGGTCGTGGCGGCGGCGTAGGTGAGATCCACCCGCCCGCCGTGGGACCGCAGGCTCACCGCAACCTCCGGAGCGCGCCCCGGAAAGGCGAACAGGCCGCCGCCGTCGTCCAATCGGACTGGCCGGGCGCTCTCCATCGCGCCTCCCGCGCCGGGGCGCAGAACCTCGACCCCGAACCGCTCGCCGAGCAGGCAGGCGGCGTTTTCCGCGACCGGGCAGCTCCGGCGGAAAATCCGGCCGTGCAGGTCCCACTGATTCGGGTAGTAGACGTCGATATCGAAAATGACGTCGCCCGCCTCGGCCCAGACGGCGAGAAACGAGCCGGTCGCCGAGCGCGAAAACGTCGGACCGTCGAGGTCCCAGAGCGGTTCCGGCGCGACTTCAAGCGGGTCGCCGAGGGGAACCCCGAGCGGATCGAACAGCCGCCCGGCAAGCGGCGCCCTCCACGGTTCGGCGAGCACGAGCGCGTTGCCCGTCGAATCGGCCCCCAGGGCGACCTCGGCGCGATCGGTCAGGGACGGATCGACGACGCTCCCGAAGATCTGGCCGAGCTGGAGGGTGTCTGAGGACAGATAGGCGAAGCGCGAGTCGCCGCCACCGACGAAATCGCGGCGCTGCCAGGCCATCAGCCAGCCGCCGACGCGCGACGCGCCGAGGAGCCGGGGGAAGTAGTGCTCGCCGGTGCCGGGCGCGGTGATGCGGAACGACGGCCCGGCGGGCGAGCCGTCGGCCGGAAAACGCCGGCCGAAGATAGAAACGTGCTGCGGGAATTCCGCGATGTACTGGCTCCAGACCACGAGCAGCTCGCCGTCGTTGGCGAAAGCCAGATCGGGAGACTCGGGACCGTACAGCGGCCGGTCGACGAACGAAATCACCTCCGACGGCGAGGAAAGGTCGGGCGCGAATCGTCGCCAAAGGTAGTCGGCGCTAAAGGGCGCGGAGCGGAAGCGCTCCCAAAGCACGGCGAGCCTTCCCTCGCGGTCGACCGCGAGGCGGGGCTGCGTCTTCGAGCTGGGATGAGGCGCGCCGTCGTCCACGACGAGAGGTGCGCCGATCGCCCGTCCGCGCGAATCCAAGCGCGCCAGGTACAGCTCGGTATCGTAAGGCGTGAGAGGCCGAACCCAGGTGACCGCATAGCCGCCGTCGGGCAAAGCGACCAGGGAGCCGGGAAACCCCGGCCCAAGGTCGATCTCCGGACCGATCGGACGCGCCTCGGCATCGAAGAGCCGGGCCGCCATCTGAGAGGGTTCCTGGCCGCACTGCCGGCTCCAGGCCAGAAGAAAACTGCCGCCGCGCGAAGCGGCGACGTTGGGGAAGATGTCTTCGCACTCCGCCGAGCCGGCCGAAAAGGCGGCGACCGACAGATCCTCCGCGGACCCCGCGGTAGGGGTGAGGGCGAGCCATCCGGCCGCGAGCGCGGCCCAGGTCCATTTCAAGCGCATGCCGGGTCTCCTCGTAAGAATGTACCGACAGGATAGGCGCGGTATCTCTATCGGAGGGGCCACGGCCCGCAAAACAAGGTTGTTTTTGCCTCTCTCCCCTCTCCCGTTTTCGGGAGAGGGGCCGGGGGTGAGGGCTGGTGCGGCAAGGTACCGCGGACTTTGACCAAGCGCCGAAGAGACTTAAAACGCCAGGCGGTCGGCCCGGCTCTGGCGCTTTCCGGCGGGATTCGCATAGGTGCGGGCGGTGCCGGTCGAAAGATCCGTGATCTCGATCCGGAACGCCGCCTTGGAGAGCCCGCCCCAGTAGATCCAGAATTTCCCGTTGTTCGCCCGGCCGTCGATCAGGGAGAGCGAGGCGCCTCCCGCCTCGGCGAACGACAGAATCAGCTGGCGATCGGCGAACGCGAAGACGGTGGCCGGACGCTCGATGCCATCCGTTCCGGTGGCGAACGCCACAACCCGGAAGCGGCCCCCGAACAGACAAGCCGTGCGGGCCGAGGGGGAGCAACCCTCCGCCGTCAGGGTTCCCGCCGGCTCGGCCGCGATTTCGGAGGTTTCCACGGAGGCGACGATCGGCGTCGGCGTCGGATTCTCGATCCGGCCGCTGCCGAACCGGCCGCGCGGCTTGGTCGCGTTGCGGGTGACTCCGACTTCGGTCCAGCGGATCATGACCTCGGCGTTGGTGGTTGCCGCCCAGTCGATCGCGCCGCCGCGAAGATCGACCGCAACGTCGAAGCGGTCCGGGTTTTCGAGCGCGAACAGAAGGTGGTTGCCGACCCGCAGGCCGCGGCCCACGCCGCTTCGCGCGCCCTGGCGCCAATGCACTTCCACCTCGGCCTGGTGGCCTCCGACCCGGGCACAGACCGCGTTGACGCTCGGACAAGTTGCGGCGAGCAGCGCGCCGCGCAGGTCCCAGCCCGCCTGCGGTCCGGGCGGGGGCGGGGAAAGATCGACGTTGCCTTCCCAAAGCGCGGCGAAACCGGTGGCCGCGCTCTCGGCGAGCGCGGTGCGGCCGAGCGCTAAAGGATCGGGATTGGCGAGAAGCAAGAGGTCCGAAGCGGGCGCGCCCGCCGCATCGAACAAACGCATCGTGAGTGCGCCGTGGGAATCGCGGCCGGCCACCAGGGTGAGCCCGTCCGGATCGACGCCCACCACCGGACCGGTCGAGCCGAAGTCGCCGACCAGGCCGACGTCGATCCGCGGTCCGACCGGATGGCCGTCGGCGTCGACCGCGCGGAGGAAAGCGCGAGACAGGATCGACTGAAGGCCGCCCTCCTGCTCCTCCCAGGTCGCCCACCAGCCGCCGCCCGGCCGCGGCGCGAGGTGCGGATTGAACGCCGGA
>DATMZU010000133.1:0-4277 GCA_035607435.1 Thermoanaerobaculia bacterium | reverse complement strand
GCAAACAGACTTGCAGGGAAAGCCGCCAAGGCGGCTTGACTCAGATTGGCCTTCTCATGGAAGCGGTTTCAACCGCTCGCGGGGCTGTAGAGCCTCAGCCCGCCCGCCCCGCCCGGTCGTTCCACGCCACCTCGGCCGGTGCGGTGTGGAGCGCTGCGGCGCGGGAAAGCTCCTCCTCGGCGGCCGGGCTTAGGTCGGCGTAGCGCAAAGTCGCGTCGCTCTCGCGCCAGTCGAAATCCACCCGTCCCTGGATCAGGAATTCGGCGAAGGCGTCGAGCAGGGGGAGACCGGCGTAGCGTTCGAGGAAGAGGAACTGGCCCATCTCGTTGACTTCGAGGAAATGGAGCGCGCCGTCGGGGGAGACGATGAAGTCGAACGCTCCGAAGACCAGGCCGAGGCGGTCGAGCAGGGCGGCGCAGCGTTCGGCGAGATCTGCGGGAACCGGCCAGGGCTCCATCTTCAGCTCGGCGTAGGAGCGGCGCCAGTCGAGCCTGCCGTGCACCGTCTCTTGGGACGACAGGCGCGCCGCGAAGGCGTGGCGGCCGATCATCGTCAGGCGGATTTCATAGGCTTTCGGCACCAGCGCCTGGTAGATGCCGGGCACCGCGAGCAGTAGCTCGTCTGCCACCAGCTCGCGTTCGGTGATCGCCGCGGTGTAGGGGACAAAAGCGGCTTCGCCGTCCACCCAGGGGAGCGCCCGAAACGGTTTGTAGATCGCCTGACCGCCGCAATCGCGCAGGAAGGCGCGGATCTCTTCCGGGTCGTTGCCGTAGAGCGTGTCCGGAACGTTCAACCCCACTTCGAGCGCGAGAGCGTGCTGTAGCGGCTTGCGGCTCGCGCGGCGCGCCGCGTCGTGGGCGTTCACCCAAAAGGCCTCGGGCGCGAGCAGCGAAAGGATCGAATGGCGGAACGCCTCGACCTCCGATTGGGCGAACTCGACGTCCGCGGGATCGAGCCGCGTCGGGTCGATCGCGAACGCCGGCCGGCGACGCCAGACCGTGTCGTAGCGGACGTTGCCGCGCGGACCCTGTGGCCCGCGCCAGGCGATCCGCCGCTCCGCGCCGCGAAAGCGGATGCTCTCCGCCGAGCGGTGGGGAAAATCGGCGCTGTACCAAAGCTCGGGCGAGGCGCCTCTCCGCTTCAGCGCTTCGGCGACCGCCGCGGCATGGATGTCGCCCGGCTGGGTGAGGATCAAGATTTCGCTCGGCATAGGGCGCCCTCGGCTTCGGCGGGTCGGTGGTTTTTGGGGATTTCTGAAAACGGAATAAGGGAGCGCTCCGCCGAGGCCTACGGGTACCGGCGAAGCGCCTCGGACGGACTAGCTAGGCGTCGACGCCGACGTTGGTCCAATCGAGATGGCCGTTGACCTGGGTGAGTACCGGGGTGCCGCCGCCCTCTACGGGAAGGACGAGAGCGCCGGATACTCCCGCGAAAGCCTGCGATTCGGCGAGGGTGCGGGCCAGAACACGGCCGGTGGACGAAGCTGTCGCTGAGCTCTGCTTGCGCATGACGTTTTTCTCCTGGGTGCTGCTGTTGAAAGGTTTTTGGTTTGTCGAGCGTGGCGAGCGGCTTTCGGCGCCGTCCCGCGCACATGGAGTCTCTACGCCGTGGTTCCGAGTTTGGATGAGGTAGATTTCGTCGTAGACGAAGTCTCTCGTCGATCGGCGATTGACGAGGCAGCGCGAGCGGCTATCGCCGTCGGATAGCGGCTATCGGCGCTTGGAATTCGAATATCGCTCGCCGATAGCGGCTATAGCCCGTGGATAGCGGCTTTCCGCGGCGGGAAGTCGATGATCGCTCGTGGATAGCGGCTATCCGCGGCAGGAAGTCGATGATCGCTCGTGGATAGCGGCTATCCGCGCCAGGAAGTCGGTTATCGCCCGCGGATAGCGGCTATCGGCGCTTGGAATTTGGCTATCGGCCGCGGATAGCGGCTATCCGGCTCCTAGTTCGACCCTCCAGCTCAGAGACCGAAGTTCCGGCCCGGAGATCGGCCATCGGGTCCCGCAAGCCAGTTTCAGCTCCGGATAGCGCGCTACCGCGTTCGACAGGCGCCTGCTTCTCTCGATAGCGGAATGTGCGCCGGAGTCGTTCACGGCCGAACGCTCGAATTCATGGTCGCGCAAGCGGCTTGCCGAGCAGCGCGACACGCATCGGAACCCGGTCCGGGTGGATCGAAAAGGTGCCGTAACAGAGCTTCCGCAGGACGGCATCGGGGCGCGCGTACCAGCTGGCCCAGGCGAGCGGCGTGTCGCCGTTCATGTCTTTCGCCTCTCTCGCCGCGCCGGCTTCAAGCAACAGGTCGAGGGTCCCTTCGCCGCCGAACGCGGCGGCGCGGTGTAGGGGCGTCTCGCCCCGGGTCCGGCAATCGCGCATGAAGGCGCCCGTTTCAACCGCGGGCACCGTCGCGCGATTCGGGTCCGCGCCGTGCTTCAGCAGGACCCGGAGGACGAGGTCGTGCGCGTCGCGGTGCGGTGTTGAGAGCGCGCAATGCAGCGGCGTTTCGCCGGTGAGTTCCTCTGCGGCGTCAACGTCGGCCCCCTTCTCGATCAGGAACTCGCACAGCCGCCACCAGCCATGAAACGCCGCGTCGTTCAGCCCGAAGTTCGCTCCCAACGGCGCGAGCGACTCCCCGTGGCCGAGTAGAAAACGAATCGCGCTCACGTCGCCGTAATAGGCGCACCACTGAACGAGCCGAATGCCATCGCGAGTGGCGGATGTGGCGGCGTGCCCCTCGGCCACCAGCTCCCAGACCAGGTCGGTCCGCCCGTCCGCGATTCGCTCAAGTAGGGCGTCCATTTTCCGGAGACCTCCTACCTACACGTGCTGATCGAAGAGGAGCGGATTGCCGTCCGGATCCACGGCGATGAAGCTGGCCGGCCCCGTCGTGCTCTCGTCCGCCTCTTGTTGGAACGTCACCCCTTGCGCCTTGAGCTGGTGCTGCAGATCACGAACGTCGACTAGCCGGTCGACCTGGTGGTGGATCCTCGTGATCCCTTCGATGATTTGCCCGTTGGGAGCGAGTTTAGTCAAGCCGAGCGCCTGCTCCTCACCGGCTCTTCCGGCTCAAGAGGCCTGGGTTCGAGCATGACGACCCGCCGCCCGTCCTGTCCTTCGCGGGCCTTGGCGTCAAGATAGAGAGCGCGGATATCGAAGTTGAAACGCTCGGCATATGCCTCGCGAATCGCCCTCACCTCCTGCATAATCTCATCTGGTTCCATAGGCCTATTCCTCGAGAAGTTCCTCTGGAGTACTGATGATACAGGGTTGAAAGCCGAAGAAGCGACTGGCTTGGTCGACGAGAGACCGGGTCTTCGGGTTGGCCAGATGCTTGAAGTTCCAGGTAAGAAGGATCTCGACACCTCCCGTTACGGCCGCTGCGAGATGGAGGGCGTCGAGAGCTGCCTTTCGTGGCAGCGCCCCGATCTCATGGAGATGCTCTGCGAAGGCATACGATCGCTCGGTCAAACCGGTCTCCGGGATCCCCCGAAGAGCGTCGAGTCGCAGAGCGGCCCAGGTGGGGTCGCCCAAATTCGCCTCCGCGAGCACGAACTCAGAGACGTAGAGGTCAAAGTCCATTCGCTTGATTTGCCACCAGTCTCGCGTGATCTGCTGCCTGGCCGCCGTGACGATGTCGCGGCTTGGCAAGGCCGTCAGGTAACTGACCACCGAGGTCTCGAGGTAGAGCCTGGGTTTTGCCTGATGCATCCTCTTCCTCGCCGGTTCCTTCCTTCCCGCGGTTCAAGTAGGGCGTCCATCCTCCGGAGCCCTCCTACCTACACATGCTGATCGAAGAGGAGCGGGTTGCCGTCCGGGTCCACGGCGATGAAGCTTGCCGGCCCCGTCGTGCTTTCGTCCGCCTCTTGTTGGAAGGTCACCCCTTGGGCCTTCAACTGGCGCTGCAGGTCCCGAACGTCCGTGAACGAGTCGAGCTTCTGCGCGTTGCTGTCCCAGCCGGGATTGAACGTGAGGATGTTCTTCTCGAACATCCCCTGAAAGAGCCCGATCACATGATCGCCGTTCTTCAAAATCAGCCAGTTCTTCGAAGCGTCCCCGGCGAAAGCCTTGAAACCGAACTTCTCGTAGAACGCCCTCGAAGCCGCGAGATCCTTGACCGCCAAGCTAACCGAAAAATTGCCGAGCTCCATTCCGTTGCCCCTTTCAAAAAAGTCGAGCGCTTGCCCGCGAGTTTATCAGGACGGCGAGAAGTCCCTTGCTTCTCTCTTCGTATGGAGTTTGAATTCGACCCATGAAGATCGAACCGCTCGCCTCGCTTC
>DATMZU010000543.1:0-5449 GCA_035607435.1 Thermoanaerobaculia bacterium | reverse complement strand
GATACGCTCCCACGCCCGAAACGTTGCGCGCCCCGGACATTGCCGTGGGCAACGTGCCCAACGCGCCCGACTGGGTCCAAGGAGCGCCGCCGCTGGCGGTGGAGTACGCCGATACAGGGCAGGATGAAAAGGAGTTGGCGGTCAAGATCTCGGAGCTTCTAGCCGCCGGCACCCAGATCGTTGGGTCGTCCGCCTTTCTGGACCTCGGCGGGTCGAGGTCCATCAGAGCGGACAGGAGCTGCGGCTCGTAGATCCGGGCGAAGAGCTCACCGCGCCCGGGATCCTGCAAAATCCCGTGCCCGTGAACGCGCTGTACGACCGCGAGGCAGCTCACGCCGTCACGTTCCGCAATCTGCTCCAACGCCAGGGCTATCGGGATCTCGACGAGATCCGTGTCGAGGGAAAACAACAAGCTTTGCGCGACTCCATCCTAGCCGTCCTTGAAGCTCGCGGCCTGTCGGTCGACTACGCGGCACGCTCTGCCCTCGAAGCGACCGCCGATCCTGACGTATTGCGCTGCCGCCTCACCCGGGCGGCGACGGCAGCCACTACGGAAGAAGTCTTCCTCTGCGAATGATCCGCGCGCCGCGACGGCGGCGACTTGGCATTCGGACCGCGGAGGATCCGGCCGTCGCATGCGGTGGATTCGGTCGTTGAATCCAGCTCCCATGACGCCCGACCGATGCCGCATCGTTTCGGGGGCGACAAAGTTCGGCGACTTTCGCCGGACTTCGCCGATTCCACTCGGTCCCGTAGTCCCTCTCGACCGAGTCCTCCTCTCCGCCCTCCGGCTTCGCCTTGCCGCCGCGGCGGGGAGGGGGTCTGGGCTCCATAACCTCCCCAGAGCAGGGCCAAAATGCTGATCACGGCCTCGGTCAGAGAATCGTCTTCGGCGCAGCGGCTGTGGTAATTTGACTCAAGTCCAGCGGCTAAGGCTTCGCCGGCTCGCGGCGAAGGGTGCCGCCCGAGCACACGAGGTGAGGGATGCTCCGAACACTTGAAGCTGTCCTCGAGGCCAACGGCAACGTCCGCCTGCTCGAATCTGTGGAGCTGTCGAGCGCGCGGCGTGTTCTCGTCACGATCCTCAATGACGAAGGCCAGCCGGAACGACTAGTCGAGAAGAGCCGATGGGCTCGCGCGGCAGAGTACTTGGCGTCGGACGAGGCCGGCCATCTGGACGGCAAATCAGATCTTGTCAAGGAGTACGTTCGAGATTTTCGCGAGGGTTTTCAGTTCTAGGCATTTCGAAAGCGCCCGGGGACTTGAAAGAATCGCTGCTCTTGGCGTGGCGGGCTTTCGAGGAACGCTTCCCTTCGATCGGGCTGACCAGCGCTGGAGCGGTCCTCTACGGCGAGCTCAAATCACGGTATCAAGAGCATACAGGTGCCAGCAGCAGAAAGATGAAGACCTCCACGGTAGATTTCATCCTCGCAAGCTTGGCGCTCGAACACGACGCCGTCCTGGTGAGTGATGACCGAATTTTCCGGACGATTCAGGAATTCCTCCCGCGTTGCGGGTTCAGGACTGGCTGTCGGACGAAGTGCCGGCGTCGGACCGCGAGAGTTAAGCCACGGCACACACTGCCGAGCCCCTCCCCGCCAAACCGGTCGTCACCCGGGCCCTCCGGCCCGAGGCGCAGCCTATGGCTTTGCCCTGTCCCGGCGGGGGAGGAGTGTGTCTTGAGAGAAAGAAGATCCTTCGCGGAAGGGAGTTGGTACAGGCGAGCCATTCGGATATGGTGCCGGCATGGATACCTTGCACGACCTTCGGATCAAGCGTGTGTCCCGTCGTCGCGAAGGCGAGGATCCCTTGCGGGACATCGCTATCCTTCAGCGCACCGTCAACCGGTTGCGGGGAAGAGCGCTCGTCCCCCGTGGGATCTTTCGGTTCGATACTCATGAAGAGGCCCACGAATGGATGCTGAGACAGATGGCGTCTACTCACGAGCGCCAGAACTCGAAGATCTTGTAGACCTCTGCCGGGCGCTCAATCGCGAGGGTGCCCGATACCTGCTCATCGGGGGCTTCGCAGTTATCCTTCATGGGTTCATCCGGTCGACCAAGGACATCGACTTCCTGGTCGAGGCTTCCGCGGAGAACGTCCAGGCCATCAAACGCGCGATGGCATCTCTCCCCGACAATGCGGCTGCTTTGATCGCGGACGACGAAGTCGAGCGTTACGGAGTGGTGCGGGTCGCCGATGAAATCGTCGTGGACTTAATGGCCAAAGCCTGTGGGATCAGCTATCCGGCTTCGCTTGTCGACGAAGGAGTCGTCACGTTCCGAATCCAGGACGTCGAAATCCCGGTAGCGAGCAAAACCCTCCTGATTCGCCTCAAAGACACGATCCGACCGAGCGACGCCGCGGATGTCGAGTTTCTCCGGTTTCGCCTCGAGGAGGAGCGCAGGGCGAAGGGGTGAACCCTGTGCCGAAGCCGGATCCGTCGTTCTCCGGCTTCAAGAGGCTGGCTTCATTCCGCATCTGGAAAGACATCTCCCAGCTCAAGGAGATCTTAGGGAAGGGCCTTGAGATCTACAACACCGTTCAAGGCTTCAAACACTGGATCCTTGTGGACCAGAACAACGCCCAACCGGCTGGCGAGCCCAGCGATCAGCGCATCGGCCAGGGAGATGCGATTCTCGGCCTTGGCCTAAGAGATTCGGTCGCCCTTACCTGGTCCGTAGTTAGGGTCGATCCGGCGAGGAGGGGGAAGCTGGTCGAGGCGTCAGGATCGGGCCAAGAGGTTCACGGAGTGTAGAATCGACTCCAAGAACACCCATCGGCGATGAGTGGACACGAGATTCTTGCCCCGACCCCTCCTGACCTCCAGATCCTGGTTCGCCGGGCTCCCTCAAGCACGTTGATCTTTGAAGTTCGCTCGGATCGATTGGATTGGCACGGCAAGGGTCTTGGCTCTCTTGTTCTAGAAGGAGATCCCAAAGTCCTAGCCCAGGAAGAGATGGGCCGGCGAGTCGAGCGCCTTTCCGATCTGGCCGCGAAGGGCAAGCGAGGCCAAGAGAATGCGAAACAGCAGCTCGCCGACATGGCAGTTATCCTCTTTCAAGGGCTACCCCGGCCTCTGAGAGAGTTCCTCTGGTCCCAACAGGGCCAGATTGACACCGTGCAGATTTTCTCTGCCGAGCCTTATTTCCCTTGGGAACTTCTAAAGCTCCAGGGCGAAGAGGGGGAGGAGGGGCCATTCCTTTGCGAAGCGTTCTCTATGACTCGTTGGTCTCCAGAAGTATCGCATATGGTCACCGCCCTACCTCTTCAAAATATTGCGTTCGTCCTTGCTGCGACAGAGGATCTTCCGAACGCGGAGGGCGAGAAAAAAGATTTAATTAATTTGGCTGGAAAACAACGAGTGATCGAAATCAATCCTACCTTCGAGGAAGTGACAGAAGCGCTCAACACCGGAGCATTCGACGGCTGGCACTTCACTGGTCACGGCTCAGCTAGGGCGCGCGACCCTAATGGAGCGGAGCTACTTCTCTTCGGCGACGACTTTTTGACGCCTGCGAACCTGGCATCCGCAAAGGCAAACTTTAGGCAGCATGCTCCGCTAATATTTTTGAATGGCTGCAATACCGGCCGTGCCGGATTTTCCTTGACGGGCATAGGGGGTTGGGCGCAGCAGAGCCTCAATGCAGGAGCCGGAGCATTCATCGGTACTCTCTGGCCAGTGGGAGATAGTAAGGCTCGGGCATTCTCTCGATCTTTCTATCGGAATTTCCTCGGGGGGAAGCCTTTCGGAGAAGCGGTAAGACGGGCGCGTATCGATTTGCGGGATCAGTTTCCCGGCGACCCAGCTTGGCTGGCATATACTGTATACGGAGAGCCGGGAGCCCTCTCTGCTGAGTTGCCTAATTCAAGGATCTTACTAAGGCGCCGTGACGCGCCAGTAGTGCCCCGCAGTGCGCGTGCGACTACGAGCTTTATCCTTTCGGCTGACGAAAATTCAGGGCAAGTTGAGGTTGACGGATCCTATCAGTTGTATGGATCTCCTCTCCAAACGAAGCTCCTAATACGACGCTTGCTAAATGATAGATACGAAATTGTCAGAGATGACTGTACTTGTGTCGGTATATTTTTTGGTACTTTGTTCCTCGGCTCTTATCGGAGCGCCGATTCGCAGCGATGGGGAATTGTTCGAGGTTCTCTCCCTAGGCGAGATCGATTAGTGTTACATTTCTTTAATTCTGGTGGCGATGAGTCGACCGGGGACGAAATATGGATTAGCGAAGAGCCAAGGGAAGTCATAAATTGCAGCATACGCACAGATGATGCGCAGTATACTCATCATTCATATCTGATAGGTAACAGAGAAGAAGATCCTCTGACAATTATCGGGTCAGGCCGCGGGATATTTCTTCCGCAAACATCCTATTGGCGAGGTGCGGGCATCTTTGACGGCCGATATTACCTTGGGGTATACCGTTATACGCCCGGCGTTGAAAATTGGGGGTGGGAAGCTCGAGCGAAGGCAAGATGGCTCGATGTATGGGGGCGCCATGAAGGACATATCAAGGAAAAAGATATCCTAGACGTTCACGGAAAAGACATGATCGGTATTAATAACTGGTTTCGCACGGATTGGGTCCCTCAAGGTTCGCCAATAGCGCCCGAGCCATTTCAAAGCTAACCCAAAGATCGACCGTCACGGGTGTGGTTCACCAGCTGATAGAAGCTGCTTCCGTGGTCCGCATGGTTGATGCTGCGGCGCAAGGCGCCAAGGTTGCCAGTCGATTCAAGGCGAAACGAGCTGTCGTCCGAATCGCGGTTGGATTGCGCCTTCGTTTCCGCGCCTAGCCCCTCACCCCGAAATCGACCACCGCCGTCGCGGCCTTCCCCTTTTCCACCGTCACCACCGCCTCCCTCACCCCCAGCGACTCGTGCCAGGCCTCCAAGGTATAAGTGCCGGGAGGGAGATTCGGAATCGCAAACTTCCCGTCCGGTCCCGTCACCGCAAAATACGGGTGGTCGACCACCCCGACGTACGCGGTCATCCAGGGGTGGACGTTGCACTTGAGGGTCATCATGACCTGCGGCGCCTCGAAGACTTTCTCGAAGCTCATGCCGGCGTAGGGGAGGCCCTGGTTGAATTGGGGGTTCGCCCCGGCCTGGGCGAAGACGTTGTGGATCGTCGAATCGCTGTTCTTGAGGACGAGCGGCTGGCCGACGCGGACTCCGACGACGCGGGGGAGGTAGGCGCAGCCGCTCTGGTCGAGCTCGACCTTTTCGGTGGGCGCCGGGTAGGTGCGGGGAGGGAGCCCGGCTTTTACGTAGACGAAGACGTTACCGAGGTGCCCGGCCCCGTCGCCGACGATTTTTTCGGTTTCTAGCGGCGTGGTGCGCAGCTTGGCGCAGGTCGGGTCGGCGGTGAGCGGGATCGCCAGGTCCGGGTCCGGACCGGCATAGGCGACCTGGCCCTCGATGCTTCCGGCGTCGG
>DATMZU010000091.1:0-5762 GCA_035607435.1 Thermoanaerobaculia bacterium | reverse complement strand
CTCGGCGGCGCCGCTCCGATCAAGGCCAAGGTGCTGATGGTCGCGTGCATCGAGACCATCGACCTCTTCCTCCTCGGCACGGTCGTCCTGATCATCGCGCTCGGTCTCTACGAGCTGTTCATCGATCCGGAGCTGAAGCTCCCGGAATGGCTGGAGATCCGCCACCTGGACGACCTCAAGAGCAAGCTGACCAGCGTCGTGATCGTCGTCCTCGCCGTCCTCTTCCTCGGCCAAACCGCCAGCTGGGACGGCGAACGCAATCTCCTCCCCTACGGCGCCGCGATTGCGCTGGTGATCGCCGCGCTCACGTGGTTCCTGCGGGAGAAGCCGAAGAAGCGGCGGGAGCCGGAAGGAGAGACCGGAATCTGAGTTGCGTCAGCGAGCCAACAGGTCCGTCGAGCGAAGAACTTCGATGGGGATCCAACGCCCGATCAGGTCGAAGTCGCCCTCGTTGTCCGTGACGACGCAAGCTCCGACCCGGCGAGCACTTCGCGCGATGAGGAGGTCGTTCAGGAGACGCTTCGAGCGCAAAGAAGGCCGCTGATCCCAGATTTTCGACTGGATCGAAGCCGCCTCGACCCAATCCTCATGAATCGGCGAGATCACTCGCCCGACACGTTCAAGCGCTCTGGCCAATTTCGCCACGAGGAGTCGCCCAGGCTCGCCTCGGGCACCTTGGGTCAGCTCGGCGCGCACCACCGAGGACAGGACCATCTGCGGTGCGATTCTTCGCAGCATTGGCTCGGCTGCGACGGCGAAGGAGCGATCGTGGAGAACGGTCAAATAGACCGAAGTGTCCAGCAGGAACTTCACTTCACAATCTTCGGAGCCGAAGGACCGACCTGGCGGAACTTACCCACGCCCTTCCCCGCGACCGCCATCAAATCATCCACGACCGCCTCGGATTCAAGCACCCAATCGAGCGCCATATGAATGGCTCCCGTGTCGGTCGAGGCGCCGAGCAGCTCTCGCACCCGCGAAACCCGCTCCTGGTCCAGGTTCAGGGTCTTCTTGTGAATGTCCATACCGAGAACGATACCGATATGGGCGACTGGTGGTCAAGAGATCGGCGAAGGTGGGTTTTCTGAGGTAAGAGGCTCCCCCCGGCGTGCGATGGTAGTTTCGCGCACAGGGGGCTGTCTCCCGAAAACGATCCTGAGTTTCTACCTCGTTCTCACTCGCTGCGCAGCGCCACCATTGGCTGAATGCGCGCCGCGCGGCTCGCCGGGACGTAGCAGGCGAGAAGCGAGACGAGCGCCAGCAGCAGCGGGGTTGCCGTGAAGACGATCGGGTCGGCGAAGCTGACGTGGACGAGCATTCCCGCGAGCACCTTGCCGATCGCGAGCGAGAGCAGCAGGCCCACTCCCGAACCGATCGCGGTGAGCAGCAGCCCTTCGCGCAGGATCAATTTCAGGGCATCGCCCGCGCTCGCTCCGATCGCCATGCGAATGCCGATCTCGCGCGTCCGCCGCGCCACGGTATAAGCCCGGACACCGTAGAGGCCGACGGCGGC
Organism: Thermoanaerobaculia bacterium; assembly: GCA_035607435.1. Classification (GTDB taxonomy): domain Bacteria; phylum Acidobacteriota; class Thermoanaerobaculia; order Multivoradales; family UBA5704; genus DASYKS01. The sequence continues at coordinate 4,249 of DATMZU010000091.1, read as the reverse complement.
CAACAGGAGAGCGATCACGCCGAACAGAGAGAACATCCGCGCCGCGGTGCGGACGATCCAGATGTCGAAGCTCGCCTCCAGATGATCGCGCATCGTGCGGAAGGCGAGCACCGGCAGGCGAGAGTCCACCGCGCGGATCTCCTTGCGGATCGCATCCAGCACGCGTTCTTCGGCGGCCGGGCCCTGGGCGGCGATCTTCAGGTGGATGTTCATGTTCGATTGCGTCTCCTGGCCGAACGGCACGTAAATCCAGGGCGAAGGCTTGCCCCCGATGATGTGCTCCCGGACGTTGGCGACGACGCCGACCACTTCGACCTCGCGCGGCGACGTGCCGGCCTCCCCTTCCACCATGCGGATGCGCTGACCGAGAGCATCGCCTTTCGGCCACAGGCGTTCGGCGGCGAGCTTGTCGATCACCGCAACGCCCGGAGCGCCGGAGCTGTCCGCCGATGTCTCGCTTTCGCGGAACGGCCGTCCGCGCAGGAGGGAGATGCCCATCGTCGAGAAATAGTCGGTGCCGACGATGTTGAATCCGGTCGAGACCAGGCTGTCCTTCTTGGCCGGATTCTTGGCGTCGCTCGCCGGATCGGTCGCCCGTTGGAGCGTGCGGCCCATCGAGACCATGCCGAACGGCACCGTCGCCGCCATGCTGGCGGATTCGACCCCAGGCACGGTTCGCAGCCTTTCGACCAGCGCCCGGGTCACCTGCGCGCCTTGGGGCTTGTCGTACCCGGCGAGGCTCGGGTCGATCTCCACGATCACCCCCTGATCGGTGCGAAATCCGGGATCGAGGCGCGCGGCTTCCAACGAGCTGCGGATGAACAGACCCGCGATCGACAGAAGCATCAAGGAGAGCGAGAGCTGGCCGATCACCAGCAGGTTCCGGCGCGAGAGCAGGCGGCGATCCTTGCCGCCTTCCGTGCCGGTCTTCTCGTCGGATTTGAGCTGGGTGGTCATGTTCGGCCGGGAAAGGTTCCACGACGGCGCGAGGCTGAACAGCACCGTGCTCAACAGGCAGAAGCCGAGCGTCGCCGCGAGCACGCGCGGATCGGGCACGGCGGAGAAAACCAGCTGGATCGGAGCGATCGTCGCGAGCGAACGTACCAGCAACGTGGTCCCCCAATAGGCGAAGACCAGCCCCACCGCGCCGCCGAGAAACGCGAGCACCAGCCCCTCGACGAATCCTTGCGACACGATCCGCGAGCGGCCGGCGCCGAGCGCCAGGCGGATCGCCATCTCTTTCTTCCGCGCGTTGCCGCGCGCCAGGATCATGTTGGCGACGTTGAGCGAAGCGATCAGCAGGACGATGCCCGAAAGGAAAAGCATCAGCAGCGAAGGAACCCGCAGCTCTTTGTCGTCCGTCGGTTGAGTCGAGACGCTGAGCCGGGACAACGGCTGCACGACCAGCGATTGATCCTTGTCGTCCGGCAGCGGTTTGTCCATGCCCGCCCAGGTGGCCGCGAGCTGCGCGTCGGCGGCTGACAGGCTCAGGCCGGGGCGCAGGCGGCCGACGACGATCAGCGCGTGGTTGTCGCGCGCGGCGAGTGGCTTGGCGCGGCCTTCGAAATCGTTGACCGCCGATTCGTACATCCCGAGCGGCAGGTAGATGTCGGAGCTGACCAAAGCGGTGGTGCCGGTGAAGCCCTTGGCCGCAATTCCCACGACGCTATAGACCTTGCCGTTGATGCGCAGCGGTTTGCCGAGCGGGTCGGGGTCGGCGCCGTTCTTTTCCCAGAACGTCCAGCTGACGATCGCGACCGGAATCGCGCCGCCGGGGCGTTCCTCCTCAGGGGTGAAGACCCGTCCGCGCGCGAGCGGCGCGCCGAGCGTTTCGAAATAGTTGGAGGAGACCAGGTCGGCGAACACCCGGCGGGTGGACTCGCCTTCGGAGAGGCCGACCATCGCCATGTTGTGCGCCATCAGGCCGGAAAAAGACTTGTTGGACGCGCGGATCTCGCGGTATTCCGGATAGGAGAAGGCGCGGTAGGTGTCGGGCCGCTTGACGTCCTTGCTGTACAGGCCAACGATCTGCTCCGGCGCGCGAAGGACCAGCGGTTTGAACAGAAACGCGTTGACCAGGCTGAACATGGCCGTGTTGGCGCCGATGCCCAGAGCCAGCACGAGGACGGCCATCGCCGTGAAGCCGGGGCGCTTGGCCAACAGCCGAGTGCCGTAGCGGATGTTTTGAATGATGGATCGCATGTGAGGTTCCTCCCCCTGCCTGTACGGGAGAACCTCGTCAATGTTACGGAGGGGGCCTGCATCGGCCCGGAAAACAAAAAGCGAGCGGGGGGGACGGGGCCTAAGCCGTCCCCTCCGCTCGGAGCCACCACCTACAGGGAATCCGTCTTTAGAACTTGTCGCAGGCGCTGTCCATGCGCACCGTCCGTTGGCCGATGCTGTACTTCGCGCCTGCCCCCTCCATGGTCGTCGTCACCCAACCCTGAGCGACGTTGCCGAACAGGCCGCCCTTGTGCCAGAGGTCGATGAACACCCAGCCGGAGTCGGCCGTCGTCGCCAGGGCTTCCGAACCCATGGTGATCTTCTGCAGCGCGACCGGCATGCGGGTGTCGGAGATCGGCATCTCGATCGCGTTCTCCTCCTCGTCGAACGCGATGACCCCTCTCTGCTCCAGCGGGAACCAGCTGGGCTCCGAACCGCAGGTGAAGCCGGTCTTTGCGGCGACCTTGGTATCGCGCCAGACCATCATCTCGGTCGTGATGTCGCCCTCCTGATAACGGCTGGCGTAAGAGGTTCCGAGAGGCCGACGGTTGTCGATCCCCGATCCGTTGACATAGCGACCGTAGAAGGTCTGATTGCCCGTCTTATAGATCCCGGGCTCGGCCACGATGTGGACCGCCAGGTCGCCCTTCGCCGAGTCGTGGTTCGCATCGAGGACCGCGTAGTCGCCCCACAAGACGTTGTCGTTCGAGGCGACGCCGTTGGCACCGAAGTACCCTCGATCCGCGGGGGTGAGCGTCGAGCAGCGCTTGACCGCATCGACCGTGACATAACCGAAGGCATCGTTCGTATTCAGCTGGGTGAGCGAGGCGCAGGTTCCGCTCAAAGGCGAGCGTTTCCCCGTATGCCAGGCCCTTACGTGAGCGATCTGGTTGGCGCTCAAGCCGGCGGCGACCGTTCCCTGCGACGGGCAACCGGCGGGAGCCTTGAGGGGATCCGACAGCTCGCCGCGAGGAGAGAGGCCCACGCCGGTCTGCGGCACTCTGCCCTCGAACAGATCGCGCAGGTTGATCGTCTGAACGTCGAACCCGGTCAGGTAGACGTCGAACGCCATCGACGGCACGCCGCAATCGGTCCACAGGGTCACCCGGGCCAGGTGTCCGGCTGAGGCTGAGTTGACGATCGAGATCATCGTCGTCCTGCCGTTCGGGTCGTCGAGCTGAACCTCGAAGAACGGGAACAACAGCGTCGCGGCCGGCACGTCGTCCACGTCGCAGCGATGACCCACCGCCAGCGGCGGCGCGGTCGCCACCTGGGTCGAGGCGCTCGCCTTGTTGTTGTCCAGGTTGGGATCGAACGTCGTGGCGCTCGCCGTCGCCGACAGGCTCATCGTTCCGACGCCGGGTGCCCGAACCACCACGGTCACCATGACATTTTGGTTCGCAGAGAGCGCGCCGATCGTGCAGACGGAGGGCAGCGTACCGGCGCAGGTGCCGCGGCCGATGGCCATCGAAACCAACGTGCCTCGGGCCGGCAGGTCGATCGCGAACTGAACTCCCGAAGCCGCGAGCGGCCCGGAATTACTGACCGTCACCTTGTACGTCACGTTGCCGTTGGCCGCCACCGGATCGGGCGAGTCGACGACCGTGGCCACGAGGTCGGATCCTGCGGGCGGCGGACCGACCGCGGGCAAGACGTTGAGCGCAACGGAAGCCTGATTGTTGCCCGGCGTCGGATCGAACGTGGTGCTTCCCACGGCGGCCGCGCCGGTGATCGTCCCGATGGCGCTCGGAAGATGTTGCACCGTCACGGTCACGAAATTCCCGGCGGGGATGGTTCCGAGAGCGCAGCTCGGGTTCGTCGTGCCGGAGCAGCTCCCCTGGCTCGATGCGATCGACAGGATCGCGGACGCTCCCGTGATCGAACCGGCGAGAGCCACGTTCGACGCGGTGTTTGGACCGAAGTTGTCAATCCGGAAAGTGATCGACGCCGTGTCATTGACATGGATCACTGGAGGAGCGGCGGTCGCGGAGATCCCCAAATCGGCGCTCGCGGGAGGCGGACCGGT
>DATMZU010000077.1:0-2379 GCA_035607435.1 Thermoanaerobaculia bacterium | reverse complement strand
CGACCAATTCTCCGACAGGCAAGCCCGACCCCGACCCTGAAGGCATCCCGCTGCTGCGCGATCCTGGCCAGTGGGAGGAGGTGGAAGGCTTTCGTCACACCTTCCTCATCCACTTCACGCAACCCAAAGATGCCGCAGCCCTGCGTCAAGTCGCCCGGCTTCTCTACGACTGCGCACTCGACGTTGCGGGAGGATGGCCTCGCTCGCCCTTGCTCCCCGCGGTCGAACAGGTGATGGCCGGCGCGGCCGAATGCCGGTACCTCGAAGGGTTTTTCGGCATGGTCGCTCGGGAGGGGGAAGAGGCGAGCCTCGCGCGCGAGGAGATCCGGATCTCGCAGCTCGCCGTCGGCTACGCCGCCGCCGCGAGAGCGCTCGCTACCCAGATCGAACGGGACCTAGCCGACGGGGCGGGTGCGGAACCGCCAGCCGGGCAGTGAATCCAAAGCGTCAATAGAACGCCTTGAGCGCGAATTACTACCCCTTCATGTCGGAAAGGATGCGAGATAGACTGATGGACATGAAAAAGAAAGTAGCCCCTCCGGAACCGGCCCCCCGACCCAAAGCCACGCGCGGCAAGAAGCCGCGCAAGCGAAAGATGGCTCCGGTCGAGAGGGCGCTCTGGCTGCTCGGCCATCTGATCCAGATGGCCGGTCTCGGTCGGCGCGACGTGGACCAGCGTCTCGGTTTGACCCGCGGCCAGGTGAGCCAGGTACTCACCGGCCGAGTCTCGCTCAAGCTCGAGATGATCCTGCTGATCCTCGACGAGGTCGGCATGGAGCCGGTGCTCTTCTTCAAGCTGCTGTTCGAGCTACCGGAAGAAGGCGACAACCCATTCCTCGCCCTGCTCTACCGCAAGATGCTCGAAAGCGGTGCCATGAAGCCCGAGCACATGATCGTGCCGCCCGAGCCGGCGCCGATCCCGGCCGACGAGCTGCGCCGCCTCGTGCGTCAGGAGCTGCAAGATGTCCTCGCCCTGGCGGAAAAAACGCCGTCTCGGGCGGAGCGGCTGGCCGAAGAGCGGAAGAAGAGCGAGCCGCTGATCGGCGACATCTTGGAGAAGATCCAGGTGAAACGTGTCCCGCGAGCGCCGCGCAAGAAGGCGGCAGCGAAGGCGGCGAGCTGACATGCAAGACATGATTGTCACCGCTCTCCAACCCCGAGCCGCCGAGCGGCCAAAGCCTGAGCGCCTGCGTCTTGCCGTCGAGGAGTTCTATGCCCGAAGTACGCGGCGTAGGCACCCTGAGGGGGAATGGCAAAACGGTCTCTGGTACCCTGCGGCGAGCGAGCGCCGATCGTGCTGCGACGGCTTTCAACCGTCGCTCGCGAACCGCCAGGCTCTCGATAGCCATTGCCGGACTCAAGCACATGTCGCCTCCCTATACGACGTCCCGGTAGGCGAAGTGAAGGCGGCCGTCCGAGAGGATCGCAAGAAGGGCTCACCGATCGGGCAACAGGTTACCTCCTCGTTCGTTGGCCCCCGCCCGAGGGACACGGGCGCCGAGGCCTTCCGTGACATGCGCCGTAGGTCACGGTTGGAAGCCTTGGGAAAGCTTCACGCGGCTCTCGCGGACGGTCTCCCTGTACTCAAACGTTTGCATGCCTTGGGGGGAGCCGAAGAACCGGAAGAGGAGGCCCTGGCGCCTCTGCTCGAAACGGCCGCGGCGAGCGCCGACCGCGTGGTGGCGTCCCTCCACGTCGCTCGCCATCTCGAAGGGCGATTGGCCTGCGCGAGCGCCCTGCTCGAGACGCTCCAAGCGGCTCTCGAAGCACCAAAAACCAAAGGGCGTCGAGTGCACTCGACCGTGGACGGTTAGAAGGCGACTCTCAGGACACCTATGCGGTAGGTTTCTCTTGCTGGCCGGTGGACCTCGTGATGCTCCTTTCGCTCACGCGGCCACCGGCTCCGCGAGGTCGGCCGCGGTATCCAGCAGTAGAGCGACCGCGGCGGCCGTCCGTTCGAGGAGCTGGCCGGCGAGTTGGAGGGTGGCGGCCGGGCTCTTCTTGTGGCTCAGGAGGTAGTTCCAGGTGACACTCGGGTCCCCGGGTTCTTCGATGCCCAGAAACTGCAAGAGCGTCGCCGCGCCCAGATCGGCCACGATTTCGTCGGGAACGTGGCTGCGGTTCTCCGGGCGAAGGTTGCCGCGGCGGTGATCTGCGGCGTGAACCAGTTCGTGCGCCCAGACATGCTGGCTGTCGACCGCAAGACGGATTTCCTTGGGACCGTCACCCGCGCGGGAGTAGCGAAAGACGCCGTAGGCCACGCTGTCGAAAGGCATCGCCGAAACCTTGATGCCCCAGAGTTCGGCGACAGCCCGTAACGGCAGCTCTTGGAGATAGCGGGAGGTCGGAGTCTCGGCGAGCGGCTCGCCCTCGGTCTGA
>DATMZU010000075.1:0-12589 GCA_035607435.1 Thermoanaerobaculia bacterium | reverse complement strand
CTGTTGCGGCAACCGGCGACCGCCGAAAAGCGTAGCCTTCTCAAGGCCCGCTGGTCGGAGCTCGCGCCCGAGCTGCGCCAGCCCGGCCAAGGGCTCGGTCAGAAAGCGACCGGATGCGGAGCCACGATCGGCATCCAGCCGCGTTGCGACTTCGCCTGCACCGGCTGTTATCTGGGCAAGGAAGCCAACCACGTCCCGGCCCTGCCGACCGCGGCGATCCTCCGCCAGCTCGACGCGTTGCGCGTCCGGCTCGGCCCGAAGAGCAACATTCAGATCACCGACGGCGAGGTGACGCTCCGGCCGATGCCGGAGCTGATCGAGATCCTCCGCTACGCCCGCTCGATCGGCGGCGTGCCGATGGTGATGACCCACGGCGACAACCTGCGCCGCCAGCCGGGGATGCTCGAACGTCTAATGGTCGAAGGGGGCCTGACGGAGATCTCGATCCACATCGACATCACCCAGCGCGGCCGGGACGGGCACCACGCGCCGACCTCCGAGTTGGAGCTGATGGACCTGCGCGACGAATTCGCGGCGATGATCCGCGTGGCGAGGAAGTCGACGGGCCGGCCGCTGCGCGCGGCGACCACGCTCACCGTGAGCCGCGATAACCTGCCGCAAATTTCCGACGTCGTCCGCTGGACGGTGAAGAATCGCGACGCCTTCAGCCTGATCAGCTTCCAGCCGCTCGCCATGGTCGGCCGGACGCGAAAGAAGCTGCTGGGCGTCACCCCGGCCGAGCTGTGGGCCGAAGTGGCCAAGGCGACCGCCGATTACGGCCTTCAGCTCACGGAGGAAGGCTCGGCCGAGCCGCTCCATTTCGGTCATCCCGCCTGTACCCGTTTCGTGCCGCTGCTCGCGGTCGAACGCCCGGGCGAGGCACCGAAGCTGATCCAACTGATCCGACCGCTGCCGGAAGACGTGAAGATCGTCGAAAGGTTCTTCGCGAGCAAGATGGGCGGCGCGGCGTTCCGCGACGACACCGGAGTAGAAGCCGCGGCGCGGGCGATCGGCCTGGTGAGCAGCGCACCGGGCTGGTTCCTCGGGCCGGTCCGCCGCTGGCTCAAAGAAAGGGCGCGCGAAGAGCTGGGCACCACGCTCCTCGGCCTCGGCCTCGACCGCCTCCGCGGAGCGGTCCGGATCGATAGCCTCACCCTCACCAGCCATCACTTCATGGCCCCCGCCGAGCTGCAAACCGATCTCGGCAAACAGCGCCTGGCCGCCTGCGTCTTCCGCCTGCCCCACAAGGGAGACATGGTGCCGATGTGCCAGATGAACGCCGCGGGGCAGCGGGATACGTTCTATCAGGAGATCATCGAGGGCGGGGCGTAGGGGCTTGCCCCCGGCGGAGTCCGAAGAACCGACGCCGGGGGCGAGTCGGGAGGCTACTTGCGGACTTCGGCGATCTGTTCCACGTCGACGCTGACGCTGCCCCCGCAGAGTCCGTTGGCGGTATAAACGGCGGTGACGGTCAAGGGCACGTTGCTGTCGATCTCGAGGAAGCCGACCATCAGGGGGCCGTCGAGGCGGACCGGCTGGTGCAGCAGCTCGGCCAGGCGGCAACAATCGTCCATGGTGGCGGTCTGCGGCGGGAGAGCGATCTTGTCCTCTGCCAACATCTTGCCGAACTGCGGCTCTCGGCCGATGGCCGCGCCATCGAGCACGACCGGGGTCACGCGTTTGCGAATGACGGCTTCGGCACAGTGGCCGTTGTAGATGTTGATCTCGGTGGCGTAACGGCCGGGTCGCAAGGGATAGCAACCCTCTTCCACCTCGCGCACTACGCCGCAGACGAATTTCGCCACGTAGTGATAGCGACATTTGGGGATGGTGATCTTGGTCGGTTTCCTGGCCACGATCGCTCCGTCCATGACGACGCGGATCTCCCCTTCAAAGATCTGGTCGCGGAGCGCGCAGCTTTCGAAGCCGCGTTCGAAGACGACGTCGAAACCCAGTTTGTGGGTCTTGGTCGGGTCGAGGGGACCATATCCGCCGACGGGGGTGATCGAGGTGACGAAGGAAGCGATCGCGCCCGCGGGCACCAGGTTGACATTCTTGATCTGGACCACCTTGATCAAGGCGTCGAGGATCGCCTGGGCGACGTTCGTCGGGTTCACGCCGAGGGCGAGCGAACCGCCCGTGGCGCTGGTGATGCTGGTCGCCTGTCCGGTGAGCCCATTGCTGGGGCAACCCGGATAACCGTCGGTCGCGGGACCATCGAGTCCGTCGCTACCGCCGCTGTCGACCGAGATGGCCAATACGGCGATGCCGGTGGGCTGATCGAGGGCCACATTCGCGTTGAGCGCGGCGATCACCGTGGCGCGGGTGATGTCGAACGGGCCGCCCCAGATCGCCTTGCAGATCGGTTCATGACCGGGGTTGTCGCCGAACCAGACGATGAATTTGAGCGCGTCGCCGCGCCATTTGGGGACGGTCGGCTTGGCCACCTCCTGGAGCGCGAAGAGCTGCGCTTCGGGGGTATCGAAGCCGCCGCTCGCGAACCAGCCATTGATGGCGGCGAGCACGGCAGGCTGGCTGGGGGTCACGTCGAGCTGGTGCGTGAAGGCTTGGGGATCGGTGAAGTCGCGGTAGTTGCCGACGCCGTATTGAATGTCGAGACCGGTTCCGGCGAGAGTGTTGAGGATCGTCGCCGCCCCTGCCTTCACATTGGCGATCGCGCCGCCCATGCTGCCCGTGTTGTCGGCCAGGAAGTAGACGTCGATCTTTTGACGGATCGCCTGGGGCGGGACCGTGACCGTGATCCTCTCCCGGAACCCGCACTCGCTGAGCTGGAAGTCATTGACCTTGGGGTCGATCGTGACCAGCTTGGCGACCGTGGTCGCGGGTAGAGTGACTGTGGCCGCGGCGGGGAGGAAGAAATCCCTGCCTTCCGCCGCCGCGAGGCTCGCGAGATCGACCACCTCGCCGGCCTCGTCGAGCACGACTTCGTGGCGTGGACCGTTTGCCTCGTCGGACGCCCCGACGACGAAGCGGTAGATGGTCTTCTTGGCCGAGGGGATGGTTTCGCTCTCTTCGAGAACGATTTCGGCCTTCTTGCCTTCGAATTGCCGGGCGAGCGCCTCGAGGGCGTAGGTGCGGAGCTTGTCGTTGCTTTGGACTGCCATGTGATCTCCCTGGGCGGGCGGAAAAAAGGAAGCCGGGGAATCCAAGCTCCAGGGGAGTTGCCCGCCAAAAAGCACTTACTGAAGCGTAGATTTGCCAGCTCAGGGCAGAATCTGACGCGCGAGCCCGAGGGGTGTCGGGCTCGTAAGCGCATGGGAGAAGACGCGCTAACGGAAGAATGCGTTTAGTTTCGGATTATTTAAATATTTTGTCAGGCCGCTCGCGGGGCCGGCTCGCCCTCAACTCCCCCGCAAAAACGGAATCGTCAGCCGTAGCCCCTCATCCAACCCGCGCGGATGCCAATCCAGCTCCCGCTGCGCCTTCTCGTCCGAAAACGCCCAATGCCGCTCGAGGCTTTCGAGCTGGCCGCTGGTGAACGGCGCCTTCCGACCGCGCAGTCTCGCGAGGCCCCGTAGGAGCGGCAGGGCCGCGCGGGCGACCCCGAGCGGAAGCTCGAACCTGGGCGGCGGCGCTCCGCCTTGCGCCCGGATTTTCTCGAACAGGTCGCGGAGGGTGACGATCTCGCCGGCCAGAATGTAGCCGGCGCCCACCGCGCCGCGATTCATCGCCCGGACGATGCCGTCCACCAGGTCGTCGATGTAGACCCAGGTGGTCTTCCGGTCGCCGCCGACGATCGCGGGCATCCGACCGAGGAGGATCTGGCGGAGGATCGAATTCGCCCCTTCTTTCTTTCCCGGGGGGCCGTAGACCAGGGTGGGGTAGACGGTGGTGACGCGCAGGCCGCGCTTGGCCCACTCTTGGATCGCCTTTTCGCCCGCGAGCTTGGTCTCGCTGTAGATCGACGGGGCGCTCCGCGGTTTCATCGTTTCGTCCGCGGCCGAGCCGTCGTCCGGGCTGCCGCCGAACGAAGCGACGGAGGAGACCGAGAGGAACCGGCCGACGCCGAGCTTCGAGGCGAGCGAGGCGACGTTTTCGCTCCCTTGGACGTTCGAACCGAGGAAGGTCTCCGCCGAGCCCTCCATTGCCACCTCGGCCGCCGCGTGGATCACCCAGTCGGCGCCCGACATCCCCTCCCGCATCGTGATCCGGTCGCGGATGTCGCCCACGAACAGCGTGGCTCCGGCCTGTTCGAGCGGTTCCCGGTTGCTGGTCGCCCGGACGAGCGCGCGCACCTCGTGACCGTCCGCCACCAAGCGCTTCGCCAAGACTTTGCCGATGTAGCCGGTGCCGCCGGTCAGGAAGATCCGCATTCTCGGGCTCCGCTCACACAAAAAGCCCCGCACCAGGGAGGGAACCGATGCGGGGGGAGGAGAGGGAGCTGTAGGAGGTACCCGCGATGCGAACAACCACGTGAGCCGCGCCGCGTGGGGGCGAGCCCAGCTCCCGAATTACCCGCCCTTGGTGAGTGAAACAAAGGAGGAACGATCGAGATTCCTGCCCGTGGCAAACTGAGCATCGAAATTACAACTCCCACAGCCCCATCGACTTGTCGGCGTAGGCGGCGTCCTCGACCGTCCGATGTTCGCTCAAAAGCCGTAGCGGCGACCCGAGCGAGAACGGCGGCAGCCCGAGATGGATCGGCCGCCAGTCGCCCAAGGCGATGTCGGGATTCTCCCGCCGGTCGGAAAACGTGGTGGCGAGCAGGTAACGGGTGCCGCTCGCCCGGAGGTTGGCGAGAGCGGCGAGGATTTGCGCGTTCGGCAGATGGACCCAACAGTCGCGGCAGAACGCCAGATCCGCCCGCGGCGGCACCTCGGTCGCGATCTCCAGCGGGAGAAACTGCCGACGCGGCCCGCCGTACTTTTTCCGGTTGTCCTCGATCAGTTCGGCCACGACATCGACGCCGGTATAGCCGATTTCACCCAAATCGAGCGTCCGAAACCAGTTGAAATCGCCGCAGCCGACGTCGAGCACGGACCGGACGCCCAGCTCCGCGAACAGCTTCGGGATCTGCTCCCGCAGAGCCGCCGTCCGAGCCAACGTCGATCCCGGGCCGGAACGCGATTCCGGGTCTTCCCAAAGGTTGAGCAGGTAGGCACGGGTGAACGCGCTCTTGGCCTGCTCGCTCTCGCTGGCGTTCCGATCCGGAGCTTCGCGGAAGCGGCGGAGGAGGCGGCCTGCGGCTTGGCGGAGGCTAGGCATCACCCTTCCAGTCGGGTACGGAGCTGCGGCAGGTCGAATCGGAGGATCTGCCAAATGAGCTCAAGATCCAGTCCGAAATAGTCGTGAACGATCCGGTTACGCAGCCCGGCCATCTGATGCCAAGGTACGTCAGAAAACCGCGCAACGAAATCCTCTGGCAGCCGTCGAGCCGCCTCCCCTACGATTTCCAGGTTCCGCACAACGGCATCAATGGTCTTCGCGTCCTCTAGAAACTGCCATTCCTCCATGCCATCGGTGTACTGCTCGATCTTCCGGATGGCCGCGAGCATGTCCTCGACCAAGAGGTCGGCATCGCGCCTAGGCATCGACCAGCTCGGGTTCGATGCGTTCCCAGAACTCCTTCTTGATCGCGCGCCGAGAGACCAGATCTACCCGGCGCCCCAGTGCTTTTTCAAGCTCATCGCCCAGCTCGACGAAACGCAGCCCGATCGAGGGATCGACCTCCACCAGGATGTCTACATCACTGTCCTCCCGGGCATCGCCACGAGCCCAGGAACCGAACAGGGCCATGCGCTGGATTGGATACCGAAGACGGAGCGCCGCGTGGTGGTCGCGCAATGCCATGACGATGTCTTCCGTGGTTGCCATGGTTGCCTTCCGGGCTTCCGCCCTATGGTAGCAAAAGGTGGTTGATCGTCCGGTACCTCCTGGGTGCGCGGGCCTCCGGCCCGCCATGGCGGGCGAGACGCCCGTGTACCCAGGAAACAACGCGCCTAAGCATCAAGCCCCATCCTCACCCCTTGAGCAGCTGCCGCAGGACGTACTGCAAGATCCCGCCGTGGCGGTAGTAGTGGACCTCCTGCGGGGTGTCGAGGCGAAGCTTGGCGAAGAAGGGGACTTCGGTTCCGTCTTCTCGGCGGGCGGTGACTCCCATCATGCGGCCGTTTTCGAAGTTGTTTTCTACCCCGGCGGCGATTCCGGAGATCGAGAAGACTTCGCGGCCGGTGAGACCTAGGCTTTCGGCGTTTTCTCCGGGGAGGTATTCGAGCGGCGCGATGCCCATTCCGACGAGGTTGCTGCGGTGGATGCGCTCGAAGCTTTCGGCGATCACCGCGCGGACGCCTTGGAGGCGGGGGCCTTTGGCCGCCCAGTCGCGGGAGGAGCCGGTGCCGTACTCTTTGCCGGCGAGGACGATCGTCGGCACCCCTTCGGCCAGGTAGCGCTCGGCCGCGTCGTAGATCGCGAGCGGTTCGCCGGAGGGGAGGTGGACCGTGAATCCCCCTTCGATCTCGGGCGTCATCCGGTTGCGGATGCGGATGTTGGCGAACGTGCCGCGGACCATCACCTCGTGGTTGCCGCGGCGGGCGCCGTAGGAGTTGAAATCTCCGGCGGCGACGCCATGGTCGAGCAGGTATTTGCCGGCCGGACTGTTCGCCTTGATCGAGCCCGCGGGGGAGATGTGGTCGGTCGTGATGCTGTCGGCGAACGACGCCAGCACCCGAGCGTTCGCAACGTCCGTCACCGCTTGCGGCTCGCGCGGCATGCCCTGGAAGTAGGGGGGATGCCGGACGTAGGTCGAGGCGTCGTCCCAGGCGTAGGTATCCCCTTCCGGCACGGCGAGCCCGCGCCACTGCTCGTCTCCGGTGAAAACGTCGGCGTATTCCTTGACGAACATCGAGGAATGAAGCCCCTTGCGGATGGTCGCCGCGACCTCCTCGGCGGTCGGCCAGATGTCTTTCAGATAGACGGGGGCGCCGCTTTCCGAGACGCCGAGCGCCTCGGTGGTCAGATCGAGGTCGATCCGCCCGGCGAGCGCGTAGGCGACCACCAGCGGCGGCGAGGCGAGGTAGTTCGCCCGCACGTCCTGGTTCACCCGGCCCTCGAAGTTCCGGTTGCCCGACAGCACGGCGACGGCGACCAGGTCGCGCTCGTTGATCGCCTCCGAGATCGGCTCGGCCAGCGGTCCGCTGTTGCCGATGCAGGTGGTGCAGCCGTAGCCCACGAGCTGGAAGCCGAGCTGGTCGAGGTAGGGGGTGAGCCCCGCCTCGCGCAGGTATTCGGTCACCACCTTCGAGCCGGGCGCGAGACTGGTCTTCACCCACGGCTTCGCCTTCAAGCCTTTCTCGACCGCCTTCTTCGCCACCAGGCCGGCGGCGACCATGACCGACGGGTTCGAGGTGTTGGTGCAGCTGGTGATCGCCGCGATCACGACCGAGCCGTGCTTCAGCTCGCGCGCCGCGGCGTCGAGCGCGTGCTCGACCGGCGGCTCGGCGACCGCGAGACCTCCGCCCCCTTCCGCCACCATGCGCAGCGCTCCGGCCGCCGGCTTCTTCCGGGGTACGGCGAGCATTGCCGCAAGCTCCAGGGCGAACGAGGGGGCGACGGCGGAGAGTGTCACCCGGTCCTGGGGCCGGCGCGGCCCGGCGAGGCTCGGCTCGACGGTCGAAAGGTCGAGATCGAGCGTCGAGCTGTAGCGCGCCTCCTGGCTCTCCGCGGTGTGGAACAACCCCTGCTCCTTCATGTACACCTCGACCAGAGCCACCTGTTCGGCCGGCCGGCCGGAGAACGCGAGGTAGTCGAGGGCGACCTGATCGACGGGGAAAATGCCGCAGGTGGCGCCGTATTCGGGCGCCATGTTGGCGATCGTCGCGCGGTCGGCGAGCGGCAGTTTCGCGAGACCCGGGCCGAAGAACTCGACGAACTTGCCGACGACCCCCTTGGCGCGCAGCATCTCGGTCACCCGCAGCACCAGGTCCGTGGCGGTCGCCCCTTCGGGCAGCGCGCCCTCCAGGCGGAACCCGACCACCTGGGGAATCAGCATCGAGACCGGCTGGCCGAGCATCGCCGCCTCGGCCTCGATGCCGCCGACGCCCCAGCCCAGAACCCCCAGGCCGTTGATCATCGTCGTGTGGGAGTCGGTTCCGACCAGCGTGTCCGGATACGCCCAGGTCGCCCCGTTTTGCTCGCCGGTCATCACCACGCGGGCGAGATACTCGAGGTTCACCTGGTGGACGATGCCTGTATCCGGCGGCACGACGCGGAAATTGTCGAACGCGGTCTGCCCCCAGCGGAGGAAGGCGTAGCGCTCCTTGTTGCGCTCGAATTCCTTGCCGGCGTTGATCCGGAACGCGGCCTCGGTGCCGTATTCGTCCACCTGGACCGAGTGATCGATCACCAGCTCGACCGGCTGGAGCGGGTTGATCCGGGTCGGGTCGCCCCCCATCGCTTTCATCGCGTCACGCATCGCGGCCAAATCGACCACCGCGGGAACGCCGGTAAAGTCCTGAAGCAGCACGCGCGCCGGCATGAACGCGATTTCCGTCTCGGGCACGGCGTTCGGGTCCCAGCGGGCGAGCGTCTCGATCTCTTTGGCCGAAACGGTCACGCCGTCTTCGCGCCGCAGCAGGTTTTCGAGCAGGATGCGCAGCGCGAACGGCAGATGGTCGATGTCGTATCCGGTCTGACGTAGGGCATTCAGGCGGGCGATCCTGTACGTCTGGCCCGCGGCGACCAGGGTGCCGTGGCTGTTGAAACTATCGGTCATGGAAACGTCTCCTCGGAATCGGATCTGAAGCCGCGCGGGGGACGCATCGAAAACGAGCGTGAAGGTCCCGGGAGGGTGGCCCCTCGCGGTTTGGTCCCTCAAAGATAGCAGTTCGAGCGAATGAAGCGGGAGCCCCACCGGAAGAGCTTCCGGTGGGGCTGAGGCTAGACCTTACGGCTTCGGGGCGGCCATCGGCTCACCCCAACCCGGCGAGCGTTTGGCGGAAATCGCGCAGGAGCGCTTTGGCGACCTCGGACTCGCGGATCTCGCGTTGGCGCAGGGCCGGCGCCGAACCGAAGGAGGCCGGATCGGAATAGATCGCGATCAGCCGGTCCTGCGCCGCTTTGACCAGCGCCTGGAGATCCGGGTTCCCCAGCTCTCGGGCCAGAGACTCCATGATCTGGACCCCGAGATCCGCGGGAGCCTCTTCCGTCGCCGCGGGGTCCACCTCGCGCATCTGGCGGACGAACCAGGCGAGGGCGACCTCGGCGTCCCAGGTCTTGACGATCTCGTAGAGGGTGAGATCGGCGCGGTCGAGGCTCGGGCTCTTGCGCAACGCGCGGAGCAGACGGCCCCGCTGCTCTTCGGTGAGAAACGCGGCGATCATCGCGGACGACGGCTCGGATTCGAGACCCTTGCCCACGGCGAGGCGCCGGGCGACGACCGAGCGGAGGTCGCTCGCCGTCTGTTCCTCCGAGGTTTTCCGCTCTCTCGCCAGCTCGGCCAGCGCATCGATCGCGGAGAGGATCTCGCTCGCGGCGGTTTTGCGGGTGAGCGGCTCTTCGGTGGTGGCGACCAGCCATTCGGCGAGGTCGTCGGGATGAAGCTGCGGATCGCGCGGGAGCCGCAGGAGGCTTTCGATCCGCTCGCGGTAGGCCGACGCCTCGGCGTCCACCAGGGCCTTCAAGCCGAAGGAGGAATCGACGGGTTCGTAGGTTCCGTCGGCGCGGGCTTTGAGGAACGCCAAAATCTGGGCGCCGGGCGCGAAGGGCCGGGCGGCCACGTCTTCCGCCGGGAGGTGGACGATGCGCAGTTCGCGGGCGGACTCTCGTCCTTTCAGAACCAGGTCCAGGCGCACATCGGTCGCCACTTCTCCCAGGTCGTCCGTTCCGGCCGCGATCGTGGTGCCTGCGGTCGCCAAAACGACCAGCTCGCTCTCCTCGAACAGCTGCCGAAGCGGTTCCGCACCCATGCCGAAATCGCCCGAGTCGAGCGGTTCCCAATCGCCGGGCTGCGCGTCGACCCCGATCTCAAGGCTTTCGCCGGAGCGCGCCAGGAGGCCCGGCCGCGGAGCGACGGTGAAACCGTCGAGCGTCGCCTCGAGGTCGTAGACCCCGGCGTCGAGATCGTCGAACGCGAAACCGCCATCCTCTCCGGAGATGGCCCGGTGGGCGGTCCCGTCCAAGGTATTGCGCACGATCACTTCGAAACCCGGCAGGGTTTGCCCCTGGGGATCGCGGACGATCCCGCGCATCGAGACGCCCCCGGCGGGCGGCGTTTTGGAAGCCGGCTGGGCGGACGCGGCTCCGAGCCCGAGGAAGGCCATCAGACAAACGACGAAGGCCGCGCCCAAGCTTCGGCGGCGATCAAAAACTTGCCGACGGCTCTGCACACAATGCCGGCGTACTGCTTCTTGCTTCTCGTCCTGCGGTGTCCGGCGGGGAGAGTTGCTCTCCGGCCGGCTCTTACTGCCCTTGCGAGCGCCCATTTTTTAATGCTCCCGATCCACAAATGAGGGGATCGGCATCGGGTCACTGCAAACTGCGGACCGGGGCAGAAAGCGGGCTTCCGAGCAGGGAAAAACGGCGGGATTCCCGGCCATCGCCGGGGGAGATCTTCAGAAAAAAGGCGGTGCGAAATTGCGGAGCCGTCCAAGATACCGGACGGCTCCGTGTCCGCCTCACCGCGGCGCGTCGAGCGCTTCCTGGAAGTTGCGGATCAGCTCCCGATCGACGGCGGCGTAGCGCGCGTCGCGCAGGCTCGCCTGATCCGGAGTCGGCTCGTCGGGCTGGACCGAATCGATCCCTTCCAAAGCCGTGCGCGCGGCGGCGACCAGGCTCTTGAGCTTCTCGCTGTCCAGCTCCGCGGCGAGCAGGTCCAGAGTCTCGATCGCGGAGTCGGCCGGGCTGGGCTTCAGCTCGCGCACCGTCCGGGTCAGCCAGGCGAGCGTGGCGTCCGGGTCCGCCGCCCTGGCGATCCGGTAGAGCTCGAAATCGGCCTCGGTGCGGGTATGGGTCGCGACCAGCGCCTCGACCAGCCGCTGCCGCTGCGCGTCCGTGAGAAACGCCGCGACCATCTCGGGCGCGGGCTCGTTTTCGAACGACTTTCCCTCGGCCACGAAGTGCGTGACGACGGCGCGAAGATCGTCCGCGGCGCGCTCGACCGAAAGGCTCTTGGCCTCGGCGAAGCGGCCGAGCGCCGCAAGATCGTCCGAGATCTCGGAGGTCGCGATCTTGCGGGTCAGCGGCTCCTCGGCGGTCGCCACCAGCCACTCCGCGAGGTCGGCGGGGTGGGGCTGCCCGGCGTCCGAGAGGCGCGCGAGCCGGAGGAGGCGCTCTCGATAGACCGGCAGCTCGGCCTCCGAGAGCGGCAGCAGACCGTAGAAATAGTCGGTGAATTCATACGCCGGTCCGGATTCGCCCTCGCGCGGATCGAGCAGCACGAGAACCTTGGTTCCTGGAGGGGTGGCGAGGCCCTCGCCCTCGGAGGGGGCGTAATGGTAGACGCGCACGCTCCGCGGCGCCCGACCCTTGAACGTCAGGTCGAGGGACAGCTCGGTCGCGACTTCGCCGGAATCGTCATGGAGCGCGCGGGTCTTTCCGACCGTTGCGAGCGCCACCAGCTCGCTCTCCCGGTAGATCTGGCGCAGCGGATCCTTCGTGATTGCGATCGCACCAAGGAGGAAGGAGCTTCGATCGACCTTCGGAGACACCGTGAGTCCGACCTGCCGGCTTTCCCCCGGCTGGAGCAGCACGTCCGCGACCGGCGGGGCGTTGAAGGTATCCGAGCTGACGTCGACGGCGTAGACCCCGGCGCCCAAGTTGTCGAACGCGAAGGCGCCGTCTTCGGTCGTCGTCGTCGAGTGCTGTTGGCCGTCCAGGGTGTTGACCGCGAGAACCTGGAAACCCACCTGGGGCGCGCCGCGCTCGTCGGCCACGACACCGTAAAGGAGAGCATGTCCGCCCCCGCCCTTCGCCTTGGCATCCGGCGCGGGGGCTCGGTCCCCGTCGGAGGAGCCAGCCGCCGCGGGCGGAGTTTGAGGCAACGGCTTCGCGCACGCCGCCCCGAGCCCTAAAAGAGTCGAAACGACAGCCGCCGCAACCGGCGAGGCTCGGTGCGCCGTCCAAGTCGAAGGAGCCGCGGACAAGAAAGGCGGTTCGAGCGTGAGCAGCCGGCCGTCGCTATCGCGGGTGAGGCCGGCGCACAGGTGCCCCCCGGTCGCCTGGAGGCGAGTCGTCATCTGGCGCGGGGTCATCTGCCGGAAATCGAATACCTGGCGGTCGCACTTCGCGCAGTGGCGCTCGGCGTCGCCGCCCGTCATCTCGTCCCAAGATTTCGTGCAGGGAGATTGGATCACCAACCGATTCAGCTTCTCGCTTCGCGTCGCCATCGGAAAACCCTCCGGGCAAACCATCCGAAGGGATTGGACTGCAAGGGATGCGCCCCGGTTCCCGGAGGACTGCATTCCCACCAGCGACGGTAGGGGCGGCCCCCCGTTGTCCGGCCTCAGGACATAGGTAACACCTCGACCTCAAGACATCGGTAACAGGTTGGGGCAGAGTTGGGGTCCAAGGAGGGCCGCGACGATGCCCTGGCGGGAGACCGATGCGATGGATCAGAGGATCCAGTTTGTGGTCC
>DATMZU010000046.1:0-6706 GCA_035607435.1 Thermoanaerobaculia bacterium | reverse complement strand
GGTCGCGGTGGGCATTCTGTTCGGCCTCGGGATGCTCGGCGGCGGTGAACTTCTGCGCAAGAAGAACTCGCGGATCGGCGAGGCGCTCTCGGCCGCCGGCATCGCCGATTTGTTCGCCTGTTTTCTCGCCGGCATCCACCTCTACCACCTGATCCCGCCGGGCGTCGGCTTCGTCTTGATGGTGTTGACCACGGCGGTCGCGGTCGGCCTGTCGCTGCGCCAGGGGCCCATCGTGGCGATCGTCGGCTTGATCGGGGGCTACCTCACCCCCCTCCTGGTGCGCACCGGCTCGGGCGAGGCGAGCAAGCTGTTCGCCTATCTGCTGGTGCTTCAGATCGGCCTGCTCGCGGTCTCCAAAAAGCGCGCCTGGTGGCCGATCGCCGGGGCGTCGCTCGCCGCCGGGCTGCTCTGGGTGGCGGTCTGGCTTGCGCAGCCCTACAAGGCGGGGGACGGGCTCTGGCTCGGCCTGTTCCTGCTGGTCTCCGCGGCCTCCGCGGTGTACGCGGTGCTGGGCATCCCGAAGAAAGACGGGGCTTCCGGCTCTCTGCCGCGCGGCCCGATCGCGCTCGGCGGCATCGCGGTCGCGGCGGCGCTCGGGGTGCTGGCGTTCGTCGCCGGACGCGGCGATTTCGCCCCGACCGAAATCGCGATGTTCGGCCTGCTCGGCGCCGGGGCGCTCGTGCTCGCCCATCGCCGGGCGGATTTGGAATTGCTCGCCTGGGTCTCGGCCGCGATGACCGCGGCGCTCACCCTCGCCTGGGCCGGCTCGATCTCCGCCCCGACCTTGCCCGGCGACCTGACGCGCTTCCTGGCCGGCGCGGCGGCGCTCGGAGCGCTCTATTCGCTCGGCGGCTACCTCGGGCTTTGGAAGGCGCGCCACCCGGGCCGGTGGGGCAGTCTCGCCGCGGCCGCGGCTCTCGTCTTCTTCCTGATCATCGGGGGCGTCACCAACGAGCACTTCCCCCAGGTTCATCTCGGCGCCTGGTCGCTCGGCCTCGCGGGACTCTTTCTGCTCGGCGCGCTGCCGCTCGCCAAACGCCGGAGCACGCGGCCCGAGCTGACCCCCGCGCTCGCCGCTCTCGCGGTGGCGATCACCACGTTCGTCAGTCTCGCGGCCCCCTTGGAGCTTGAAAAACCGTGGATCGCGGTCGCCTGGGCGCTCGAAGTCGCCGCTTTGGTCTGGCTGAGCGGCAAGTTCGAGCTGCCCGCCTTGCGCATTCTCGCGCGGATCGTCGCCGCTCTGGTCGTCCTGCGGCTGCTGTTCAATCCCTTCGCGCTCGAATACCCGATCGGCGATCGCCCGATCTGGAACTGGCTTCTCTACGGCTACGGCATTCCCCTGATCGCCTTCGCGGCCGGCGCTTGGCTCGCCCGGCGCCAGGCGATCGGCCGGCCGGAAGGGGCCGGTCCTCACCCTGCGAGACGGCTGGCGTTGGAGCTCGAAGCGGGCGCGATCGGCTTCGCCTTCGCGCTGATCACGCTGCAGATTCGCCAAACGTTCCATCCCGGGCACTTGAGCGGCAGCGGACCGACTTTCACCGAATGGAGCAGCTACGACGCCGCGTGGCTGCTGCTCGGACTCGGCCTGCTGTGGGCGGAGCGGAGCCGGGGACGCAAGTCTCTCCTTTGGGGCGGGGTGGCGGTTCTGGGGCTCGGTTTCGTCTCGACACTCTTGGGTCCGCCGTTCCTGCTCAATCCCCTCTGGGACGGGTCCGACGTGGGCGCCCTTCCCGTGCTCAACCTGCTCCTGTTCGGTTTCGGTGTGCCGATCGTCCTGTTCCGGTTCGCCTACCGCGAGCTGGCGAGGCGCGGCTGGGAGAAACCGGCGAAACTGTTCGGCGTCGCGTCTCTGTTCCTCGCCTTCCTGCTGCTGACGCTCGAAGTGCGCCAAGCGTTCCACGGCGGGCTCTTGGGGCAGGGCGACACGACCACCGCCGAGCGCTATGCCTACTCCGTCGCCTGGCTGCTCTTCGGCCTGGTCCTGCTGGCGCTGGGCATCCGGCGCAAGAGCACCGCGCTGCGCTGGGCCTCGCTGGCCATGACCCTGCTCGCGGTGGCGAAGGTTTTCCTCTACGACGCCTCGAATCTGACCGGGCTCTACCGGGTGGTCTCGTTCCTCGGCCTCGGCGCTTCGCTGCTCGGGCTCGCGTTCGTCTATCAGAAGTTCGTCTTTGGCCGCGCGGAAGAAGAGCGCGCAGGGAACACCGAATGAGACCCGCCCGCTATTTTGTTCCCCTGGCCGCCTGCCTGTTCGTTCTCGGCGGTCCGCTTTCGGCGCTCGAACCGGCCCGCGTCTACGAACGGGATCTGGACGTCGCCGCCGCCGGCTGGGTCCGCGTGCCGCTCGACTTGGAGGCGCTGCGCCACATCACGCCCGACGGCGGCGACCTGCGGGTGATCGGACCGGACGGCGGCGAGGTGCCGCGGCTTCTCGCGAGCCCCCCCGCCCGGCCCGGGCGGCGGCAGGCGCGGGTGATCGACGTCAAGCCCGAAGGCGGCGCGGAGGGCGGATGGCGCCTGACGCTCGATGCCGGAGAAGGTACTCCGGCGCACGAACAGCTGATTTTCGACCTCGATAAGCGCACCGCGGCGGCCGCGGTCAAGCTGGAGGGGAGCACGGATCTGCGGAGCTGGCAGCCGCTCGCCGAGGGGGACTTGTTCCGGCTCGGCGAAGGGGACGGCGGGCTCGAACGGACCGCCCTCTCCTATCCGCCGACCTCCGTCCGCTACCTGCGGCTCGCCTGGCCGAAAGCGGCCGGTTTTCCGGAGGTGCGCGACGTCGAGCTGGAGCTTTCGGCCGGGCCGTCGATCGCTCTGGCGACCGGCGATACGACCTGCGAGCGAGGGGGCAACGGCGCGGTGACCTGTCGGGTGGACCTCCCGGCGCCGGGAACCGCCGTGCGCCGGATCGAGCTCAGCCTGTCGGGCGCCGGACCGGTCGGCTATCTGCTCGAAGCGCCGGACGGCGGGCGCTGGAGCGTGATCGCCGAAGGCGTCTGGCAGCGGCCGAACCTCGCCGGGCAGCTCGAAACCCGGCACCTCCTGAGCTTGGACGCCGGGGTCACTTCGGGCGACTCCCTCCGCCTCGCGCTCTACGCCGCGGGAACGCCGCCGGACCTCTCGGGCGTGCGGCTGGAAATCGCGCCGCGCGAGGTGGCGTTCCGCGCCGAGAGCCCGGGCCGCTACACGCTGACCTACGGCGCGGGAGCCGGCACGCCGCCGCAGCTCGAAACCGCGGCCGAGGAAAACCCCGCGGAGCTGGCCGCCGGCCCCGAGCGGGCCCGCCCGGCGCCGCCGCTTCCGACCGCCGCCGATCCCGGGGCGCCCCTCACCCTCGAAGCCTTCCCTTCGTCGTGGGAGGTCGCCGCCCCCGGCGCTTCGGCGGGCGCCGTGGTGCGCTTGGAAATCCCGGACGGAGTCTATGCCGCGGCACACGCCGATCTCGGCGACCTCCGGCTCGCGACCGGGACGCGGCAGATCCCGTACGTCCGCTGGTCCGCGCCGGAACCGGTCCGCGCTGCTGTCGCTTGGGGCATGCGCGCCGAGCCGGAACGCAGTCACGGCTGGAGCCGGGTCGAGCTCGACCTGCCCGCCCTGCGCTCGCCGTGGACTCAAGTTTCGATCGCCACCCCCGGCGGTCCGCTGCGCCGCCGGCTGGACGTGCTCGCCGTCCGGCCGCGCAATCCGGAGCCCTCCGGCCGCGAGAACACGATCACCTCGACGCTCTGGGAGTGCAATCCGATGCCCCCCCTGCCGTGCCGCGTGCTGCTGCCGATCGACGGCCCGGGCGCGCCGCGGATCGCGGTGCGCTTCGACGACGGGGACAACGCGCCGCTCGGCGAGGTCGAGCTCGCCGTCTGGCGCCGCCGCGACGCGCTGGTCTTCGTCTGGCCCGGCAACTCGGCCAAGGTGAGGTTGCTCGCCGGAGCGGAAACGATCGCGGCGCCCGACTACGATCTGGCCGCCCTGTCGGGCGAGCTGCTCGGGCGCCCTTGGCAGGCGGGCGAGCTTGCCCCGGTGGTCCGCGACGAGCCGCGCGGGCTGCGCTTCCTGCTGCCCACCGTGCTCGGTCTCGCGGGAATCGGTCTGCTGCTGTTGCTGCGCCGCATCCTCGCCACCCCCTCGACCTAGGCGGTGATCGCGGCCGGCCGAGACTCGCCGTTGACCGGTCGAGAACCGCCGTTCGCCGCTCGGCCCGAGACTTCTTCCCACGGGCCGCGTACCTTGTGATTCGAAAGAGGGCGGCGCTCCGTTGCGGCCCCTCTCGCCAAGGAGAATCGAACATGGAACCTTTTTCCACCCCCCCGCCTCATCCGCCCGCGGACCGCGCCGCGGACCGTTGCTCCGGCTCCTGGTTCGGGGGCCGTATGGTCTTCGGCCTGGTCCTGGTCATATTCGGCGGCATGTTGATGGCCGACCGTTTCGGCTGGATCGACGCCGATTACTGGTCTTACCTCTGGGCGCTGTTCCCCATTGCGATCGGCGTCACCAAGCTCCTGCAGCCGCGCCGCGATGGCGATCGGTTCGTTGGCGCGCTGTTGATCTTCATCTTCGGCGCGATCCTGCTCAAGCACCTTCACTGGATCGATTTTCGTGTCGACTTCCGCCTCATCCTCCCCGCCGTGCTGCTGCTGGTCGGCATACGCCTGTTGACGACGCCTCGCCGCGGCTGGCGGCGTCGAGACCTGAACCGCGTCGGCGGCGGCGATTCGAGCGACTCGATCAACACTTTCGCCCTGCTCGGCTCTTCGCGCCTGACCAACACCTCGACCTCCTTTGAGGGAGGCCAGGCTTCCGCGGTGCTCGGCGCCTGCGTGATCGACCTGCGCCAGGCCTCGATGCCCGCGGGAAGCGAAGCGGTGATCGATGTCTTCGCGTTCTGGGGCGGGATCGACATTCTGGTGCCCGAAACGTGGTCGGTCGTCATTTCGGGAACGCCGATCCTCGCATCGTTCGAGGACAAGACGCAGCCTCCTCTCCTGCCCGCCGGGCGCTTGGTGATCAAGGGATTCGCCCTCATGGGCGGGGTCGAGATCAAGACTCCGCGTCGGCGCGACTTCTAGCCAGAGACCGGGCGATGCATCCGATCTTTGCCGGCCGCGGACGGCTCGGGCTCTATCTCCTGGGGTGGAGCCCGCTCGCCGCTTTGATCGTCGTTCTCCTGGTCTGGCGCGGCGCGCTCGCATGGGGCGAGGCGATGCTCGTCGGCCTGCCGCTCGCTTATCTGTTCGCCTACCTCTGCCTCTCCGCCTGGTATCTATGCCGCGCTTTGCCGCTCCAGCCGGGCAAGAGCGCGGCACACGCCCTGGAGGCTCTCGGGGGGCATCTGATCGCGGCTCTCGCCTCGGGCGGGCTGCTCGCGTTCGCAGGCCGCGTCTGGCTGCTTCTGCTCGGCTCGATTCCGGGCCTCGATCGGCTCGACCTGCGCTTTCCGGCCGTGGCTCCCGTGCTCTTCGCGCTCGGCGTGCCGCTCTATCTGCTGTCGGTCGCGTTCCACTACCTATTGCTCGCGCTCGAAGAGGCCAGCGCCGCCGAACGCCGGGGCCGCGGCCTGCGAATTCTCGCCCGCGACGCGGAATGGAAGGCTCTGCGCGCGCAGCTCGATCCCCACTTCCTGTTCAACGGCCTGAACACGATCGCGGCGCTTTCCGCCACCGATCCGGCGGGCACCCGGCGGATGGCGATTCTGCTCGCGGAATTCCTCCGCCGCAGCCTGCAGCTGGGGCAACGCGAGGAGATCCCGCTCGCCGAAGAGGCGGCGCTCGCCTCGTCCTATCTCGCGGTCGAGCGGGCTCGATTCGGCGACCGGCTTACGGTGATCGAAGCGCTCGAACCGGAGGCGCTGGATCAAAAGGTGCCGCCGCTCCTGCTCCAGCCGCTGATCGAGAACGCCGTCCGCCATGGCATCGCCCAGCTGTTGGACGGCGGCGTGATCCGGATCGAAGCGCGAATCGATTCGGCGGTGGGCCGGCTCCACCTCGCGGTCGAAAACCCTTGCGATCCGGACCGCCCCGGTTCGACCGGCCAGGGTGTGGGGCTCGCCAACGTCCGGGACCGCCTCGCGGGCCGCTACGGCGAAGGGGCTCGGCTTCGGGTGCTCCCCACGCCGGGCCGATTCCGCGTCGAGATCGATCTGCCCACCGCCGGGGCGGCCGAGGCGCTACGCTCGGACGGCGCCCGCGCGCTGCCGCTGCCCGGACCTGGCGAAGATCCAGGCCAGTAGATAGAGGAGGGCCACCAGGCCGAGCAGCGCGCGGTAGCCGGTCACCAGGGAGAGATATTCGAGCGTACCGCCGACCATCGCACCAAGCAGGTTGGCGCCGAAATCGCGGGTCGAATCCTCGCTGTCGCGGAAGCGTTCGGCAAAGATCAGGTTCGCGACGAAGATCGGAAAAAACGCCAGCGCGGTGGCGGCGAAAAAGCGCGGCAGCGGCGAAAGTGCGAGCAACGCGGCCGAGGGGACCAGCGCGGCGAGCAGCAGACCGCCGAACAGCAGAGCGAACAGCAGGGCGGGCCGGCCGATGCGCACCTTCCGCTCGACCTCGATCGCGATCAGTACGGTGGCCAGGATGCCGGCGAACACCAGCGCGTTGACGAACCAGGTGGTTCCGAACAGAAGAGCGAATTGGACCACGCTCTTGGTTTCGAGCACCATGAACGCCGCCCCCATGCAGAACAGGTCGAGCGCCCCGCGCATCGCGGAGAT
>DATMZU010000032.1:0-2091 GCA_035607435.1 Thermoanaerobaculia bacterium | reverse complement strand
CGGACAGACCGACAAGTACGGCCACGTGATCGAGGACCGCGAGTACAACGACCGCGACTTCGACCGCAATCTGGTCCTGGAGCAGCGCACGACGCTCGTCGCCGCCAAGATCACGGAGTTCTTGAAGGCCACCGACCGCTTCGCCAAGACGATCGTCTTCTGCGAGGACGTCGATCACGCCGAGCGCATGCGCCAGGCGCTGGTGAACGCCAACCCCGACCTCGCGGCGGCCAACAGCAAGTACGTGATGCGGATCACCGGGGACAACGACGAGGGGAAGGCGCAGCTCGACAACTTCATCGATCCGGAAAAGATCTATCCCGTGATCGCCACCACCTCGCGCCTAATGAGCACGGGGGTGGATGCCCAGACCTGCCGCCTGATCGTGCTCGATCGCCGGATCGGCTCGATGACCGAGTTCAAACAGATCATCGGCCGCGGCACGCGCATCCGGGAGGACTACGGCAAGTTGTACTTCACGATCATGGACTTCAAACGGGCGACGGCGCTCTTCGCCGACCCGACGTTCGACGGCGATCCGGTGCAGATCTACGAGCCGAAGCCCGACGAGACGCCGGTCCCACCCGACGATCCGCCGGAAACGGGGGAGGAGACACCCCCGGAAGAAACGATCATCGGTCCGCCCACATGGGACGACCCGCCCGGCGGGGAACCGCCGCCCGAAGGCCGGCCCAAGAAGTACTACGTCCACGACGTCGAGGTCCGCGTCGCGACCGAGCGCGTGCAGTACCTGGACGAAGCCGGCCGCCTGATCACCGAGTCGCTCAAGGATTTCTCACGCCGGACCGTCCGCAAGGCCTATGCGTCGCTCGACGACTTCCTCACGGTCTGGAACGACGCCGAGAGGAAGCAGGCGATCCTCGAAGAGCTCGCGTCTCAAGGGGTCTTCTTCGACGAGCTGGCCGAGCAGGTGGGGCGCGATTACGACGCCTTCGATCTCGTCTGCCACGTCGCCTTCGATCGGCCGCCTCTCACGCGAAAGGAACGGGCCGACCGGGTGCGAAAACGCGACGTCTTCGGTCGCTACGGCGAGAAGGCCCGCGCCGTGCTCTCCGCACTGCTCCAGAAGTACGCCGACAGCGGTCTGCAAAGCGTGGAGTCCCTCGAAATCCTCAAGGTCGACCCGCTCCCCACGTTTGGAACACCGATCGAAATCCTGAACCTCTTCGGCGGCAAACCGGCCTACCTCGCCGCGCTCCGCCACCTCGAAACCGCCCTCTACCAGGAAGCCGCCTGACCGATGCCAAACGTTTCGAATCTGGTCAAGACTATTCAGGACATCATGCGCAAGGACGCCGGGACCTACGGCGACGCGCAGCGTCTGGAACAGCTCGGTTGGATGTTTTTCCTTAAGATCTTCGACGATCGCGAGAAGGAGATGGCGGCCCTCCGCGACCGTTACAAGTCGCCGCTGCCGAAGCATCTCCGCTGTTCGAATTGGGCCGCGGACGACGAAGGAATCACGGGCGAGGAGCTGCTCGACTTCGTCAACAACACCCTTTTGCCCCGATTGAAGGATCTCAAGACGGGAGGCGACCAGATCGCCGGGCTGATCCGCATGGCCTTCGAAGATGCCAACAACTACATGAAGAACGGCACGTTGATGCGGCAGGTCATTAACAAGATCAACGGCATCGATTTCAACGCTTCGGACGATCGCCATCTGTTCGGCGACATCTACGAGAAGCTGCTCAAGGATCTCCAATCGGCGGGCAATGCGGGCGAGTTCTACACCCCGCGCGCGGTCACGCAGTTCATCGTGGAGCAGGTGAATCCCCGCCTCGGCGAGACGATTCTCGACCCGGCTTGCGGCACCGGCGGCTTCTTGGTCTGCGCGATCGAACTTCTCCGGAGGCAGGCGAAGACCGCTGCCCACGAGCGCTCGATTCAAGAGTGCTTCACGGGCATCGAGAAGAAGCACCTGCCGCACATCCTGTGCATGACCAACCTGCTCCTCCATGGCATCGACGTGCCGTCGAACGTCCGGCACGACAACACGCTAGCCAGGCCGCTGCGCGACTGGTCCCCGAAGGAGCGGGTGGACGTCATCGTTACCAACCCGCCGTTTGG
>DATMZU010000011.1:0-3387 GCA_035607435.1 Thermoanaerobaculia bacterium | reverse complement strand
CCTTCCGGCAGATCGGGCGGGAACACAACTCCAAGAAGGAGGCTCCCCCGAAGGCGGCTCCGGCAAAGAAGGCGGCTCCCGCGAAAAAGGCGGCTCCCGCGAAAAAGGCGGCTCCGAAGAGCGGCCGGTAGGTCACCCAGGCCGTTGCCCTGGGGCCGTTTTCTACTCCGGCTTGTTCTGCTCCACCCGGTGGAACGACTTCGCGAGCAGGTAGGCGGCGAAGGCGATGAAGACGAAGGTGATCAGCGAGTTGACGAACAGGCCGAGGTTCATCGTCACGGCCCCGGCAGCTTTTGCCGCGGCGAGAGTGGCGTAGGGACCGGGGGCGGTCGTTCCTTCTTTGAGGGTCACGAACAGGTTGCCGAAATCGACCCCGCCGAGCATCAGGCCGATCGGCGGCATGATCACGTCGTCCACCAAAGACTTGGCGATCGGGCCGAAGGCGTTGGCGATCATCAGGCCGATCGCCAGATCGAGCACGTTGCCCCGCTGGAGGAATTCTCGGAAGCCTTTGAACATAACCGGTCTCCTTCGCTCTTGAGGTTGGGGGTCGAATCAGCCGGCGGCGGGAGTGGATCCCATTTCGAGCACGATCTTGCCCAGCACTCCCCCGGCGGCGAGCGCGGCGTATCCCTCCGCCGCCTGGGCGAACGGCAGGACCCGATCGATCACCGGCCGCAGCCGGCCGTCGGCAAGGCGCGGCAGGGCAAAGTCGGCGAATCCCGCCACCAGATGAGCTTTTTCCGCCCGCGAGCGGGGCCGCAAAACGGAGCCGACCAAGCGCAGCCTCCGAGACAGCACGGCGCGCAGATCGAGCTCGACGCGCGAGCCGGCGGTGAGGCCGACCAGCACCAGGCGCCCCTTCTCGCGCAGTAGGTTCACCCGCTCGGCCAGCCTCGGGCCCGCGACGAAATCGAGCACCAGATCCGCGCCCTGGCCGCCCGACAGCTCGCGCACCGCGGTGGCCAGCTCGTCGTCGATCGAGACGGCATCGATCCCCAGCTCCAAGGCGCGCAGGCGGGCCAACCGTTCGGGATCGCGCCCGACCGCCACCACCCGGCCGCCGAGCTCGCGGGCGAGCTGCGCGGCGAAGCTCCCCATGCCGCCGGTCGCTCCGGTCACCACTACGGTCGCTCCCGGCCGGAGCTTGCCTTCGACCACCAGGTTGGTCCACGAGGTGAGCGCGGCCTCGGGGATCGCCGCGGCTTCAAGCAACGTCAGGTTTTCGGGCACCGCCATCAATTGGCCGACCGGCACCGCCGCCCGCTCCCCGTGTCCTCCCCCCGCGACCAGAGCCATCACCCGCGTGCCGACCTGCCACGGTCCGTAAGGATCGGCTCCGGGTCCGAGGGCGACGATCGTGCCCGACAGCTCGAGGCCCGGCACTTCGCTCTCGCCCGGCGGCGGCGGATAGCGGCCGTTCAACTGGTGCAGGTCGGCATGGTTGAGCGCCGTGGCGGCGACCGCCACGAGCACCTCTTCCGCCGCCGGAACGGGATCGGGAAGATTGACCAACCGAGGCACACCATCGGAACCGGGAAGATACGGGGCGACCGCAAGCATGGTTCCTCCCGAGCGTGCTGGGGGAAACGAAAAATCGGGGTGACCGGAATGGCCGCGCCGATTGTATGTCGAAATGCTGTGGCGCCGACCGTAGGCTCTGCCCCCTCGTCGGCAGGCCCTTACACCTCCAGCAGAAACGTCACCGGCCCGTCGTTGATCAGCTCGACCTCCATCGCGGCGCGAAACCGGCCGGTCTCGACCCGGTGACCGCGCGCGCGGAGCCCTTCGACCAGGGCCTCGACTTGAGGGAACGCCTCGTCGGGCGGGGCCGCGCCGTCGAAAGACGGGCGCCTGCCGCGCGCGAGCGAACCGGCGAGCGTGAACTGCGAGACGACCAAAAAGGCGCCACCCACGCTTCTTAGATCGAGGTTCATCTTGCCCACCTCGTCGTCGAACAGGCGCACGCCGGAGAGCTTTTCGACCGCCGCCGCCACCTGAGCCCCGCCGTCGCTCCGCTCGACGCCCACCAGGACCAGGATGCCCCGGTCGATCGCGCCGACGGTCTCCCCGGCCACCCGCACCGCGGCCGATTTCACCCTTTGCAAGATCAAACGCATCGTTTCGCGTCCTTTAGGGGGTGAATGCCGGCGGCGCCGTGTCGCCGGGTTCGACCCGCGGTATCGAGCGGGCTCCCGGGAAGCCACCGGATGGCCCCGGAGCCCTGTGATACCGTACCTCACTCGCTTCAAAAGGAGGGCTAGGCAATGGTCAACAAAGTGATTCTGGTCGGCAATCTGGGCCGCGATCCCGAGGTGCGCTCCACCCCTTCGGGGCAGCCGGTCGCGAGCTTCAGCCTCGCCACGACCCGTCGCTGGCGCGACAAAGCCGGACAGCGCCAGGAGCAGACGGAGTGGCACAACATCGTGGTGTGGGGCAAGCAGGCGGAGATCGCCGGCCAATACCTCACCAAGGGCAAGCAGATCTTCCTCGAAGGGCGGCTGCAGACCCGCTCCTGGGACGACAAGCAGAGCGGCGAAAAGAAGTACCGTACCGAGATCGTCTGCGACAACTTCCAGATGCTCGGCACGAAAGGCGGAGGCGGCGAGATGGATCACGGCGGCCATTCCGCGGGGGCGAGCTCGGGATCGGGCGGCGGTCCTTCCTACGATGACGGGCCGAGCTACGGCGGCGGCGAGGACGACGACATTCCGTTCTAGATCGATGACCTGACGTAGGGGCGGCCCCCCCGTGGCCGCCCTGGAATCGCGCGATCTGATCGAACGCGCACCAGGACCGAAGGGCGGCCACGGGGGGCCGCTCCTTAAGTCTCTAGTTCGACTTTTCCGCCGGCAGCGCCAACGAGAATTTCGCCGGCTCGCTCTTCGCGAGGCAGGAGGTGTCGAGCCCCTTCGTCGAGGCGCGGTTCAAAAACGCCAGAGTGATCCCGTTCATGCAGTCGTTGTCCGCGCCGTGTCCGCCGTGCGGCTGGATCAGGTGCAGACCGTTGGGAAAGCCCTTGGCGACCCGTTCGCCGAAAGCGGGCGGCGTCACCGGATCGCGCTCCCCCGAGATCATCAGGACGGGCAGGTCCGAACGGACCAGGTCATAGTAATGGGCCGAGACCTTGCCGTGCGGCCAGATCTTGCAGGCTTCCGTTTGAGTGCGCACGCGGTAGTCGCCCAGATAGGTGTTCGCGGTCTCCTGGGCGACCGACTTCGGGTCGATGCGCGGGATGTCCTCGGTGCAGGTGAGCGAGAGCCACATCCCCTGTTCCAGCGCCTGCTCCAGGCCCATCCGGCTCGCGATCGCCGACTCGACGAGCGGCCGGTAATCGCCCAGGAACGCACGATGGATGCGCAGCGGCAGGGAGTTCTTGCCGTCCTC
>DATMZU010000532.1:0-4679 GCA_035607435.1 Thermoanaerobaculia bacterium | reverse complement strand
GCGGGCGCCCGAGCCGATGCTGCCGCTCGACCTGTTCAAAAGCCGGGTGATCGCGGTGTCGTGCGTCGGCAACGGCCTCCTCGGCGCGCTGTTGTTCGCGCTCACCGCGTTCGGTCCGATCCTCGGCCAGGGGGTGCTCGGCGGGTCGGCCACCGACGCGGGCGCCTTGCTCTCGCCCGTCCTGATCGGCTGGCCGCTGTCGAGCACGATCACCGGCCGATTGATGAACCGTTTCTCCTATCGCCGCTTCTGTCTCACGGGCGGCCTGCTGCTCGCGGGCTCCGGCATCGCGCTCGCCCGCCTCTCCGCCGCCACCTCGCGCCTGGAGGTGATGGCGATCCTGTTCGTCATGGGCCTCGGGCTCGGGTTCGTCTCGATGCCCTACATGATCGCGGTGCAGAGCGCCGTGCCCTGGCGCCTGCGCGGGGTGGCGACCGGCTCGGTCCAGTTCTTCCGCTCGATCGGCGGCGCGGTGGGCGTGGCCGCCCTCGGCGCCCTGTTCGCCTCGCGGCTCACCCGGGCGGTGGGCCCGGGAATCGACGCCAACGCGCTGCTCGATCCGGGGAAACGCGCCGCGATGGGCGCGCTCGAAGTCGGCCATTTGAGCGGCGCGTTCCTGCTCGCCCTCCAGGCGGTCTTCTGGGGCGTGGGGGCGATCGCGGTCGCCTCGCTCGGCGTCGCGTTATTGTTTCCCGGCGGCAAGCCGCGCGACCTCGCGTGGGTCGATCCCGACCGCGCCGCGGAGCCCGCCCCGGACCCGATGCAAGCCTTGGAGATACCGCATTGATCGCCACGAACCTCTTTCGCCTCGCGTTCCTCGGCGCCACGCTGCTGGGGACGGCACCCTGCGTCGCCGCCAGCGGCCCGCCGAGCCAATCCGCTCCGGCCACGTCGGCCGGTCCGGCGACCCCAGCGACCGCCAAG
The DNA here is from genome assembly GCA_035607435.1 of Thermoanaerobaculia bacterium. Taxonomy (GTDB): domain Bacteria; phylum Acidobacteriota; class Thermoanaerobaculia; order Multivoradales; family UBA5704; genus DASYKS01. The sequence continues at coordinate 3,755 of DATMZU010000532.1, read as the reverse complement.
CCGCCGAAAATGCGGCTACATTTCTCCGGCCTGCTCCCCGGCCGCAGCTACACGATCACCCTGTCTTCGGGCGCCACGTTCGTGGGCGAAACTTCGCCCGCGAGCCAGGTGGAGAAGACCGCGGATCACCTGACGTTCACCGTCCCCGAAACACCGAAGGGTTCCGACGCTCCGGAGATCGAAGAGGCGATGATCGAGACCGACGTCGAGATCTCCGCGCGCCAGGTCACCTACCAGGTCGAGCTCTCCGGCCGCACCTCGGTCGAGATCGACCTGCTCGGCGTGGTCGAGGTGCGCGGCCGGCCCCTGCAGCTGAACGGCACGCCGTTCACCATCGAGCTGCCGATCCCCGAGCTACCGAAGGGATGGGTGCTGCGCGCCCCTCCCTGCCCCGCCGATCCGGCGACCGGCAAGGCGCGCACCGCCGGGGTGCACGGAGGCTGGAGCGCCTGCCGGCCCGAGACGAAGAAATGATCCGGACGCTCGATCTGGCGGTCGGCGGACCCGGACTGCACGAAATCACCGGCCCGGTCGCCGCCGCGGTCGCCGAGATGCTCGATGAGATGGAGAACGCCGGGGTGTCGAACGGCGGGCTCTGCACGCTGTTCATCCGCCACACCTCGGCGAGCTTGACGATCCAGGAGAACGCCGATCCCTCCGCCCGTCGCGACCTGGAGCGCTTCCTCGCCCGCCTGGTGCCGGAGAACGACCCCCTCTACACCCACACCGCCGAGGGTCCGGACGACATGCCCTCGCACATCCGCGCCGCGCTCACCGCGACCTCGCTGTCGATTCCCATCTTGAACGGCCGCTTGGGGCTCGGCACCTGGCAGGGGATCTTCCTCTGGGAGCACCGCCGCGGCCGGCGCGAACGGCAACTGCTGGTCCACGTCGGCGGGTAGGTCTACCGCAACCGCAGCACCACCACCGTCATGTCGTCGAGCTGCTCGCTGTCCCCTTTGAAGTTCGACAGGTCGCCCAGGATCGCGTCGCGCATTTCACGCGCGGTTGGCGGCACTGCCGGCCGGCGGGCGCTGGCTGCGTGGGCGACTTCGGCCACCAGGCGGGACAGGCGGAGGTCGCCGTAGTCGCGCCCTTCGGCGTCGCGCGCCTCGATCAGCCCGTCGGTGTAGAGCACCAGCAGGTCGCCCGGGAAGCAGGGCCGGACCTCCAGCTCGAAACGGGTGGGCAGGTTGGTGCCGAGCGGCAGCGAGCCGCGGCCGACCTCTTCGATCGCGTGATCGCGCGCCGACCAGTGGATGATCGGCGGGTGGCCCGCGGTGACGACGCGGACGGTATGTTCGATCGAGTCGATCACCACGCAGGCAAGAGTGACGAACGAGCGTCTCCCCGAGGTGCGGCGGATCATCTTGTTGATCCGCTCGAACACCGGGACCGGTTCGGCGAGGTCGTCTTCGAGCAGGAACAGGCAGCTGCGCAGGCCGGAGAGCACCAAGCCGGAGCCGAGACCATGGCCGGCGACGTCGCCGACCACCGCGGCGAGCCGGCCTTGCCCCAGCGGAAAGAACTCGTAGTAGTCGCCCCCCACCTCGGTCGCCGGCAGCGACGCCGCGGCCACTTCGAGCCAGGGCAGGTCGGGCGCGCGCTGGGGCAGCATGCTCAGCTGGACCCGGCGCGCCTGGTCGATCTCCTCGCGCATCCGCTGGCGCTCGCGATGGCGCGCCGACTCGCGCCGGAAACCGACCAGGAACGAGAGCTTTTCGCGCCGGGTGAGGCCGAGCGCCGCGCCCAGGCAGAGCACGACCAGCCCGGTGAACACGGCTTCGAAGACGCCGAGGTGCCAGGGATGAACTTCCGTGGCGGCGGAGACTCCGCCGTAGGAGCCGCCCGCCCAGGCGCGCCAGAGCGTCGCCACCCAGGACGAGCCGAACAAGAGCAGATGCTCCGTCGGCCGCAGACGCAGCCAGATCAACGCGAACGGCAGCAGGCCGACGATCGACAGCTCGAAGTGGTCGGTCCGGACGCCGAACGGGATCAACAGCTGGAACACCACGTAGGCGAAGATGATCTGGCGCACGAAACGGGCGACGAACGGCTCCTGGCGCGCGGCGAACAGGACCAGCGACAGGAACACGTTGATCCCGAACAGCGCCGGGGCGAGCGTCTCACCGCGGCCGATCGCGATCGCCAGGCCGACCAGCGACCAGCCGCCGCACAGCCCGAGGAGCCACAGGAACGCGCGCTGGTTCTGCGCGTCGAAATGGCGCTGCAACGCCACCGGCTCGGGCAGGAGCACCAATTCGTCCAGGGTCGGCGTGGTCATTGGGCGTGTGCTGGGGGCGTCGCTCGGCTCCGCTTCGACTCAAGGGGCACCCGGAGGTCGCAAAGACCTCCGGATCCGGACTTCGGGCCGCGGAGCGCGGCTACTCTACCAGGGCGCGCGGGAGGGGAGACGTGAGATGCCGCAGCTCGGCGAGCGGAACTTTGAGGCGGGGATGTCGGCGCGCGAGGCTCGACAGCTCGGCGAACGCCCGGCCCGCCTCGAACCACCGCCCCGCCGCCGACAGCGAGGTGAGCTGCTCCGAGAGCGCCTTGGCGAGCAAATCGGGTTCGCCGCCGCGCAGCAGCGCCACGGCCTGGCCAATGTAGCCCGCGGCGCTCTTCGGCCGGCCGAGCCGGCGGTGGACGTCGCCCAGATCGGTCAGGCAGCGGGCGGCCCGCCGATCGTCGCCGATCTCGCGGAAGATCGCGGTCGCCCGGCGGAGCGAAGCTTCCGCCTCGTGCCACCGGCCCTGCTCGCGCCGCAGGTCGGCTTTCAGCTCCAGCCAGACCGCCCGCTCCCAACCATCCCGCGAACCTTCCAGCAGACAGCGGTACGAGGTGTCGAGCGCGGCGTCGGCTCCGGCGAGGTTGCCCCGGAGCTGCCGGGCGCGGGCGGTGCAGCCCCAGGCGCGCGCCTCCAGGTCCATCCGATGGGCGCGCGGATAGACCTCCGGATCGATCGTCTCGGCCAGCTCCAGCGCGAGCGCCGCCAGGTCCTCGGCTCCGGCGGGATCGGCCGGTTCGGCGGCGAGCGCCTGGCGGGCCGCGCCGACCAGGCGTTCGAGCACGCCCCAGGTGCGCAGGCGCTCGCTGTTGCGCACCAACAGCCCCCGGCGGCCGGCCGGCAGGTCGAGAAGGCGGGCGATGTGTCCGGCCGCCGCGCTCCGCTCCCCCTCCAGACGCAGCCAGCAGGCGGTAAGCACCTCTCCGGCGCGATTGAACGCCTGGTCGTACAGGGCGGGGCTGGGGTCGAGAACAAGGCGTCGGCGAGCCGGGTGCCGAAGGCCTTTGTCGATCTGCGAATCGATGGGAAGTAGGTTTGCCATGGCGTTTGCAACTGGAGCGCTTTTCGTTCCTCAAGAGAAGGTTGCCGCTGGCCCGCTTTTTTGGACACTTTTCCGAAAGAAATGTGTAACCTCGCCGCCAGATCCTCCGCGGAGTACGGAACCGCCCTTTTTGGGAGGTGCCGCCAGGGGCGACCGGGGGTCGATCCGAACCCGATGCGCCGGGCGCGATAGGCTCCGGCGCCTATGGCTCCGAAAACGAAGGCTCCGATCGAGAAAACCCGCTGCGGCTGGTGCCTCGGCTCCCCCGAGTACGTCGAGTACCACGACCGGGACTGGGGCGTGCCGGTGCATGACGATCGCCTGCTGTTCGAGATGCTCACCCTGGAAGGCGCGCAGGCGGGGCTCGCCTGGATCACCATCCTCCGGAAGCGGGCCGGCTACCGAGCCGCGTTTGCGAATTTCGAT
>DATMZU010000553.1:0-8029 GCA_035607435.1 Thermoanaerobaculia bacterium | reverse complement strand
AGCGCAATGAGCGAGATCGACATCGCCAAGTTGAACGAGACGGTCCGGGAGGAGTCCTTGGCCGTCCAGGCGGCGGCCGAGGAGGTGAGGAAGGTCATCGTCGGCCAGCGGGCGCTCATCGACCGGATGATGGTGGCCCTCTTGTGCCGCGGGCACCTCCTGGTGGAAGGGGTTCCGGGTCTCGCCAAGACCCTGGCCGTGAAGACGCTGGGGCAGGTGCTGGACCTGCAATTCTCGCGGATCCAGTTCACCCCCGACCTGCTGCCCGCCGACCTGGTGGGGACGCTGATCTATGAGCCGGTTTCCGGCCAGTTCCAGGCACGCACCGGTCCGATCTTCACCCACCTGCTGCTCGCCGACGAGATCAACCGCGCGCCGGCCAAGGTCCAGTCCGCGCTGCTCGAAGCGATGGAAGAGCGGCAGGTCACCCTCGGCGACAAGACCCGACCGCTGCCCGATCCCTTCCTGGTGCTCGCCACCCAGAACCCGATCGAGCAGGAAGGGACCTATCCGCTCGCCGAGGCGCAGATCGACCGCTTCATGCTCAAGCTGAAGCTCACCTATCCGTCGCGCGCCGAGGAGGCCGAGATCCTCGACCGAATGCTGGTCGAACGGAAGATCGAGGCGTCCCAGGTGCTCGACCGGGATCGGCTCAACATCCTGCGCGAGGTCACCGACGGCATCTACCTCGACGGCAGGCTCAAAAACTACCTGCTCGACCTGGTCGCCGCGACCCGCGAGCCGCGCCGGGCGGGCCTTCCCGATCTCGCCGACCTGATCTCGTTCGGCGCCTCGCCACGCGCCACGATCTACCTCGCCCGTGCCGCCAAGGCGATGGCGTTCGTCCGCGGACGCGGCTTCGTGATCCCCGAGGACGTTAAGGAGATCGCCCCGGACGTGCTTCGCCACCGGATCGTGCCGACCTACGAAGCCGAAGCCGAGGAGATCTCCTCGGACGATCTCGTCGCGCGCATCCTCGAACGGGTCCCGGTTCCCTGACCGCGAGAGGCTCCGCCCTTTCTCCAATGCCCGGCCCGACGTCAGGCTCCTGGTTTTCCCGGTTCCTTCCGCGGCAGGCCGCCCCGTCGGCGCCGGCCGTGCGCGCCGCGCGTCCGGAGCTGCCGGCCGACCTGATGCGCAAGGTGCGGCGGATCGAGATCGCCACCAACCGCCTGGTGGACCAGGGGGTCGCCGGAGACTTCCATTCGGTGTTAAAGGGGCGCGGCATGGAGTTTTCCGAAGTCCGGCCCTACCAGCCGGGCGACGACGTCCGTTCGATCGACTGGAACGTCACCGCGAGGATGGGCGCGCCGTTCATCAAACAATTCGTCGAAGAGCGCGACCTCACGGTATTTCTCGCGGTCGATGTCTCGGGAAGCTTGGGCGTCGGCTCGCGGGCGATCTTGAAGCGCGAGCTGGCGGCCGAGGTCGCCGCCCTGCTCAGCTTCGCCGCGCTGCGCAACCAGGATCGTGTCGGCGCGGCTCTGCTTTCCGATCGCTTGGAGCTGTTTCTCCAGCCGGCAAGGCGGCGCGCCCAGGTTCTGCGCATGGTGCGCGAGATCCTCGATCGCCCGGCCCACGGCCCGACCGACCTCGAAGCGGGCTTGGCCGCTACGCTCGCGAACCTGAAGCGCCGCTCGGTGCTGTTTTTGATCTCCGACTTCGTCGCCGCCTCTTGCCCGAGGGCGCTCAAGGCCGCCGCGGTGCGCCATGATCTGGTGGTGATCGAGATCGTCGATCCGCGCGACGTCGAACCGCCGACCACCGGACCGGTGGTCCTCACCGACGCCGAAACCGGCCGGGTGGTCCTGGCCGGAGGCGCGAAGTTCGCCCGCGCCCAGCGCGACCGCCGCCAGCACGAACGGGCCGAGCTGGCGCGGCTGACGGCGAAGATCGGCGCCGACCGCCTGGAGCTGCGCACCGACCGGCCCTACCTGCCGCCGCTGGTCGCTTTTTTCGAGGCGCGGAAGAAGAGGCTTCGCCGATGAGGCGGGCGGCTTGGGGACTCGCGGTGGTGGTTGGGGTAGGTGTTGTCGGCACGGCGGGTGGGGTGGGTGCACTGGCGCTTGAGGCACGGCTTTCGGTGACGGTGGCGCCGGTGAGACTTCCCACGAACGAAGGGACTCAAGGGACTCCAGGGACGGTAAGGACGACAGCCCCCGGTGCGCTTACGGTGGGGGATCTGGCGGTGGTGACTTTGGCGTTGGCGGCGCCCACTGCCGGGCTGGGTGAGCCTCGGTTTCCAGCTTGGGGGAAGACCTGGGGCGATGCCGAGGTGGTGGGCTTCGGCCCGGTCGAGAAGAGCTCGGGGGAGCCGGGCGAGACCCTATTTCGCCAGCGGGTGACCGTCACCGCGTTTCGGCCCGGCAAAGTGCCGCTGCCGCCGGTCGCGGTGGTCGTGCCTCAGGCGGGCGGCAGCCGGACGATCTCGACGCCTTCGAACCTGGCGCTTGAAGTCGCTTCGGTGATCCCCGGCGATCCGAAGGCGGCCCAGCCCAAGCCGCCGGCCGCTCCCCGTTCGCTCCCTTGGGGGCGGCGATTCTGGTGGACTTTCGCGGGGATGTCGGCCCTGGCGCTCGCCCTGGGTTTTTGGGTGTTCGCCCGCCGGAAAGTCGCCGGGATCGCCGTGGCGGCCCTGCCGCCGCTCGAAGAGCTGGAGCGCGAGCTGACGCGGATCGCCGCCGGGCTCGGTGGCTTCGAGGGAACCGGCGCGCCGGCTCGAATCGCCGCCGCCCTGTCGAGCGCCCTTCGCCGCTACCTCGGCCGCGAGCTGGCGTTTCCCGCATTGGAAAGCACCACCACCGAGATCCAACGCCGGCTGCGCGCCGAGCGGACGCCGGAAGGGATTTCCCGCACCGGTGTCGATCTGCTTCGCCGGCTCGACCGGATCAAATTCTCGCGCCGAGAGGCGGCGAACCTGGAGAGCCCGGGAAACACCGCGAGCCCGACGATCTTTTCCGAAGCGATCGCCGCGGCCCGCTCGGTCGCCTCCGGCCTCGACCGGCACCGCCGCCCGCCGGCTTCTCCCGAACCGATCCCGAGCGGCATCGAACGCGCCGAGGCGGCCCGATGATTCCGCCCGGCTTTCCTCACTTGAACGATCCGCTCTGGCTGCTCGCCCTGCTGCTCCTGCCGTGGATCGCCTGGCGCCATCATCGCGAGCCGGCGTTCGGCGCGCTGCGCACCAGCCGGGTCGTCGGCAACGTCGGCACGGGCGGCGCATGGCGGCTGCACCTGCCGTTTTACGCCCGCCTGCTGGCGCTCGCCTTGATGTTTGCCGCTCTCGCCCGGCCGCAGCTGGGCTACGCGGTCGAAGAGAGCAAGACGCAGGGGATCGACATTCAGATCGCGCTCGACATCTCGGGCAGCATGGCGGCCGAGGACTACCGGCCGAACAACCGGCTGAGCGTGGCCAAGCAGGTGGTCGCCGAGTTCATCGATCGCCGGCCTTCCGACCGGATCGGCCTGGTCATGTTCGCGGGCAAGGCGATGGCGCGCGCGCCGCTCACCACCGATCGCGACATGCTCCATCGCGTGCTGGCGGCGGTCGATTTCAACGACACCCCGGACGGCACGGCGATCGGCGTGGCGCTCGCCAACGCCGCGGCGCGCCTGCAGAAAAGCCCGGCCAAGAGCCGCGTGATCATCCTGGTCACCGACGGCGCGAACAACGCGGGCGAGATCGATCCCGCCTCGGCGGCGGCGGTGTGCAGCGGCTTGGGGATCAAGGTCTATACCGTGGGCGTCGGCACCGCGACGAACGGCCCCGTGCTGGTGCCGTTTCCGGTCGTCGATCCGTTCACCGGCCAGCGCGTGATGCGCAGAGTGCCGATGCTGTTGCCGGTCGATGAGCCGCTGCTCGGATCGATCGCGAAACGCACCGGCGGCCGGTTCTGGAAAGCGACCGATGCCGGCAGCCTGCACCGGATCTTGGGCGAGATCGACCGGCTGGAGAAAACCCCCCTCCAGGTGAAGCGCTACGTCCGCTATCGCGAGGCGAACGCGCCGTTGCTCTGGGCCTCGCTCGGATTTCTTCTCTTACCGCTCGCCACCGCGGGCGCCCGGATCACCGCCGAGCCATGAGCTTCGCCGAACCCTCTCTGCTCGCCCTGGCGCTGCTCGCCCCGCTCTCGGCGGCCCTGGCGCTTTGGCTCTGGCGACGGCGCCTGGCGGCCGACGGCGCCTGGGCGGCCCCAGGACTCTGGGTGCGCCTCGCGCGCAGGACCTCGCAAAAGCGGATCGGCGTCGCGGTGGCCGCCCTCGCCCTGGCCGTCCTGGGCGCGGCGCTCGCGCTCGCCCGGCCGCGCTGGGGGGTCTCTACCGAACAGATCGAGCGCCGCGGCGTGGACGTCGTCTTCGTGCTCGACTCCTCTCTTTCGATGGCCGCGTTCGACGTCGCGCCGAGCCGGCTGGAGGCGGCGAAGACGCTGCTGCGCCGGCTCGCCGCCGCGATGCCCGAGAACCGGCTCGGCCTGGTGCAGACCGAGGGCGAGGGGATCGCCCTCTCCCCCCTCACGCTCGACGCCGCGGCGATCGACCTGATGCTCGATACGGTCGAGCCGGGCTCGCTTTCGGTGCCCGGCACCGAGCTGGCGACCGGCCTCTCCCGCGCGATCGGCCTGTTCCCCGAAGGGAGCGAGCGCCATCGCGCGCTCATCCTCCTGTCGGACGGCGAGGATCACCGCGGCGATCTCGACGGCGAGATCGAGCGCCTGAAGAAAGCGGGCATCGTGGTCTCGGCGATCGGCATCGGCACCGCCGCGGGCAGCCCGCTCAAAGTTCCCGGAGCGGACGACGGCGAGCCTCAGAGCCCCAACAGCCCCGACGGCTTCAAGCGCGATCACGACGGCCAGGTGGTGATCAGCCGGCTGCACGAGGACGCGCTCGAAAAGATGGCGCAGGCCACCGGCGGCGTCTACCTGCGGGCGGCCAACGCCGGGCTCGACCCGGCCCCGATCGCCCGCCGGATCGCCGAGATCAGCGGGCGGAGCTTGGCCAAGGACGAGGTCGAGGCGCTCGAAGAGCGGTTCCAATGGCCGCTCGGGCTCGCCGCGCTCGCCCTCCTGCTCCACCTCGCGGTGCGGCCGTTCGCCCCCCGGCCGATCGCGAAGGAGGCCGCGCGATGAAATGGGCCGCCCTGGCGCTGTCCGCCACCCTCGCCCTGGCCGAACCGTTCGCGCTGCCGTTCGGTCTGCACCTTCCGCTCTGGGCGGAACGCATCCTGTGGAACCCGCGCGAGCGGACCGAGCGCGCCTTGGCCGAGCTGAAAGGTCCCGACCCGAGCGGAAAGCCCGTTGCGAACGACCCGGCCGGCGAGAAGGCCCGAAAGGCCGCCGCCGCCAAAGCTCTTCCCGCCGCCGAGACCGCCCTGCGCCTCGCCCCCGACGACCCGACGGTCCAGTACGATGCCGGCACCGTGCAACTGCTCGCCGGGAAACATCGCGAAGCGGTGAAGGCTCTCGACCGGGCGGCGCGCGACGCCCCCGGTTCGCTCGCCGCCGACGCGCAGTTCAACCTGGGCACGGGCAAGCTCGCGGCGGGCGACGCGGCGGGCGCGGTGGCGGCGCTTGAACAGGCGCTGCGCCTCGAGCCCTCCCACGCGGCGGCCAAGCACAACTTGGAGCTGGCGCTGATCGAACGGGAAAAGGAACGTCTTCGCACGAAGAAGCCGCAGGACGGCTCGCGCGGCGATCGGCGCGGCGACCGCGAATCCGGACCGAAAAACGGCGGCGACGAGCCGGGCAAGCCCCAGCCGAACCAGAACCCGCAAACCCAAGGGACGCCGCCCCAACCGCAGCCCGGGCAGGACGGCAGGCCCCAGCCCGGACCGCGGCCGCAAAACCCGGGAGCCGGAAACGACGCGCTCGACCGCTTTCGCGAGCAGCCCGACATGAACGCCCGGGAAGCGGCGGCGATCCTCCGTTCGGTCGAACGCCTGGAGCGCCAGCAGCGCCGCGCGGAAGCCGAGAAGCGGGCGCGCGCCGGTGCGGCCCAGGACGTCGATTGGCAGGATTGGTGACCGGCGCCATGGCTTCCGCGACTCGCGATCCTTTAGGCACCACCCTTCGCGTTCCGCTCGCCCAGGCGGCGGGCCGCCTGGCGGTCGCCCTTTTCGCCCTCCTGGCCCCGGCGTTCGCGCCGGTCGCGGCGCATGCGGCGACCCAGATCACGCTCAAGGTCCGCCTCCAACCCGAGCGGATCGGCGTGGGCGAGACGGCGATTCTCTCGGTCGAGGCGCAGACCGGCCTCTCCCGGCTCGGCCTGCGCCCGAGCTTCGCGATGGAGAACCTGGAGATCGTCGCGGGCCCTTCGCAGGCCGACGAGATGAGGGTCGAAAACGGCTTGTTCAGCCGCACCGTCCGGCTCAGCTGGCAGGTTCGGCCGCTGGGCGTCGGCCCGGCCCGGGTGCATTCGATCCGCGTCCAGGTGGGCGGCCGGGTCGTCGCCATACCGCCGCAGGTGATCCAGGTGCAGCAGGAACCGACCGGCGAAAGCCAGGAGCAGGACGAGTCGCCCTTCGGCGCGGACGACCCGTACGAGCGGCTGTTCGGCCCGATGCCCTGGCAGCGTCCGGCGGCGCCCCGGGCGGCCGGCCCGAACGACCCGCCTCTGGCGTTCCTCCGCGCCGAGGTTTCCAACGACCACCCGTTCGTCAATCAACAGGTGCTCTACACGATCTATCTCTACTCGCGGATCGAGGTCTCGACGGTCAATCCGCTGTCCACCCCCGATCTGAACGGCTTCTGGGCGCGCGAGGTACCGCTGCCCGAGCGGCTACCGACCGAGATCGTGAGCCTCGGCGACGTCCGCTACGGCCGGGTACCGCTGCTGCGGCGCATCCTGTTCCCTCTCCGGGCCGGTCTGCACGTCCTCGAACCGGTGCGCTTCCAGATCGCGACGATGCAGGTCGAGCGGAGCTTCTTTTCTCCTCCCTTCGTCCGCCCGATGGCGACGGACCTCCAGACCCCGCCGCTGCGGGTCGAGGTCCGCCCTCTGCCCGACGGGCCGCCCGGCTATGAAGGGGCGGTCGGGCCGCTCGCCCTCTCGGCCTCTCTCGAACCGCGCGTCCTGCGCGCGGCCGAGGCCGCCACTCTGAAGGTCCGGCTGGCGGGGAGCGGCAACCTGCAGGGCCTTCCCGCCCCCGCTCTCGCGCTGCCCGCCGGCCTGCGCGGGTTTCCGCCCCACGAATCGGGCGCGGACCGCACCAACGGCACGAGCCTCCGCTCCGAGCGGATCTGGACCTACGTGGTGGTGGCCGACCGGCCGGGCCGCTTCACCGTGGCGCCTCCCGCGGTGCCGTACTTCGACCCGGCGACGGGATCTTTCGCGCGAGCGGAAAGCCCGCCGCTGAACCTCGAAGCGCGCGCTCCGGCGCCGGTTCTCTCGGCTGCCCAGGGAGGCCCCCACCCGAACCGATCGGCGCGGCCCACCCCGGCCGGCACCGAAGGCGGCGTAGCAGCGATCCGGCCAACGGCGATCGACCGGGCCCGCAGCGCGCTCGGCGCCCCGGCCTCCCTCCCCTGGGTGCTCGGCGGCTCCGGCCTCCTCGCTCTGCTGTCCGGTCTGGTTTGGGCGAAGCGCGGCGGACCGCGGGCCGACGAAACCGCCCGCCGTTTCGAGGCCGAGCTCCGGGAGGCCCTGGCCGAGGAGCGTCCCCGCCGCACCGCGGCGTTGATCGAATCGGCTTGGAGCCGCTTTCTGGCCGACCGCTGGCGGCTCGACACTCCTCCCCTCGGCTCCGCCTGGCAGGCTGACGCGGCACGGCGCGGCGCGGCGCCGACGCACGTCATGGAGCTGGGCCGGATCGCCGAGGACCTGCACTTTTTGCGCACCGCGCCGCAGCTGTCGAGCGCCGAAGCGCTGCGCGACGAAATCGTCGAACGCTCCCTGCGGCTCGCGGGCGATCTGTCGCGTCCGCGAGGTCATCTGCTATCTTCTGTGCTCAAACAACCGGGTTCCCGAACGGATCGAGGGCCGACCTCCTCCCGACCATGGCTACGATCATCAGAGCTGTCGATCCCTTCCGGCT
>DATMZU010000539.1:0-20324 GCA_035607435.1 Thermoanaerobaculia bacterium | reverse complement strand
GGCGCACACCTGCGAGATCCCGGGCGGCGGCTCGCGCCACCATCCGGGGCGGATCGACGGACCGTACCTGCCGCTCACCCTGTTCCGGATGGATGGCAAAGCGGTGTTCCGGCTCGCGGCCGAACGGCTTCCCGACTTTCTCGACGCGCTGCTCGAAGCGGCCGGGCTCAACCTCTCGGAGATCCCGGTCGTCATCCCGCACCAAGCGAGCCTGCACGCGCTTCAATACCTGCGCCGCCGCTTCGGCCTCCGCCGCGAGCAGGTGATCGAGATCTTCGCCGAACGCGGCAACCAGGTGGGGGCCTCCCTTCCGAGCGCGCTCCACGAAGCGATCGCATCCGGGCGGCTGCGCCGAGGCGACCACGCGCTGCTGGTCGGCACGGGAGCGGGCGTCCAGCTGGGCGGCATGGTGATCCGCTATTGAGCCCCATTCAACAGCCGCGCGTGGCGCTCCACTTGATGCGGGTCGGCCGTTGCCGCCATCCCGAATGGGTCACGATCCGCGGCGGCCGCTTCGGCCCCATCGACTTTCCCGCGCTCGCCGCGCTGATCGTCCACCCGACCGAAGGCCCGATCCTCTACGACACGGGATACGCCGACCACTTCGCCGAAGCGACACGAGAGTTCCCGGGAAAGATCTACCGCTGGCTCACCCCAGTTCGACTCCCTGAAGCCGAGCAGCTCGCCGCCCAGCTTCTCACTTTCGGCGTGGCGCCCGCCGAGATCTCCCGAGTGCTGATCTCCCACCTCCACGCCGACCACGTCGCGGGCCTCCGCGATCTTCCCCAAGCGCGCTTCACCGCGCTCGAAAAAGACGTCGCGGCCCACATCGGCCCCAACGCAACCCAAGGCCTCGCGGCGCTCCGGCGCGGCGTGCTCCCCGTCCTCCTGCCCAAGGATTTCGAACCCCGGCTCGACCTCGCGGACGCCTGCACTCCCCTGGATCTAGGCCCCGCCTGGGCGCCGTTCACCCACGGCTATGACCTGATCGGCGACAACAGTCTGATCGGCATTACCCTCCCGGGTCACAGCCCGGCACAGCTCGGCGTCCTCCTGCGAACCACGGACGACCAGCAGGTCCTCCTCGCCGCCGACTCCTGCTGGTCGGCCCGAGCCTGGCGCGAGCAGCGGTTGCCCTCTTTCCTCGCCCGGCCGCTGTTTGCCGATTGGACCGACTACCGAAACACCCTCGCGGGCTTGAAGACGATCGCGACGCACAACCCGGATCTGACCATCGTTCCGTCGCACTGCACCGAGACGTTCGAAGCGCTTCGGAGCCTGCGGTGAGCGCCGCGCTGACGACCCTCGCAAGTTTCGCCGGTGCCCGTTGGGGTCCGCATCCCTCAAATCGCGCCGCCCTCCTTCGAACCCAGGAGCGGCGGCTCCAGCGCTTTCTCGATCGCACCCTTCCCCGCGCCCCGTTCTATCGACCGTACGCGGGCAAGCCGCTCGCCGCCCTGCCGATCGTTGACAAGAGCAAAATGCTCGCCGACTTCGGCGGCTTCAACACCTACGGCGTCTCCCTCGATCAAGCGCTCGGAGTGGCGCTCGCGGCGGAGCAGAGCCGCGACTTCCGCCCCACGCTCCAAGTCGGCGCCGAGGAGCTGACCGTCGGCCTATCGAGCGGAACCTCGGGCACGCGCGGCGTCTTCCTGGTCTCCGCCGCCGAGCGAGCCCGCTGGGCCGGCCTTTTGCTCGGTCGCCTGCTCGCGCGCGAAGGGTTGCGCCAGGTACTTTATCCGCTAAAGCCCCCCTTACTGATAGCTTTTTTTCTCCGCGCTAACAGCAACCTTTACTCGACCCTCGGCAGCCGCCGGATCGACTTCCGGTTCCACGATCTCTGGGCACCCTGGCCGGAACATTTGGCAAGGTTAAATGCGCATCCGCCGGACGTGTTGACCGCGCCGCCTACCGTCCTCAAAAAGCTCACCGAAGGGAAAACGGACGGCGCTCTCCACATTGCGCCGCGCCAGGTCATCTCGGTCGCAGAGGTGCTGGAACCGGACGACGAAAAGGCGATCGTCGAAGCGTGGGGAGTGCCGGTGCAGCAGGTGTATCAGGCGACGGAAGGGTTCCTGGGCGCGAGCTGCCCGGAGGGCCGCGTCCACCTCAACGAAGAGGAGATCCACATCGAGCCCGAGTGGCTGGATGTGGACCATAGGCGGTTCCACCCGATCGTGACCGACTTTTCGCGCACCACCCAACTCGTCGTCCGCTACCGGCTGGATGACGTGCTGCGGCTGGCCGAAGGCCCTTGTCCGTGCGGCCGGCCGACGCTCAGCTTGGAGGCGATCGAAGGCCGTGCGGACGACGTGCTCTGGGGAGAGGCGCTGGAGGGGAGGGCGCCGATTGCGATCTTTCCCGACCTGGTGCGCAACGCGTTGGCGCGGGTCGAGGGGCTCGGGGAGTATCGGCTGGTGCAGGAGGGAGCGCGCTGGCGATTGGCCACGCCAAGCGCCGGAACCACCATGGCCATCGAGCGCGAGCTTGGCGCTCTGGCCGACCGTCTGAAGATTCGGCGGCCCACGGTGTCCCTTGAGGCTTGGACCGACCTTCCTCTTGGTGAAAAGCGGCGGCGCATCCGTTGCCTTCTCCGAGCCGAGGCCGTGGCGTGAGCGTCACCCGAATCCTCGTAACCGGCGCGTCGGGCTTCGTCGGCGGCCGGTTCGTCGCGCGCTTTCGCGATCGGCCGGATCTCGCGATCCACGGCATTGGCCGGCGCGCTCTCGACGATCCGGCCTACAGCTCGATCGATCTGTCGCAGCCGTTCGACGTCCTGTCCGATCCGGAGTTCCGGCCCGACGTGGTGATTCACGGCGCCGCGCGGGCGACGCCTTGGGGGACGCTCGCCGAATACCGGCGCGACAACGTCGAGGCGACGCGGCAGGTGATCGACTATTGCCTGAGGAACGGCCGGCCGCGGCTGGTCTACGTCTCTTCCAGCTCCGTCCTCTACCGCGACGGGCCGCAGTTGGGGCTCACCGAGGCGGCGCCGGTGGGACCCAAATTCGTCAACCGGTACGCCGCGACGAAAGCGGAGGGCGAGCGCCTGGTGCAGGCGTATTCCGGCCCCTGGCTGATCGCCCGTCCACGCGCGGTGTTCGGTCCCGGCGACACCGTGCTCTTTCCGCGCATCCTCGCGGCGGCGAAGGCGGGCAAGCTGCCGCTGTTCAATGCGGGTGCCGCCGGCCCGGCGATCGGCGACCTGATCTACGTCGATACCCTTGGCGACTACCTGCTCGCCGCCGCCCTGCGCACAGATCTTTCCGGCGTCTACCACCTGACGAACGCCCGGCCGGTGCCGATCCAGGCCCTGCTGCTCGACCTGTTCGCGCGCCTCGGGCTCCCCGCGCCCCGGCGCAAGGTTTCGGTCGGCAAGGCGATGTTCGTCGCGACGATCTTGGAAGGCGTCTGGGGTCTCCTTCGCCTCTCCGGCGAGCCGCCGATCACCCGCTTCGGCGTCGGAGTGTTCGCCTGGTCGAAGACCTTCGACGTGAGCAAAGCGCTCGCCGATCTCGGCCCCCCCTCGGTCTCGCTCGAAGAGGGGATCGACGCGTTCGTCCGCTGGCAGTTGGCGCAGGAGCGCGGCTCATGACTCCGTTCTCGTGGATGGTCGGGCTCGCCCTCCTCTACCTGCTTCTCCTGGCCCAGAAATCGAGCCTCGCCCGACACGTCGCGCGCGGCGAGGCTCGGCTTCCGCCCTCGGACGGAGCTGGCGTCGCGATCGCGCAGCCAATCCTCTCCGGCGACCCGCGCCTCGCCGAGGTACTTGGCGACAATCTGCGAGAGCTGCCGGCGGCGCGCTTCTTGTGGTTGGTCGATCTCGACGACGCCGAGGCGCAAAGGATCTGCAACGACCTCGCGGTCCGGCATCCGGAGACGGAGATCGAGATCTCGCTCCATGCCCAACCGCCCGACGGTAAAAACCCGAAGCTTTGGAAGTTGGAAGCCGCGCGAGCCGCGCTGGCGGCAGACACCGCCGAGCCGATTTTCCTAGTGCTCGACGACGACACGCGGATGCCGGGTCCCACCCTCGCCGCCCTGCTCCAAGCGCTGGAGACGCATCCCCTCGCGACCAGCCTGCCCGGGTATCTCGACGACGGCCGCTTTCCGTCCCGCCTGCTCGCGCAGTTCGTGGACAACAACGCCGCCCTCACCTACCTGCCGCTGCTCCCCTTCCTGCCGCCGCTTACGATCAACGGCATGGCGTATGCCTTGCGGCGCGAAAAGCTCGACGAAATGGGAGGTTTCGCCGGGATGCTCAGGGCCTTGACCGACGACCTCGCCGTCGCGGAGGCCGTGCTCTCCAAAGGGGGCACGATCTTCCAGAGTGCGCGGCCGCATTGGGTGGAAACGACCGTCCGCGACGGCAAGCACTACCGCCAATTGATGCACCGCTGGTTCCTGTTCGCGCTTCTTCTGCTGCGCAAACAGCCGATACAAATCCGCTCCACGATAGGGCTCCTCCACGCCCTGCCGCCGCTCCTGCTGCTCGCTTTGGTCATCGCCTCCGCCATCCACCCCAGCCCCGCGGGCCTTGCCCTCTTAATCGCGACGCTCGCCCTCCGCGGTCTCGGCCTCGCGTCGCTCCAGCGCGCGATCTACGGACGCAGCCTCGAAGCGCCGGCCACCTCGATCTTGAGCGAGCTGCTCCAGCCGTTTCACCTGCTGCATGCCGTCTTCCGGCGGCGGATCGTCTGGCGCACCCGGCGCTACAAAGTGCAGGACGACCGGCACTTCACCGCGATCGAATGAAGCCCCCTCTTCAGATCGCCTTCCTCACCGGCCAGAGCAACCCCGGCAACGCCGCGCTCAGCCCGCTTCAACAGGCGTTTCTCGAAGCCCTTCCCGCTCCGGCCGAGTGGAAAGTGCCGGTCAATTTCCCCTACCCAGACATTCCACAATCGTTCCGAAAGACTCCGCTGCCCATCGCGAGCCTCAACAACCTCTCGCTCTACCTTCGCTCCCGCCGCCCCGCGTTCGCCGCCGCCTACCGCCCCGCGGTGCTCGCGCAAATCGACCGCGCCGAAAAAACCTTCTTTCTGGCCGGAAGCTCGGGACTGGAGCTGCTCGCCAATCTCAATCTCTCCCCGACCGCGCTCGCCCGCCTTCACGTCTTCGCCTACGGCCCTGTTGCCCGTCGGCTGCCGGCTTGCAATGCTCGCATCGTCCAGGGCCACGATTCGATCTCCCGCCTGTTCTTCCGCGTCGGCCTCCCGAAAGCGAAGATCGCCCGGGTCGATTGCGACCACCTGTCTTACCTGCACCACCCGTCGGTCCTCGCGCACTGCGTCGAATTCCTCTGCGAGATCCGAAGCTCGGAATCGCCTGCATGAGCCGCCCGCGGATCGATCTCGTCGGTCCCCCGTTCGCCGGGCATCTTCACCCGCTGCTGGGGATCGGCCGCCGGCTCGCGCGCGACTATGAGATTCGCGTGATCAGCACGGAAGGAGCCCAGCCTGAGATCGCGGCGGCGGGCCTCGCCGGCCGCGTCGTCCTCCCCGGCCGCGACGCCGAGATCCGCGCGATCGTCGAGCCGCCTCACTCCGTGGGGAGCAACCCTCTTCGCCTGCACGCCCAACTGCGCGAGAACCTGAAGCTCCTGCTCGCGTTCCGCCAAGCGATCCTGGCGCTTTGGACCTCCGAACCCCCGCCGGATCTTCTGATCGCCGATTTCACCGTCCCGGTCGCGGGCTCGGTCGCGCGCGATCTGGGGATTCCTTGGTGGACCAGCCATCCCTCGCCCTGCGTCATCGAAACGCCCGACGGTCCGCCCGCCTACCTCGGAGGCTTGCACCCCGGCCGCGGTCCGCTCGGAAAACTGCGCGACGCGACCGGTCGCGCGCTGATCCGCACCTTCAAACACGGCGTCCATCGGCTCTACCGCGAACCGATCCGCGCGCTCGGCTTCCCCCGTCTCTACCGCGAGGACGGCTCCGAGGCGGTCTACTCGCCCGAGCGAGTACTCGGTTTTTCGATTCCCGAGCTTGAATTCCCCCGAACCCTACCCGCCGCCGCCGACCTGATCGGCCCGGTGCTCTACACTCCCCCCACCACCGCGCCCGAGCCGCCGTTCCGCGAGGGACGACCCACGGTCCTGATCACTCTAGGGACCCACCTCGCCTGGAAGAAAGATGAGCTGGCCGAAGCGGTCCGCGCCGCGGCACGGGCAACCCCTGAGATCGACTTTCATTTCACCGACGGCCGCGTCGAGAGCGACCGCCGCGAGTCCGCGGGCAACTTCCATCGCCTCGGCTATGTCTCGTACGCCCGCGATCTCGCGCGGTACGCCCTGGTCGTCCACCATGCCGGCGCGGGGGTGCTGTTTCACACCCTGCGGGCGGGATTGCCCGCGTTGGTGCTGCCGATCGATTACGACCAGTTCGACCACGCCGCAAGATTGGAGGCCGCGGGGGTGGCGCGAAGGATTCGCGATCTTGGGCAGCTGGCGGAGCAAGTGAAGGCCGCCCTTGGGGATGAAGAGCTGGGCGCGGCGGGTCGGAGATTCGCGGAGGTGCTTCGAGGGTATTCGGCCGAGGATTGGGTAGCCGAGAGAGTCGCGGTGAAGCTCAGCTTTTAACCTACGCGCCTTCTTGCTGCGTGAGACTCTTCTGGTAAAAGTACCTCTTGTAGCCTTCCGGGTAATCGTCGAGCACCCCGAACAGCTTGTACCCCTGCCGCTCGTAGAAAGTCGGCGCCTGGAAGTCGTGGGTGTCGAGCCAGATCGCGCGGCAGCCGTGGGCTCGCGCTTCTTCTTCGGCTTTGGCGAGCAGGGCCTGGCCGAATCCCTGGCCGCGCAGGTCGTCGGAGACCCAGAGGAATTGGACCTGCATCCACTCCCAGCCGGATTCGGCGAGCAATCCGCCGTGAATCGAGCCATCTTCCGCGCGCAGCAGCAGGTGGAGCGGGCGCCAGGTGGGGACCGGCGCATTCCTCCGGTTGTGCGCGCGAAGACCATCGATGATCCGCTCGCGATCTTCAGGGGTGATCTCGGCTTCTTGGTGGATGGTGTAGGTCGTCATCGAAGCACCCTTTCCGGAACGATCTCGGCGACGCTCGGGCAGCCGGAAAGCGCCATCGCAAGCCGCAGCTCCTCGCGCAGCAGATCGAGAACCCGGCGTACCCCCGCCTCCCCTTCGACCGCCAGCGCCCATAAATACGGCCGGCCGATCAGCACGGCCCTGGCGCCGAGCGCGAGCGCTTTGAGCACATCGGTGCCGCGCCGGATGCCGCCATCGACGAAGATCTCCGCCTCGCCCGCGGCCTCCACAACTTCGGACAACGCGTCGCAGGTGGCGATCGCCGTATCCAGCTGACGCCCGCCATGGTTCGAGACCACGATTCCCGCCGCACCGTGCTCGACGGCGAGCCGCGCATCCTCTGCTGTGAGCACGCCTTTGAGCACAAGAGGAAGGTTCGACAGGGCGCGCAGGCGATCGACCGATTCCCAAGTGAGCCCCGGGTCGAACTGGTCGGCGACGTATTTAAGCAGTGCCGAACCGTCGGCCGCGTCCGGCAGGTGGTGCGCGAAATTGCCGACCCGCAAATCCGGCGGCACGCGGAAGCGGTTTCGTGCGTCGCGCTCGCGCACTCCGGGAATGGAACCATCGACGGTCATGCAGAGCGCCCCGTACCCCGCCGCCGCCGCGCGCTCCACCAGCTCGCGGGTAAGTCCCCAGTCGCGGTAGGCGTAGAGCTGGAACCACCGCGGGCCGGGGGCCGCTGCATCCACCTCTTCGAGGCTGTAGGACGAAAGGGTGCTTACGACTTGGATGATTCCGGCACCCGATGCCGCGCGGGCGACCGCCAACTCGCCGTCCGGATGCGCCAAGCCGTTCATCGCGCAGGGCGCCGTCAGCACCGGCATCTCGACCCGCACCCCGAGGACGGAGGTCGCCAGATCGCACCGGCTGACATCGACCAGCACCCGGGGCCGCAGCCGGACCCGACCCCACGCCGCGACGTTGTCGCGCACGGAGATCTCGTCCCCGGCGCCCCCGGCGTAATAGTCGTAGACCATCCCCGGCAGCACTTCCCGCGCCGCCTCTTCGTAATCCTGGAGGTTGATCCGTTCGGTCATGGGCTCGATGTCCGCTGGGACGCGGGGACTATATCGCCCGGGCTCGGATATCATTTCCCCGTGCCCCAAGTGATCTTCACCTCGGCCCTCGAACGGCATCTCGCCTGCCCGCCTCAGGACGTTACGGGAGCCACCGTCCGCGAGGTCTTGAATCAGGCGTTCGCCGCGAATCCGGCGGTCCGCAGCTACGTCCTGGACGAGCAGGGCGCCCTGCGCAAGCACATGACGGTGTTCGTCGATGGCGACGCGGTCCGCGACCGGGACGGTCTTTCCGACGGCGTGAAACCGGACAGCCAGGTCTACGTCATGCAGGCCCTCTCCGGCGGCTAGCCAACCCCCTTCCCCATCCCAGGAGATCCCCGATGAGCCACTCCCCCAGCAACCGTCTGTTCGTCGCCACGCGCAAGGGCCTGTTTACCCTGGAGCGAGCCGCCGCCGGCTGGAAGATCTCCCAGACCGCGTTCTTGGGCGATCCGGTCTCGATCGTCCATATCGACCGCGCCGGGAGGATTTACGCCGCGCTCGACCTCGGCCATTTCGGGAGCAAGCTGAAGCGCTCGGCCGACGGCGGCGCCACTTGGGAAGAGCGGGCGGCCCCCGCGTACCCGGAAAAACCGGAGGGCGTGGATGACCGCGACGACAATGGCACGTCGATCCCCTGGAAGCTGCAAAAGGTCTGGGCTCTGGCGGACGGCAGCGCCACGGAGGCGACCGATTCGCTCTGGTGCGGCACGCTCCCCGGCGGCCTGTTCCGCTCGGACGACGGCGGCGCGACCTGGGAGCTGAACCGGCCGCTCTGGGACAAACCCGAACGGAAAGGCTGGTTCGGCGGCGGCTACGACTGGCCGGGCATCCACTCGGTCTTCGTCGATCCGAGAAACGCCCAGCGCGTCCTCGTCGCGATCTCCTGCGGCGGCGTTTGGGAGACCGAAGACGGCGGAGCCACCTGGAGCCCTCGCGCCCAGGGCATGCGTGCCGAGTACATGCCGCCGGAACGGGCCTACGACCAGAACGTCCAAGACCCGCACATCATGGTCGCGAGCCGCGAAAATCCCGACGCACTCTGGGTACAGCACCACAACGGCATCTTCCGCTCGACCGACGGCGCGGCGTCCTGGCAGGAAATCAAGGACATCCCCCGTTCGGGATTCGGCTTCGCCACCGCGGTCCACCCCCAAGACCCCGACACCGCCTGGTTCGTCCCCGCGATCAAAGACGAAAAGCGCATCCCGGTGGACGGCCAACTCGTCGCCTTACGCACCCGCGACGGCGGCGCAAGCTTCGACGTCCTCGACAACGGCCTCCCCCAAGAGAACGCCTACGACCTGATCTACCGGCATTCGCTGGACGTCGACGCCAGCGGCGACCGCCTGGCCTTCGGCAGCACCACCGGATCGCTCTGGATCACCGAAGATCAGGGAGATTCCTGGACCTCCCTCTCCGCGCACCTGCCGCCGATCTACTGCGTACGCTTCGCGCCATAAAAGTTTGGAGTGCGCCGACGCGTCGGCGCTTTCCTCGCGGCGACGTGTCGCCGCCCACCGCGATGCCTACGCCAGCCCAAGCTCTTCGAGAGAACGAGCGGTCAGCAGCCGCTCGGCCAGCGAGCCGAGTCTCCTCAGGGGAATGGATCGCGGCGACACGATCGATCGCCTGTCCAGTGAGGCTCGGAAAGCGGCTACAGGGCGCTGAAGGGTTCCTCCTCTACCCCCGGAACGTCCGAATCAACTGGTACGCAAACGCCGCCACCACCGCCGCGATCGGGATGGTGAGCACCCAGGCCCAGACGATGCGGCCGGCGACTCCCCATTTGACGGCGGAGAGGCGGCGGGTGGAGCCGACTCCGATGATGGCTCCGGTGATGGTGTGGGTGGTGGAGACGGGAATGCCCGCGATCGTCGCTCCGACCAGGGTGATCGCTCCGGCGGTTTCGGCGCAGAAGCCTCCGAAGGGTTGGAGCTTGGTGATCTTGGTGCCCATGGTTTTGACGATGCGCCAGCCGCCGAACAGCGTGCCGAAGGCGATGGCGGCGTGGGAGAGCAGAATGACCCAGAGCGGCACCGCGAACTCGGTGAGCCTGCCCGAGGCGACCAGGAGACCGGTGATGATGCCCATGGTCTTCTGGGCGTCGTTGCCGCCGTGGCCGAGGCTGTAGGCCGCGGCGGAGAGGAGCTGGAGGCGGCGGAACAGACGATCGAGCCGGGAAGGGGCGTAGCGCCGGAAGATCCAAGTGACGGCGATCGACAGGATGAACGCGACCACCGCTCCGATGATCGGGGCGAGGACGATGAACAGCAGCGTCTTGGTCCAGCCCGACAGCAGCAAGGCGCCGAAGCCGGCTTTCGCCACCGCCGCTCCGGCGTAGCCGCCGATCAGCGCGTGGGACGACGAGACCGGCAGGCCGTAGTACCAGGTGACCAGGTTCCAGAAGATCGCGCCGAGCAGGCCGGCGAGGATTACGTCCGGCGAGACGATGTCGAGGTTGATCATCCCTTTGCCGATCGTCTTCGCGACGTGGGTGCCGAGGACGAACGCGGCGACGAAGTTGAAGAACGCCGCCCAGACCACCGCCTGCTGGGGGGTGAGGACCCGGGTCGAGACGACCGTCGCGATCGAGTTGGCCGCGTCGTGGAAGCCGTTCAGAAAATCGAACGTCAACGCGACGAGGATGATGCCGGCGAGTGCGAGCTCCGTCGTGCCCACGTGGACCTCAGGCGTTCTTGACCAGAACGTTGCCGATGATGTGCGTGTAGTCCTTGCAGGCGTCGCAACCGTCTTCGAGCACCTGGTAGACCTCTTTCCACTTGAGGATCTCGATCGCCCGCGAGCTGTCGTAGCGGAACAGCTCGGCGATCACCCGGTTGAACAGGTCGTCGGCGCGGTTTTCGAGGTCCGACACGCGGACGATCGCCTCGTGGATGCGCGCCTGGTTCTTCGCGTCCCAGACCAGGTCGGTGATCTTGATCACCTCGGTCACCATGTCGACCAGGATGTCGGCGAATTGGCGCAGGGGCTCGGGGGCCTCGGACAGCTCGAACAGGATCAGCGAGTTCGCCGCCGCTTCGAGGAAATCGAGGATGTCGTCCATGTCCACCGCGATCGAGCGGATGTCCTCGCGGTCGAACGGGGTGATGAAAGTCGAGTTGAGCGCGTCGAAGATCTCGCGAGTGATGCCGTCGCCGGTTTTTTCGATCTCCCGCAGCCGCTGCGTATGGCTCTTGCGCACCGCGAAGTCCTCGGTGTGGGCGACCGCGCCGAACACCTTGGCGGCCTCGCCGAGGTTGACCGCTCCGCGCCCGAGCAGCTCGTGAAAGCGCTCCTCTTTGGGCATAAACCACTTGATGATCGCGTCGGCTTTGCTCATAGGCGCCCTCCGCTCCAAGGCTCCAGTTCACTGTGACGAGGGGTGACGAATCTGTGACGAATGCGGCGGGGCGGGATGCTAACACAGGGGATCGAAGGCTTCGGCGGCGCCGCCTCGGTCGCGGTACAATCCATCATCCCGCTCGCCTCTTTCCCGGAGACGTACCCCCGCGTGATCATCGACGTCCGCTGTCGTCTGCCGTCCGCCTCCGACGGCGCCTACCTTTCCGGGCGCCCGGACGGCCGTCGGTTCGCCCCGTGGGTGGGCCTTTCGGCCGAGGGATTCTTCGCCGAGCTCGACCGAGCGGGGATCGCCACCGCGGTCTCGGTCTCGGGCAACAACGACGGCCTGCGGCTCGGGGCGCGCGAGCTGCCGCCTCGGCGTACGAACAACGACGACCTCGCGGCGCTCGAAGCGCGCTTCCCCGGGAGGTTTCTGGGCGCCGCGGGAATCGACGTCGGCGGCGCGCGCCACGATCCGCTCGTGGAGCTGGAGCGGGCGGTGACCACCCTCGGCCTCCGGCGGATCGCGATCGAGCCGGGACGCGCGCCGATGCTCGCCGAGCACGTCGCCGATCGGCGGCTCTATCCCTTTTATGAGCGCGCCCAAGAGTTGCAGGTGGCCCTGTTCCTTCAGACCTCGGGGATCTGGGGAGGAGAGAGCCTGGACCAGGCGCACCCGCGATGGATCGACCGGGTGGCGGGCGACTTTCCCGACCTGCATCTGATCTGCGGCCACGGCGCGTACCCCTTCGTGCGCGAAATGATCGCGGTCACCGTGCGCCGGGCCAATGTCTTCCCCTCCCCCGACCTCTACCTGTTCACCCCCAGCGGCCGGGAGTGGGTCTACGCGGTGAACAGGGGGCAGATCGCCGACCAGTTCTTGTTCGGCAGCGCCTTCCCGCTCTGCGGCGGCTTGGCGCGGACGGTCGATCGGTTCCTGCTCCAGGGGTGGCGGCCGGCGGTGCTCGATCGGATCCTGTACAAGAACGCCCTCCGGGCCCTGCATCTCATGGACGATCCGCGCTTCGCGGCGGGGCACGACGGCGGGCGGCGGTTCGGCGCGGGAGCGATCGCGCGGGCGGCGGTGCGGTTGCCGGTGAGGGAGGCTTGGCGGGGCCTCAAGGGCAGGCGGGAGCGCGCGGGGGCGGCCGGGTGATGGCGATGGAGATCGCTCGGGCGGAGGACCTAAAGGACAGCAAGGACCTCAAGGACGAAAGCACCGGAGGGTTGGCCTGCGCGTTCTCGGAAGCGGCGGCGCGGTGGCCGGAACGGCCGGCGGTGCACGCCGCGGACGGTTGCGCCACCTATGATGAGCTGGAACGTCTGGCGGCCGGGGTAGCGCGGCGGCTGATCGGTGTGGGGGCTCCCGCCGATCGGCCGGTGCTGCTGATCGCAGAGCCGGGATTGCGCCTGGTCGCCGCGATGCTCGGAGTTTGGCGCGCCGGGCGGTTCTTCGTGGCGCTCGATCCCGTGGCACCCGCGGAGCGCAACGCGCGGATCGTTGAAGATGCCCAGGCCCGGGTAGTGATCGCCCCGTTGGGGAGCGGCCTGAGCCTTACCGAGCCGGCCACCCCGCGGACCTGGCTGGCGCTCGACATCGCGGAGTGGCTCGACGCGGCGGGCGAAGCCCCGGCGGAGCCGCCGGCAGAGGTCGATCGCGGAGCAATCGCCGCTCTCACCTACACCTCGGGTTCAACCGGCCGGCCGAAAGGCGTGATTCAAACCCATGGCGCGGTGCTCCGCAACGCGGCGCTCAACCGGGCGGCGCTCGGGGTCGAGCCGGCCGACCGCTGCACGATGCTCTATCCGCCGAGCGTCAATCCGGCGCTGCGCGACCTGGCGACCGCTCTGCTCTCCGGCGCGGAGCTGCTCCCCTACCTGGTGACCACCGAAGGGATCGACCGGCTTGGCGCCTGGCTCGAAGAACGGCGGATCACGGTCTACAGCTCGGGGGTCACCCTGTTCCGGCAGCTCGCCGCGACGCTGCCGGCGGGCGCCACGTTCGATTCGATCCGCCGGGTGCGGCTCGGCGGCGAGGCGGTCGGCCGGCGCGAGATCGAGCGGTTCCGGCGCGTCTTCCGGCCGGGCGCGCGGCTGCTCTTCGGTCTCGGCACGACCGAGACCGGCACGGTGACGATCTGCTCGTACGGCCACGACGAGGCGCTGCCTTCCCATGTGCCGCTCGGGCGTCCGGCGGCAGGCGTGGAGGTCCGGCTGCTCGATGCCGCGGGCGCTCCCGTGGCGCCCGGCGAAGTGGGCGAGGTCGAAGTCTCAGGCACGGACGTGGCTCAAGGCTATTGGCGCGATCCGAAGAGCGCCGAGGGAGTGGCCGGCGGCCGACCGAGCTTCCGCACCGGCGACCTTGCCCGCCGCGCCGAGGACGGAACGCTCGAACATTTCGGCCGGGTCGGCGACCGGATCAAGATCCACGGCCTGCGCATCGACCTGGCGGAAGTCGAGCGGGCGCTCGCCGAGCTGCCGGGGGTGGCGGATGCGGCGGTGGTGGCGGTCGAAGGTGAGTCGGCCGAAGAAGAGGCACGGCTGATCGCCTACCTGGTGGCCATGGGAGAGCCCCCACTTTCCCGTAGCGAGCTACGCCATACCCTCACCGAACGGCTCCCCCAGCCGATGGTTCCGGCGTACTTTCGGGTCGTCGGCCGGCTGCCGATGACCGCCAACGGCAAGCTCGACCGACGGGCGCTCGCCGCCCTTCCGGGGCGCGAGCTGGTCTCTGAGCGGACGCTCACCTACCCGCGCGATCCGATCGAGACCCGCCTGGCCGCGCTCTGGTGCGAGGTGCTCGGGATCGAGCTGGTGGGGATCGACGAGAGCTTCTTCGACCTCGGCGGCGATTCGCGCACGGCGGTGGGGCTGTTCACCCAGATCGAGCGGCGCTTCGGCACGGCCCTGCCGCTCGCCTTGCTGTTTACCGCGCAGACCGTGCGCGAGCTGGCGATCCACCTGCGCGAAGGGGTCCGGCGCGACGCTCGGGCTCCCGTTCTCCAATTCGGCGCGGAACCCGCTGCCGGCGGACCCTTGCCGACCCTGTTTTGCGTTCCGGCGGTGGACGGCTACGCCTTTGTCTACCGCCCGCTGGCCGCGGAGATCTCGGTGCATGCTTCGCTCCGCGTGCTGCAGTTTCCCGGGCTCGACGGCGGGAGCGCACCGCTCGCGACGGTCGAAGCGCTCGCCGAGGCGCTGATCGAGCGGATGCGCTCGGTGCAACCGGCCGGACCCTATCGTCTGCTCGGCCACTCCTACGGCGGCCTGGTCGCCTACGAGATGGCCCGCCTTCTCACGGCGGCAGGCGAGCGGGCAGCGCTGCTCGCGATGTGCGACTCGCACACGCCGGATGCGGTGTCGTTCGTCGCCCGCAGGGTGCGTGACTTGGAGCTGCTGGGTTTGACGGCGCGGCGGATTTGGCGGGCGAGCGGCGGACGGCTGACCGCGACGGCAAGGGCGGTCGTCCACATGGCGGGGCGCGCGCTCCGGCGCAAGGCGGGAAACACCCTGGTCGAGCACGAGATCCACGAGGTGCGCCGGGTCTCGATGGCCGCGCGGCGGCGCTACCGTTTCGCCGCGCCGGCCGCTTTGCCGGACACCGCGGTCTGGCTGCTGCGCGCCGCTCCGCAAGCGGGCTCGGCCCACCTCTGGTGCCGGCTGGTCGCCCGCGACAACGGCTGGGCGCGCCGCCTGGTCGGGCCGATCGAGATCGTCGACGTCCCCGGCGATCACATTCAGATGCTCAATCCGCCGCACGTCGCGGCTCTCGCGGCCGTGCTACTGCGGGCGATCCGGTCGAGCACCGCCAACGAAGGCACGCAGCGCGACCGCGGCCGGACCTAGCGCCGCCGAGAGCGCCGCGAGCACCACCCCGCCGAGCACCAGCCAGGGAGGCGCCGCGGCCGGCCAAACCGCGAACCCGAGCGCCACCGCGAGCGCGGGCGCCGCGGCCCCGAGCAAGCGGGCGAAATCGACCGGGGCCAGCACCGCGCGCCGGAGCGGCCGGTCGAACAGCGCCACTCCCGCCGCGCCGCGCAGGGTCTGACCCGCCGCCACGGCGAAGGCGGCCCCGAGCGCACCCCAACGCGGCACCCAGAGGAAGAACAGCGCGGCGGTCGCGACCGTGCTGCCGAGGGTGATCGCGAACACCTGCGCCGCCCGTCCGCGCGCCACCAAGGCTTCTTCGGTATATCCGGCGATCGAGCGGGCGAGCCAGCCGGCGGCGAGCCAGCGCAGCGCCGAGCCCGCGACCTCGTAGTGGGCGCCGAACGCCACCCGCACCAGCTCCTGCGGACAGAGCAGGCAGGGACCGAGCACCGGCCAGAGATAGGCGAAAGCGAGCTGCCGCGATCGGCGATAGCCGGCCGCAAGGCCCGCCTCGTCGCCCGCCGCCACCGCCGCCGAAGCGAAGGGCAGAAAGCGATGGGAGGCGCTGTCGCTCACCTGACCGAGGACGCGGCCCAAGCCTTGCGCCGCGCCGTAGACCCCGACCGCGGCGAGCGGCGCGAGCGCGCCGAGCAGCACGATGTCGAGCCAGGTGGCGGCCTGGTTGATCAGAGTCATTCCCAGAAACGGCGGCAGCGAGCGGAGCAGCCCGCGATCGGCGCGGACCGAAGCGGGCGCCGAGCGGCGAAGCCAGCCGCGGCGGACGCCGTAGCCGACGAACGACAGCTCGCCGAGCAGCGAGCCGACGCCCCAGCCGAGCGCGAAGCGCGCCGGCCCGCCCGAAAGGAGCGCCGCGGCCACGACCCCGGCGAGCCGTAGCGCGCTCCCTCCCGCGTCGCGGAACAGCGCCCGCCCGCGCGTGTCGCCATGCCCTTGGGAGATCCCCCACATCGCCACTCCGAAGCTCAAGCCCAGCGCGGCCGGCGCCGTGCCCAGGAGCACCGAGAACGGCAGCTCGCCGAGCCGGCCGAGGCCGAGGCGCGGAAGGAAGGGAATCAGCAGCGCCGCCGCAAGCCCGGTCGCCGCGCTGAACCCAAGCGCCGTGCGCGCAGCGGACTCGGCCTCCGCCGGAGCCCTGAGCGCGAGCCGTTCGGCGATCCGCCGCGCGGAGGCCGAACGCAGCCCGCAGGAGGCGACCGTGCCGGCGAAGGAGGTCACGGCGATCGCCAACAGGACGGCGCCGAGGTCGTCCGGCGCCAAGAATCGCGCCATCGCCACCCGCACGCCGAGGGCGCTCGCGATCGCCACGCCGGAGCCGAGCAGGACCCCGGCGGCCGAGCCTTCGAGGCTGGTCGTCGGATTTTCTTGCGACGGTCTAATACCTGGGGCCGCGGCCATCGTCAGTCGTTCGAGAGGCCGGGGCGATCCCGATCCTCATCCGGGAGAAAACGACCATGAAACGGAAGCTGAGGCTGCACCGCGACACCGTCCGCAATCTCGATACCCTCGAAGAGGTTCAGGGCGGCGACTTTCAAAGCATCAGTCTGACGACGGTGACGCGGACCCCCAGCTGCTTCGGCACCTGCGCCGCTCCCTGCACCCTGTCGCCCACGGCCTGCGTACCGAGAGCCTGCGTCTAACACCGGTCCGCACCGCCTTCGATCGAGCAGGAAGAGCCGGGCGGTCCGCGGGCCGCCCGCCTCGCTCCCGGGAATCAAGCGACGACCGCGTCGAGCTCGATCTCGATCAGCATCCGCGGGTCGATCAGCGCCCGGACCTCGACCATCGAGGTCGCCGGGGGATGGTCGCGAAACACTTCGCCGTGCGCCCGGCCGTACTCCTCCCAACGCGAAATGTCGGTGACGAACATCCGCGTCCGCACGACGTGGGAGGCATCGCCCCCAAGCCGCGCGAGGGCGCCGAGGGCGATCTCCAGGCATTTGGCCGCCTGGGCGTAGGCGTCGCCGGGCGCGAACGTCGAACCGTCCGCGGCGACCGGCGCCGTCCCTGAGACGAAAATTTGATTCCCGGTCCGGATCGCCCGGCAGTAGCCGACGACCGGCTCCCACGGCGCTCCGGTCTGCACGCGTTCGACGGCCATGGCGAGACCTCCAGGTTCAGGCCGCGGGGCGCGGCGCGGTGTCGGGGTGACCTTCACGGAGAGCCGCCCGGCTCGCCGCGGGGTGCGGCACGCCCTGCGGCACGATCAGGCGCGGGGTGAGCGCCAGCTCGAATGAGAATCGAACGTCGGGGACCAGCCAGGACGAATGGAGCGGCGGCAAGGCGAAGTGCGCCAGGCCGAAACAGGCCGCCAGCAGGTCGGCTTCGCGCACCTCCGCCCGCACCGGCCAGACTGCGACCGGCGGATGGCTGACGTCCATCCGCCGCAGGCCGTCGGGATAGAGCGTGTAGCCGCGCGGCCGGTCGTGGACATAGCGGACCGTGCGCTCCCAGGAACCGAGCCGCGGGCCGGTGCCGATCTCCGGGCTCGCCGGCTGGGCGCTCACCGTAAAGCGCAGGCCGCACGCCGCGCGCCAGAGCCACTCCCCCGCCTCCGGCCGGTTCGAAGGGCGGGGAAAGTCGAGCTGCGCCGCGGTCACCGGCGGCCCGCCGAACAGCCGCGCGCCGGGATAGACCCACGCGGGAACCAGCACCCGCCGGATCAAGAGGGAGGGAACGCCCTCCTCGTCGAGAACGCAGATCCGGACGTTCATCTGCGGCCAGGAGAAGCGAAGCCAGGGCAGGGCCGGCCAGTGCAGCCGCTCGAAATGGGACAGGACGGCGGAGACGATCACCCGCTCGCTCCCCTCCTCGGCGTGAACCTGATAGCGCAAGGTCCCCGGCAGGGCCGGCAGGACCTCCTTGGGCAGCGCCCAATTGAGAACCAGGCCGTCGCGGAGCTGGGTTTCGATCTTCATCCTAGGGAGCGTGACCTTAGCTCGGCGCGGGGCCTACGGGCAACTCGCGGACGAGTCGCGATCGACCTTCCCCGATTTGCTACAGTCTCCTCGACCCGTGATGCCTTCCGCGCTCCCTCCGATCCCCTCGCCGCCATCCGTTTCCCCAGAGGAGCTGACCATGCAGAGATCCCGACCTTCGGGCCTCGCGACCGCGAGCCTCGCCTTCTTGCTTTCGACCGGTGCCGTGGCGGGCACGGCCACCGCCGCCGACCTGACCCTCCCCGCGGGCGCCGAGCAGGCCTCGCTGGCGATCCACGCCGGCAGCCTCGCCGCTCCCATCCGCTTTCTCGCCTCCGACGCGCTCGAAGGGCGCGGCCCGGCGAGCCGGGGCGATCAGCTCGCCCGCGCGTACCTCGCGAGCGAGCTCGAATCGCTCGGCCTTCATCCGGGAGGACCGGACGGCAGCTGGCAACAGAG
Source organism: Thermoanaerobaculia bacterium (assembly GCA_035607435.1). Taxonomy (GTDB): domain Bacteria; phylum Acidobacteriota; class Thermoanaerobaculia; order Multivoradales; family UBA5704; genus DASYKS01. The sequence continues at coordinate 1,613 of DATMZU010000539.1, read as the reverse complement.
CTTCGACATCGTCGGCATCAACGCCGCGATGCCCGCGGTCTGGAGCTTTTCGGTAGGAGGCAAGTCGGTCCAGTGGAAGCGGAGCGACGACTACATCGCGGCCTCGGGCGTCCAGGCCGCAAGCGCGGAGCTCAAAGACGCCGAGCTGGTCTTCGTCGGCTACGGCATTCAGGCGCCCGAGTACCGGTGGGACGACTTCAAAGGGATGGACTTGAAGGGCAAGGTCCTGGTGATGCTCAACAACGACCCGGAGGACGACGACAACCTGTTCGCCGGCAAGAGGCGCCTCTATTACGGCCGTTGGGACTACAAGTACGAGAGCGCGGCCCGGCAGGGCGCGGCCGGGGCGATCATCGTCCACACGACCCCTTCGGCCGGCTATCCCTGGCAGGTGGTGCAGACCTCCTGGACCGGCGAGCAGTTCGAGCTGCCCGCGGGAACCGAGCCGCGCCTTCAGGTCGCGGCCTGGTCCACCGAGGAGGCCGCCAAGCGCCTGGTCGCCGCCGCCGGGTTCGATCTCACCCAGCTGATCGCCGACGCGCAGCGACGCGACTTCCGGCCGATTCCGCTCAAGAGCCGCACCACGCTCACGCTCGCCACCAAGATCGAGAAGACCAGCACCGCCAACGTGCTCGGCCTGCTGCCCGGCAGCGATCCGAAGCTCGGCTCCGAAGTGGTGATTCTCTCCGCCCACCACGACCACCTCGGCATCGGCGAGCCCGACAAAGACGGCGACAAGATCTACAACGGCGCGGTCGACAATGCCTCCGGCTGCGCGCAGATCCTCGCGATCGCCAAGGCTTTCGCCGCCCTGCCGGAGCGTCCCAAGCGCTCGATCCTGTTCGCCTTCGTGGCGGCTGAAGAGCAAGGGCTGCTCGGCTCCAAGTACTACGCCGAGCATCCGACCTTCCCGGCGGGCAAGATCGCCGCGAACGTCAACTTCGACGGCGGCAACATCTGGGGCCGCACTACCGACATCACCTACATCGGCCTGGGCAAAAGCTCGCTCGACGGCGTGGTCAAGGATCTCGCGGCGGAGCAGGGCCGCGAGGTGCTCCCCGATCAGGCGCCCGACCGCGGCTTCTTCTACCGCTCCGACCAGTTCAGCTTCGCGAAGATCGGCGTCCCGGCGATCTACCTCGACGCCGGGAGGAAATTCCGGGGCAAGCCCGAGGGCTGGGGCAAGGAAATCCAGGAGAAGTGGGAAGAGGTTCAATACCACCAGCCGAGCGACGAGATCTCCCCGGACTGGAACTACGACGGAATGATCGAAGACGCCCGGCTCGGCTTCTTCGCTTCTCTCTGGATCGCAGACCAGGACGCCATGCCCACCTGGACCCCCGGCGACGAGTTCGAAGGGGCGCGGAAACAGGCGCTCGCGGCGGTGGCGGGTAAATAAGGTCGGGAATGTAGGGGCGGCCCCCCGTTGTCCGCCCTTCGGTCCCGGTGCGCACCCGATCGGTTCGCGTGATTCCAGGGCGGCCACGGGGGTGTCCGGCCTCAGGACATAGGTAACACCTCGACCTCAAGACATCGGTAACAGGTTGGGGCAGAGTTGGGGTCCAAGGAGGGCCGCGACGATGCCCTGGCGGGAGACCGATGCGATGGATCAG
>DATMZU010000529.1:0-4278 GCA_035607435.1 Thermoanaerobaculia bacterium | reverse complement strand
CCCGGTTTCCAGGGCCGACCCCACCAGCTTGGCGTCGCCTCCGATCAGCTCTTTTCGTCCTGGGACATCAACCCCGAACCCGAGAATTCTGAGGCCCTCCCCCGGGGCGCCTACCTACGCACTCCAAGCGGTTTCGAGGCGCTCGGACAGGGCAGCCTGGGGGAGGACCTCAATGCGTTCGGTCGCTACGTGAGCTCGGGCGGGGCTCATGTGATCTTCAGGTCCAAGGAGCACCTGGAGGACGATGCGCCGCCGGAGGGCAACGCCGCGCTATACGATCGACCCGCGGGCAGCGCGAGCGCGGAAGTGCTGACGGTGCCGCCCGGCAACGCGTCCGAAGAAGAGGAAGAAGAGTTCCTCGCCGCACTGCGCTCCAAGGTGCAGGCCGATTTCCGCGGAGCGAGCGAAGACGGCGCCACCGTGGTCTTCACGGCGGGCGTGGGCCTCTATGCCCACCTTGGGAACGGAGGCACCGAGAAGCTCAGCCCAAGCACCGCCCGGGTGGGGGATACGCTCGTCTGTGCGGCGGGCCCACTATATGAAGGCCAGTCGGAGCTACAGCGACGCGGTTTCCAGTGGTTGCGCGACGCGACATCGATCCCTGGCGCAGGGGGAGACGACATCTTCACTAAAACCGATTACCACACGATCCCAGCGGATGAAGGGGCGGCATTGCAGTGTCTGACCGTGGCTACGGCAGCCGATCCCCGTTCGGTGGCTGTTTCAGCTCCGATCTTGATCGATCCGCTCAAAGCCGGACAGGTGCCTCATCCGCCGGCTCAAATTTCTGCGCCCACTCCTTCCAGCCCTGCCGCCGGCGCGATCGAGGCCTGCAACCCGGGTAGCTGGGAAGATGCCGAATCGTTCGCATACCAGTGGTATGTGGATGGGAAAGCGATCCCGGGCGCCACGTCGCAGACCTACAAAGTGCAGGCGGCGGACGTGCCGGGGACGCTTCAATGTGTCGTAAGCGGCAGCAACGCCGCCGCCACTGTGGCGCGTGCTAGTGGCCTCACCTCTACTGCTCCCGCACCCGCTGAAGCCGCGCCGGTCGCCACCGCGCAGGCCTCCGTCAAGACCGCCTACGCCGGAACCTCGGAAGACGGTCGCTATGTCTTCTTCGCGCTCACCGATGGAGATTCACCCGCACGCCTCTTCCGCTTCGACACGCAATCCGAAAGCGCCACAGAAATTGTCGAAGCGGGGATCTTCGCCGGGGTTTCCCCGGACGGGAGCCACGCCTTCTTCAGCTCCACGGAAGCGCTGGATGGCGAAGAGAACGACAACGGCGAAGAGGCCGAAGAAGGCGCCCGCAACCTCTACTCTTGGGACGGTTCGAAAACCGGCTTCGTGGGCAGGCTCTCCGCAGCGGATTTCGCCCAGAACGCGTTCGCCGAAATCTCCGAGATGAACCTCGCCGCTTGGACCAGGGCGATCGGCTTCGCCACCGGGGCCCAGGCTGGACGAGCCCTCGCCCCGACTCGCTCCACCCTCGAGGGCGGCGTCTTCGTCTTCCAGTCCCACGCTCGCTTGACCGCGTATGACAACGAAGGGAAGGGCGAGATCTATCGCTACGACCCCGCGGCAACGGCGGGCGAGCGCCTGCTCTGCGTCTCCTGCGACCCCACCGGCGCCTCGCCTTCGGCCGATGCCCTGCTCGAGGACGTCCGGGGAACGATCGGCGTTCCCCTTCAGACCTCGACGATGATCGCCTCCCTGACCGCCGATGGCCAGGGAGTCTTCTTCCAGAGCTTCGATCGTCTCCTGCCCGAGGACGTCAACGAAGTCGAGGACGTCTATCGGTGGCGGGCGAAGGGGAGTAGCGGTTGCACCCGATCGGGTGGTTGCCTGGCGCTGGTCTCCTCCGGACAGGGGGAAGTGCCCTCCTTCCTCTACGCGATGAGCGCCGATGGACACGACGTCTTCATCCAGACCAGGGAGAAGCTGGTGGACGTGGACGTCGCCGGCAGCCCTTCGATCTACGACGCCAGGGTTGGCGGCGGGATCCCCGAACCCTCCCCGCCGCCCCCCTGCCAGGGGGATGCCTGCCAGGGGCAGGGCTCCCAGCCGCCCGCCCTGCCCATTCCGGCAACGACCGGGGCGGGCGAAAGCCCGGAAACCTCGTCGTCGACGCCGCGGGGCTGCCCCAAGGGCAAGCACCGCGTCAAAGGCCGCTGCGTGCGGGTCAAAAAACACCACAAACGTCACCACCGCCGAGCTCACGTCAACCGGGGAGGGAACCGATGATCCGCCGCCGTAGCCCGCTGCTCGCGGCGCTCGCTCTGGCCACTCTGCAGCTGGCGGTGCCCGGCACTGCCGCGGGAGCCGATAATTGCGAAAAAGACCCACGCCCGGAATGCTTCGGGATCGAGTCGGTCGAGGTCTCGCTTTCTAGCTCCCAGGAAGGCGTCCCCTACAACCAGGCTGGCGCCCATCCCGACCTCAGCCTGGACGTCGCGGTCAAGCAGAACCCGAAAAGCCCGACCAACGTCTTCGGGCTGCACAACTCCTATGCCGCCACGCGCGACATTCGCTTCAGCATCCCGCCGGGGCTGATCGGCGACCCGAACGCGATCGGGGCGGTGCAGCAGTGCACGGCCCAGCAACTGATCAGCTTCCAGGAACCCGGTGGCGGCTGCCCCAACGGCTCTCAGATCGGCGTCTCGAACGTCACCGCCTACGAGCTGACCAAAAAACTCCCCGAGCCCGTCTACATGATGCAGCCCCCCGGCGGCGACGTCGTCGCGCGGGTAGGAGTGATCGCCGGTCTCTACCCCACCTTCATCGACTTCCGGGTACGCTCCGAATCGGACTACGGGATCGTCTCCGAAGTCACCAACGCTCCCGCCCTGGCCCGTCTTGTGGCGATCGAATCGACTTTCTGGGGAGTTCCGGCTTCTCCTGCTCACGACAAAGAACGTTGCACCGCCGCCGAGGCGCTCAACGGCTGCAAAACGACTCCGTCACCCCGCCCTCCAGGCGGCAACGAAACGCCCTTCCTGACCAATCCCACTCGATGCGGGGTGCCGCTCAGCGTCGGTGTCAACGCCTCAAGCTGGGCCGAACCCGAGCTGAAGCCGGAGGGCGAAGTACAGGCGACCTTCCCCACGATCATCGGCTGCAACCACCTTGTTTTCGGACCCAAGGTCGAAATTACGCCGACCAGCCACCACACCGCGGCTCCGACCGGGCTCGAGATGACGATCAAACTGCCTGCCTCGCCGGGGGTCAAAGTCTTCGAACCTTCCCAGATCCGCTATATCCGCATGGACCTTCCCGAGGGCTTGGCGGTCAACACCGACTCGGCCGACGGGCTCGACACCTGCTCCGCGACGCAGGTCAAATTCGAAGAAAACGTCGCCTCCCAGTGCCCCGACGCGGCCAAGCTCGCCGCCACCGAATTCGACGTCCCCGTGCTCGAACGCAAGCTGAGGGGCGCGGTCTACCTGCGCGAACAGGAACCCGGCCATCCCTATCGGATCTGGATCGTCGCCGACGACCTCGGCCTGCACGTGAAGCTGCCGGGGGAACTCGAGCTCGACAAAGAGACCGGGCAGATCCACTCGATCGTGCTCGGTCTCCCGCAGACCGAAGGCATCCCGCAGGCGCCCCTGCGTGAAGCGAAGATCCTGATCAAGTCGGGCTTCAGGGCCCCGCTCGTGACGCCCTCCGCCTGCGGCACCTATTACACCCACTACGAATTCGTCCCGTGGTCGGGGGGCCCGCCGTCAACCGGCGATACGCCGATGCAGATCGACGAAGGCTGCGAAGCCGGCGGCTTCTCGCCGAGGCTCTCCGCCGGCAGCGCCGACTCCCAAGGGGGCGCCTTCTCGCCCTTCACCACGACGATCTACCGTGAGGACGGCGAAGAGAACATCGCCGGGCTCAGCCTCACTCTGCCGCGGGGCATCGCCGCAAGCTTCGCCGGCATCCCGCACTGCGAAGGAGCGGCTGCCGAAACGGGAGCCTGCCCGCCTGAAGCGCGGATCGGCAAGGTCGTCGCCGGGGTCGGCGTCGGCCCGGCGCCGCTCTGGGTGCCTCAACCCGGAAAGCGCCCCACGGCCGTCTACCTCGGCGGGCCCTACAAAGGAGCCCCGACGAGCATCGTCGCAGTAGTGCCCAAGCAGGCCGGGCCCTTCGACTTCGGCGACGAAGTGGTCAGGACGGCCGTCTTCGTCGATCCGGTGACCGCGCAGGCGACCGCGCAGGCGGATCCCCTGCCCCAATTCGTCGAAGGAACCCCTCTCTTCTACAGGGCGATCAGCGTCCAGCTCGACC
>DATMZU010000524.1:0-2640 GCA_035607435.1 Thermoanaerobaculia bacterium | reverse complement strand
GACGCGGGGCTCGACGACGAGCAGGAGGCCAAGCTCGAAAAAGGGCTGGGGCGCCAGTACCATCTGATCACCCGCGACGACCGGCTCGAAACCGTCGCGCGGGACATCGTGCGGCACTTTCTCGGCCGTGGGTTCTTGGGCAAGGCCATGGTGGTGTCGATCGACAAGGCCACCGCGTTGAAGATGCACGACAAGGTCAAAGCCCACTGGGCGGCCGAGACCCAGCGCGTGCAGGACGAGCGGCGCGAATTGGCCTACCTGCCGCGCGTCGGGACCCCGTTGGAGCTGGCGCGGCGCGACGCGCACATGGCGGAGCTGAAAAGTCGGCTTGAGCTGCTGCTCTCGACCGACATGGCCCTCGTCGTCTCGGCCGAGCAGAACGAAATCGAGCGGATGAAGAAGCTGGGGCTCGACATCGAGCCCCACCGCCGCCGCATGAACGAGTCGCAGCCCGGCCTCGACGAAAAGTTCAAAGACGTGGACGACCCGCTGCGCCTGGTCTTCGTTTGCGCCATGTGGCTCACCGGCTTCGACGCGCCGAGTTGCTCGACGGTGTATCTCGACAAGCCGATGCGCAACCACACGCTGATGCAGTCCATCGCCCGCGCGAACCGGGTGTTCCCCGGCAAGCACAGCGGCGTGATCGTGGACTATGCCAATGTTTTCGCCTCGTTGGAAAAGGCGCTGGCGATCTACGGCGCAGGCAAAGGGGGCGCGAATCCGGTCGAGAACAAGTTGCAACTGGTTGCGGCGCTGCGGGAGGCCGTCCTGGCCGCCACGGCGTTCTGCGCCGGCTATGGGGTGGATCTCGCCGCGGTCGACGCGCTGCCGCTCGGCGACCTCAAGCGGCTGGAGGCGCTGGAAAACGCGATCGACGCGCTGATCGCGCCGGACTCGGTACGCCGCGACTTCTTCGGCCACGAGCAACGGGTCGCGACGATCTATCGCGCCGTCAAACCCGCTCCGGCGGTGTTGGAGTTCACGGAGCGGGTGGCCGGCTTCGCGGCGCTCGCCGCAGCGATCCGGGCCAAGCTCAGTCCCAACCCGCCGGACATCTCAGCCATCATGGGGCAGATCATCGGCCTTCTCGACGAGTCGATCGCCGGCCTGATGATCCGCGAAGAAGGTCCCCCGGCACTCGACCTCTCCAAGATCAACTTCGAAGTTCTCGCGCAGAGGTTCAAGGAATCGAAACACAAGAACATCGACCTCGAAGCGCTCAAGTCCGCGATCCGCGGCAAGCTCGAAACGCTCGTGCGCCTGAACCGCACTCGCGCCGACTTCGCGGAAAAGTTCGAGGCGCTGATCGAGAGCTACAACTCCGGCAGCCGGAACATCCAACAGTTGTACGAGGAGCTGCTCAAGCTGTCCAACAGCCTCGATGAGGAACAGGCGCGCCACATCCGCGAAAACCTGACCGAGGAGGAGCTGGTCCTCTTCGACATCCTCACCCGCCCCGCGCCCGAGCTGTCAGCCGATGAGCGGGCCGAAGTCAAAAAGGTGGCGCGCGAGCTGCTCTCACGGATCAAGGCGCTGCTGGTGCTCAACTGGCGGCAGAAAGCCGCCGCGCGCTCCGCGCTACGCCTGGCCATCGAAGACACCCTCGACTCGGGATTGCCAAGGGCTTACGTGCCCGAGATCTACCGCCGGAAGTGCGACGTCCTCTTTCTACATGTCTACGAGAGCTACCCGGAGCGGAACGCAGGAGTGTACGCCTAGCCGCGTCAGCCTCCGCCGGTCGACTCCGACCGGTTTGGGAGTGCGGCGACGCGTCGCCGCTTTGACCGGTATCTCAAAGCCACCCTCGGCGTCCAAAGCGCCGACGCGTCGGCGCACTCCAGAGGGGTCCGGCGTGATCGACCTCCGTGTCCAGCAGTTCTTGGACGGAGGGCTGGTCCTGCCGCGCTACGGGTACCCGATCACTCCTTATGATAATTCGAGTAAGCCGGCGGAGACGGAATCACCACCGGGTTTTTCTTGAGCGCCTCTAACGTGACTTCGACCGCTTTTTCCAGTTGTCGGTCGTGTCCCGCGGCGACGGAGGCCGGATCGTTTTCGACTTCGATGTCCGGCGCGATGCCGTGGTTTTCGACTTCCCATTCGCCGTGGAGGCCGTAGATGGCGACCCGCGGCGCGGTGACTTCTCCGCCGTCCAGGAGCGTCGGATAGTTGTAGATCCCCACCAGGCCGCCCCACGTGCGGGTGCCCACCAGCGGTCCGACCTGATCCTGCTTGAACATCCAGGGCAGGGCATCGCCGCCCGAGCCGGCCATTTCGTTGATGATCATCGTCTTCGGTCCGTAGATCTGCGCGAGTGGCGAGCAGAAGGGCTCCCCTTCGCGGGAGACCGCGCAGTTGCGCAGGGGCCTCTTCAGCTGATCCACGATGTAGTCGGCCACCTGGCCGCCGTGGTTGTAGCGCTCGTCGATCACCGCGCCGAGCTTTCCCACCTGGGCGAAGTAGAAGCGGTTGAAGTTGACGTAGCCTCCAATGTTCGTATCCGGAACGTGCACGTAGGCGAGCTTGCCGCCGCTCAAACGATCCACCGTCCAGCGGTTGTCCTATTCCCAGACCCGGTTGCGGAGCTGCTGTTCGCTCAGCAAAAGCACCACGGTCACCTCGCGTGCGTCTCAGCCATCC
>DATMZU010000518.1:0-8371 GCA_035607435.1 Thermoanaerobaculia bacterium | reverse complement strand
GGCGCACCGATGACGTTCATCTTCCACTCGGCACGACCTCTGCCCAAGGCTTGCGCCAACCCCTCGACCAGCTCTCCAGCCAGCAGGCGAGTCCCTCTATCCTCGGGGTTCTCAACTGAGAAGAAAGTGACCTCACGGTGCCGTCGTCTACGGCCCTTCTCGGCCGCTACGACGGCTTCGGCATAAGAAGAATAGGCAGCAAGGTTAGCATCGGTCTCTTCGGCGTCGAAGTGCAGACGGCCCACCGCGTACTGGACATCGAGCTCGCATTGGAAACGAAATGGAATTTTCTCCGGACTGCCGACTAGCAGCAAGTAGTAGGGCAATTTTTCCGGGAGGGGTCGCGCATTCGGCACTGCGCCGATGCGCTCCATAAATTTGTAATGTGAATCACCAGTAGTATGGGTTAGATCGAAAAAAAGATCCTTCGCCTGGCTACGACGCAGATCGAGCAAGGGTTCGAGCCTTTGGCGTACTTCCCTAGGCGTATCTTCAGCGAAGATGACACCCCAACCCGCTTTGCCAAGATTGACGGATTTTTCAACAACGCTACTCGGTGCGCGTAAGGGATCGCGGACCGACTCGTCTTCACCCCAATCCTTGAGGATCTGGCTCAACTCCTCATCGGGTGGAATCTTCGCGACCAGCCGACCGAGTTGCTCGCGCGTGATCGGCGGCAGCAGGTACCTACCCGTCTCGCCCTCCAGCCCATTGCCTACGACGATCTGATTCACGTCCTCTCGGGACTTGTTCATGAAATCCTCCCTCTTCCGGTTTTCGGGGCTTACTTCCCTTTCAATCGCGGCGGGACCTCGACCTGGGTGAATCGACCAGCGGGTGACCGACTGGCGGCGAGCCAAAGACATTCTTGGTTCTGGAGAAGCAGTCTCTATTGAAGTGTCGCACCAACTCTACCGATAAGGATCGCGCGCCACATACTTCTCGCTCCAATCAAAGAGCAACTGCCGTAGCTCACCGGCAAGGTCAATATTGGCCACCACACGGCCAACCTGCTCTCGGCTAAGCGCCGGCCTCAGGTAACGTCCCGTCGCGCCATCCAGTCCGTTGATGACCACCAGCTCATCCTTGCTTCCACTGCGCTCAGGGCAGATTCCCTCCTTGGCGAGGAGGCGAGAGAGCGGGGGCGTCAGTCGAAGTTGAGGCGGACGGCGGGGTCTCCCAGGACTATGAAATTTCGCGCGTCGTTGGTCTCGCGCCAGAGGTCGCCGAAGATCGCGTAGTCCTCGGCTCGAAAGGCATGAAGATCGTCCCGCATACCGTGAAGGCTTGCCGCCTGCGCACCGAAGTAGGATCCCATCGATTCCATCGCCCAACCGATCGGCTGACCGTCCATCAATTGCTTGAGCAAATCGCTATAGACCTGCACATGCCCGCCTTCTCCATTCCATGAGAACGAAGTGGTCCAGGCGCGATCGACGTGGCCGATGACCGCGAGAGCCCCCTTCCCCAAGAGCTTCTGAGGCAACCGTGCAACGAAGGGATGGGGCGCGATCTCGCCCTCCACTCCTTCGATCCGCCCGAAATCGTCGAACTGAGGTGTGCCCGCGCTGTAACAGGCGAAATGGAAAGCGATGAGCCCGCCCAAATCCACATCGGCGGGAACCTCGGAGGAAGTGAAATATTGTTTTTCGCCGAGCAGCTGACTCGGTCCGGGCCAATCCTGACAAACCAGGGCGCCCTGAGCTCTGAACTGACGTGTATCGCCGTTCGGAAAACCGACGCCGTGGCTGGTGGTAAACAGGATCGACGGACGCTCCTCCGGCCCGCCGAGCAACAACCGCCGCAACCGCTCGCGGGTAGCGTCCGGTGACCGGATCACATTCGTCTTCCACGTCGGCCGACCTCTCTTCAGAACCTCCGCGAGCGGCTCGACGAGCTCGCCGGCCAGACGTCGAGTGCCTTCGTCTTCAGGATTTTCGACCGAGAAGAAGGAAAGTTCCTCCCGCCGTCTTCTGCGCCCTTCCTCAGCCGCGACAACCGCATTGGCATAGGCGGAATAGGCCTCGCAGGCGTCTGGATCTTGCAGATTTTCGCTGTCGAAGTGGAGTCGGCCTACGGCGTACTGGACGTCGAGTTCAGACTGCAACCGAAAAGACATTTTCGCCGGGTCGCCGACCAATAGCAGGTAATAAGGAAGTTTCTCGGGTACGGCCCGCGGTCCCGGCCTGACGCCGATTCGAGACATAAACTCCTGATAGGTGTCTCCATCTTGGTGGGTCAGATCGACGAACAGATCCTTGGCCTGTTCCTCTCTCAACGTGAGCAGGGGTTCGAGCGCTCGGCGGACACCCGGCGGCGTTCCTTCGGCGAAGATGACACCCCATCCGGTTTCGGCGAGATCGGTCGGATCTTGAACGTCGCTGCTCGGAGCACGGAAAGGGTCGTGAACCGCTTTCCCCTCACTCCAATCGGTAATCAACTGACGCAGCTCACCATCAGGGTCAAGTTTGGCCGCTACATGGCCAAGTTTCTTCCGGCTAAGGGGCGGCAGGAGATACCGACCCGTCGCGCCATTCAGCCCATTGAGAAGGACCGGGCGATCCTCGTTGCTCTCCATTTCGCTCATGGCAACTTACCTCCCTGAAGGCTTCCTTCCTCTTCGACCTTGATGGCGGCAGGCGGCGGCACGGGTAGATCGATTGGCGGGCGACCGACCGGTGGGGAACCACCAACGTCTTTAGCTTCGATCGGACCTTGCCAACGCTCCGGATCGGTGCGCCAGTCGCCGATGAAGACGAATCCGGCCCAGTAATAGGGATCGTTGTAGGCAGAGTTGCGGCGCATCTCCCGCTGCGCCTCTCGCAGGGCACGGGCAGGCGCCTGATTCTGGCGCAGCAGGTGGCTATAAAAGAGCCGCATCAGCTCTGCGGTGCTCGCATCGTCCACCGGCCAGAGGCTCACCACCAAACGCGGTGCGCCGGCATAGAAAAACCCCCGGGCGAGGCTTGCGAGCCCCTCGCCTGCTATGTCCGGCCCAACGCCCGTATTGCAGGCCGAGAGGACGACCAGTTCGGCATCGAGATCGAGTCCATAAATGTCCTGAAGGCGCAGCGTCCCCTCAATGCGGTGGCCTTCGGCATTGATCTGCGCCAGTTCCAACCCGGACAGCTCGGGATGAATCGGGTGGATCATGCCGTGGGTCGCAAAGTGAATGCCTTGGAAGCCCTTTAGCTTCGACCCCAAGACCGCGTCGCGGTTCGCGTCGACCCCGAACGCGGTAAAGACTTTCCGTTGCGTTCCCGCAAGCTCTTTGATTGCGTTCGCTTCAAGCCGCGTGTTGGGCAAGGGATGCAAAGAACTGCGCGACCGCCCATCACCGGCAAAGGCAGGGTCGGCGAACACCGCAATGTTATCGAAAGAGTAGGTTCTCCGCTTTCCGGAGCGAAGCGCTTCGAGCACGGTCGCCGAAGGAACTCCGACAACTTCGATTCGTTCGACCACCGGGGTTCCGGCCGGCGTTGCGGGGTTGGGGAGCGCCGCGAACGGCACTCGCTGAAGCGCTCCATCGGCGACCACGATCCAACGAGTTCCGGCAAGAGCCGAACGTGCAGGAGCGAGGATCTGCGCGGCGAGAGCCCGACCGACCTCGCGGCTATCTTCCGCGTTGTGCGGATCGAAAGAAGAGAGAAGCTTGACGAACCGTTGAGCGAGCAGTTCGATCTTGCTTCGCGGAGGGAGGATGAAGGATTCGCGACGGCCTTTAGACACAACCCAGAGGAAGCTGCGCGGCTCCGCCAGCCAATAGACGAGCAAGGCGTCTCCGGACTGGAGCTGCCCTTCCATCCCGGCAGCATCTAAAGTCTGCGCCGGCTCAATTTGAGCGTATTGGGGGTCCGTCCGCCGCGCATCCGCCTTGAGCTGTTCGAGCCGGGTAATCAGGCGACCTTCTTCGCCATCCAGTCGAGCAAACACGGTAGGGTCGGTTTCCTGATGGGACAAGTTTTGCCGTCGCTGTTCGAAGCCTTCAATCTCCTGCCGAACTCTGGCTTCCTCGTCAGCGATCGGCCCCGCGACATTGCGGCCCATCGCGGACCGTGCCTCGCCCAGAAGGTCCACCAATTGGCGCGCCCGAGCCCTCTCGGTCGCGGCGAGCGCCCGCTCGGCGTATGCCGAAGCGGGATCCTTCTCGAACAAGCGCATGAGAATTTCGACTTGCAGTTCGGCATACTCTCGCTTGGTCGAAAAATGGGTCGTCCGCAGATCGTAGTTGGCGGTCGCGGATCGCAAGTTTTCTATCCCTTCGAGTGACTCATCGATCTGGCGCAAAGCCGCTTCGTCTTGGCCGTCGTGGCAGAGCGACCGCGCGGCGCCGAAACGGTTCGCGGCGATTCCCGCCTGGACTCCGATGCGTTCGAACAGCGCTATTGCCTGCTCGTGCTCTTTCACCGAAAGGGCATCCTCACCGCGGGCGTAGTGGTAGCGTCCCAGGTTCATCGCCGACACCGCCTCGCCGTCCAGCGCGTGAAACTCAATCGCCACCTTTCGCGCTTTCTCGAACTGCTCGCGCGCCGGCTCGAGTTCCCCGGACCGCAGTAGGGCGGCTCCGAGCCCCAATCGAGCGGCCATCGCACTTCGCGGTCGCTGGAGGGTACGAAAGACTTCAAGAGCATGGCCGTAGCGCTCTTTTGCTTCCACCAGGCGGTTCTCTCGTAGATCGATTTCGCCTAGGGGCAACAACGCGAGCGCGGCCAGCTCGGTCCTGCCCAGCGCTGTCGCCTTGTCAACCGCCGCCTCAAGCTCGATCCGCGCCTGTATGAGATCGCCGCGCGAAACCTGAAGCTCGCCTAGCTTGGAGCGCGCGATCACATCGAGATCCGGAAGGCCGAACCGTTCCGCGAGATCGCGCGCCTCGGTGAGCGTCGCTACGGCCTCGTCGAGAACCCCGGCCTGAAATTGATCGGTCCCGAGACTGACGAGCGTTTGGACCGTCCCTTCGGCGTCCCGCTCACCCCGAAAAAGGTCGAGCGCGCGCCGGTGGGCGGCCTGAGCCTCCGCATCCCGAAACTGAGTACGGTAGGCATCGCCACAACGGGTCAGCGCGGTCGCTTCCATGAAGTGATCGCCGAGGCTTCCGAATTGACCGATCGCCTGTTCGAACGGTTCGAATGAGCGATCCCAACGGCTCAGGTTCGTCTCCATCCAGCCGACGCGATAGAGCAACGTCGCCTCGCACGAGCGGTCTTCAAGGTCGCGCGCGACCGGCAAAAGATCTTGGTAAATCGCAAGTGCTCCCTCCGAGTCATCCCCTCGCCGCAAGCCTTCACCGGCCGCAAAACGAGCGGCGAGATCCGCTGCACGGCGATCCTTCTCGGTGGCCAACCGGTGCTCTTCGAGTTTCACCTCGTAGTACCCGTGAGGCTTCACGTCTGGCCCGGCTTTGATCTCCAGCCGGTAGGTCCCGGCGAGACCAGCGATGGTTACCAGGGTCTCGACTCCGATGTCGCCGTTCGGGCTGTCGATGAAAAGAGAGGGTTGTTCTTCACCCGGCGGAAACCAACCGAGCGACACATCGATCCCGGCTTGCTTTGCCGTGATGCGGACCATGTCGCCAGCTTCAAGGTGCAAAGTGGTCGATTCGACGGTGTCCGGAGCAAGAGTGCGCCTTTCGGCGACGCCGAGCTTCAGAATCAAGGGGGTAGGTTCCATACTCTTCGCCTCCGTCCCCGCAGACGGTTCGCGCTTGCAGCCACCCGCCAGGGTAAGGAGGCAGAGGAGCGCAAGGCCCGCTCGGGGCAATCCGAGATTCATTTGTCCGATGTCACGCACGAGGTGATCTCCGAGACGGATTCTGCGCTCAACTGCCAACGAGATCGGGCTTGCCTCTAGAGACGACTCCAAGGAGGAGACGCGAGAAAAAAGCCCGTCAAGGGTCAAGGGAGCGAAATCTTCTCAAAAGACACCTGCACGTCCGAAAGGTGCTCGATCTAAGAGACACCCGGCCGCTCGATTTGTGGGGTCAGGGGGCGGGTGGAGCTTCGATGACGTTGATGTTCCAGAAGAAGATCGTCTTCTTGGCGGGCGACTGCAATTCGATTCGATACGGCCCCTGCCGCACCAACGATCGAGCCACGGTCATTGCCCAATCTTCGCCAAGCCCCCGGGTCTGCAGGGGGCTGCGCGCCACCTCTCTATCGTTCTTGTCCAACAGCACAATCGTCATGGGCATCGGCTCGCGCAAATCTCCCGAGACTTGTCCGGAGAACCGCACCCGCTGGCCGATCTGCCCGGTATCCGGAGGGACCCTGAATTCGGATTCCCCACGAACCGTCCCAGCGGCTAAAAAATGACTCGGCTCATCGAACTGCGGAGCCAAGGCCGCATCGAGCACCTTGCGCAGCTCCAAGCGCGACCAACCTAGGGCAATCGCAAGGCAGGCGGCGGCGAGCCATGGCAGTACGCGGAGAAAGGTCGAACCCTGGCCGCGACCGGAGCGCTCGATCCGCCGGGCGCGGCCCTGTTCGAAGGGGATGACGTTGTCTTCCTCGGCCGAAACTCCCCCCAGCCCCACCAAAACCGCCCGCGCAGGATCCAACACCTCCTCCACCCAATCCCGATACTCCGGATCGCGATCCACCTCCTCTCCCATCAGATCCTCCACGGCGGTGCCGCTAGCGAGCGCCGCCTGCAGCGCTCGGGCGGCGGCCAACGAGTGGGGATCGAGCAGGCCGGTGCGCAGCTCGGGGCGGAGGCGCGAGGCGGCGATTTCTGTGGGGTGGCCGCAGCGGAGGACGAGGGGGCCGGAGAGGACGTTGGCGCCGAGGGCCAGGTCTCGGGTTCCTGCCAGGGGTTGGGTGTCCGCCGGGATCGCTAGAAAGGCTTTGGGCCGGGCTTCGAGGAGCGCCCATTCGACCGGCAGCTCGGCGGTCTCGGAGAGGACGAAGATCTCCCCCGCCTCGGGCGCGCGGCCTCGGCGCTGCTCCAGCTCGCGCTCCAAGACGGCGCGGAGGTCGTCCTCTTTGGGGGTGGGTAGGTTCGGCATGGCGGCGCTTTTCTCGTCTCCTCTCAGTTCGAGCCGGGCCGGGGGGTCTCGGGCCGATCCGAATCGCGCCGCGGCCAGGACATTCCGGCTTGCGACGCCCGGCAGCGGGCGATCAGGCCGGTGAGGGTCGCCCGGGCGGCCGGGATTCGCTCGCGCGGGATCTTCAGCTCGCGCGAGAGCTCGCGGTCGGGCGGCAGCCGGTCCCCCTCCAGCCCCCCTTCGGCCGCCCAAAGGCGAAGATATCCCCAGAGACGCTGTAGATGGCGATGAGTCCGTTCGTCGCCGGGCAAGCGGGCGAGGGCGCCGGACACGCAGGCCACCAGGGCGCGGAACCGGTCGCGCTGCTCGAAGAGGAGGTCCGGCCCGGGCTCGGGATCGACGGCCTCGAAGCGAAGGTTGCGGGCACCCCGGCCGCCCTGCCCTCCTGGCTCGCCTCCGCCGTCCGGATCGCCCACGGCGGACGACGACGACGCTCCGGACGGCCCGGCGATTCCGAGCCGCTCGGTGCCGGTGCCGAGGATCGTCGCCCAGCGGCCGCGCACCTCCGCCTTCAGGGCATCGATCAGCTCGCGGAACAGGAATACGTCGAAGCCATCGTCCCAAAGCTCCGGAATCCGCTCCTTGAGGCGCGCGACCAGCGGGTCTTCGTGGCGGCCGGTGGCGATCACCAGGTCGGGCAGAAGGTCGTCGCACCAGCGCGCCATCCGGCCGGCCAGGCGGGAGACCCGATCGCCGGAGGCCACCTCTTCGCCGCCGGAGTTGAAGGTGAGCATCGTGTCGTTGCGAATCCGGGAATCGCCCGTAAGGATGGCCAGCTCGCCGGTTTCGATCGCCGACTGCACCGCCCGGTGCAGAACCTGGAAGACCCGCGCGCCGAGCGGGTCGCAATCCCGCTGGCGCTCGTGGACGAAATGCCGGACGTTTAAGAAAACCAGCCCCTCGATGTCGTCTCTCACCCGCAGCTGCGCCGACAGGGCGCGCAGGCGGTCGACGAAGATGTAGCCGAAGCAGTCGGCGAGCAATTCGTCGAGCGGCCCGCCGCCGAGCCCGGAGCGGCCTATTTCGGCCGCAGTCCCTCCCTGCCACCGGTCGATGCCATAGACGCCGAGGTAGCTCGGCGAGGTGTCCCACAGCCCCCGGCGCTTGATCTCGGCGCGGAGCGCCCGGCGCAGCTCGGCGAGGACCGGCGCCACTTCGCGATCCCCGGGGTCGGAGGCGCGCACGTAGGCCGTGAATACCCGGGACGGTTCGGCTGGCCCGCGATCTCCGCTCTCGCCCTTCAAAGTATCTCCATTCAATCACGAAGGCAGGGCATTTCGCCGTCCGACGTCGGCCGATCCGGCCAATTTCTGAAAACAGCGCGTTAGAAGC
>DATMZU010000506.1:0-3488 GCA_035607435.1 Thermoanaerobaculia bacterium | reverse complement strand
CGCGATCGGCAAGCGCGGCCAGAACGTCCGGCTCGCCTCCGAGCTGATCGGCGCCCGGATCGACATCAAGAGCGAATCGGACGTCAAGGACGAAGTCGCCGACACGCTCGCCCGGATGCTCCAGACCGCGTTCGGCGACATGCAGGCGGACCAGGCGGCCGCGGACCTCGAAGTGGCCGCGGCTCCCGGCGTCGATGCCAATCTCGCCGAGGCGCTTGCGAACGCCGGGTTCGGCGCGATCGACGACTTGGCCGAAGGCGACATCGACGCCTTGGCCGCCGTCGAAGGCATGACTCTCGAACGGGCCAAAGAGCTTCAGGCCTGGGCGGCCGACCAGTCGGAACGGCGGACCAACACAGCGGCCGCGGAGTTCACCGCCGGGTTCGAGGAACCGGCGGCGACCGCCACGATGGCCGATTCGGACTTCATGGCCGCGCTCTCCAAGGCGTTCCAGGAGAGCGAACGGCAGAGGACTCCCTCGGCGCTCGACGACATGGTCGATCCGTTCGCCGCAGCGGCCGCCGAAGAGGCGGAAGACGGCGAGCCCGTGGAGACCGGCAAGGACAGCGACGAAGGGTAGGGCGGTGGCCACGCGGCGCACCGCAGACGGCGGGATTAGGAGTTAAAGGGAACTATGGGAAAGATTCGAGTCCAGGATCTGGCGCGGATGATGAGCATCTCGAACCAGGACCTTGTCTTCAAGATGAAGTCGATCGGCGTGCGCGTCGAGGGAGACGATGCTCACATCGACTCCGAGACGCTGCAGGCGATCATTCAAGGCAAGAAACTGCCCCACCCTCGCGAAGTGATCCTGCGCGACGAGCCCGCCGCCACCGAGGCGCAGAGAAAGCGCGTGCCCGCTCCGGCGCCCGCCCCCTCGACGCTCCGGCCGCAGGCCAATCCCCTGCGCCCCGGGCGGCCCCGCACGCTGATTCAGAAGGTCGAGCCGCGTATCCAGACCCTGCCGGCCTCCGAGCGGCCCGAACGGGCGCTCGCGGAAGCTCACGAGGCGAGCGAAGCGCTGGAAGCCCAGGCGGTCGCCGAATCGGTCGAGACCCGCATCGAAGCGCGCGAAGCCCCGGAGGCTCCGGCGGCGGAACCGAGCGTCGCGACGGCCCCGGCGGCTCCCGCAAAGACCGAGTCTCCGGTTGAAACGGCGGCTCCTGCGGCCGCCCCATCCGTCGCGCCAAGCGCCGCTCCGACCCCCGCGCCGAGCGCCGCCCCCGGCACGACCGCTTCTCCGGCTCCCCCCTCGTCTTCGCCGACGAGCGCGCCGACGTCGCGGCCGCCGGTCTCTTCGCCCGGCGCGCCGTATCGGCCGTCGAGCGGACCGGGCCAAGGCCGTCCCTCGGGACCGTATCCGCCCCAGCGGCCGCAATCGTCGCCCGGCGGCCAGCGGCCTCCGATGTCGAACCGGCCCTATTCTCCGGGATCCTCTCCGGGGGCTCCGGGCTCCTCCCCGGGCTCCTCGATGTCGCAACGGCCGATCGCGCCGCGGCCGGTCTCGCCGCGGCCGCCGCACATGCCTTCGGGCCGGCCGGCGGGACCGAGCACCTCGGCGCCCTATCCGGGCCAGCGCCCGCGTCCGGCGGGTCCCGGCACCGGCACTTCCGATCCGCGCTCACGTCCGCCGTTCGGCGGCGGCGCGGCCGGTCCCGGAGCGCGCCCCCCCGCGCCCTCCTCCGATCGGCCGATGATCGGCCGCAGCGATCGGCCGAGCGGCGGAGGCGGAGGCGACCGCGACAAGCGCGGCGGCATCAACAAGAAGCCCAAGAAAGGCGCTCCGGCGCGTCCGCTCGCGCCGCAGGCCGACCTCACCGTGTTCAAGGGCTCGCTGCGCGGCCTGGACGTCGATGAGGACGTCGCCAATCCGAGCGCGCGGAGAAGGCGCCGCGCCCAGCTGCGGGAGAGCGACCGCCAGGACGGCGGCGACCGCGGCAAGCTCCTGTCGTTCAAGGGCGCGCCTCCGTCCGGCCCGGTGACCATCGCCGAAGGCATGACGCTGCGCGAGTTCGCCGACAAGCTCGGCGTCAAGGTCAAGGATCTGATCAAGGCGCTGTTCGACCGCGGCATCATCGCCAACATCAATTTCGTCGTCGAGCCGCACCTCGCCCAGTCGCTCGCCTCCTCGTTGGGTGTCGAGACGACGGTCGTCTCGTTCGAGCAGGAGGTCCAGCTGAAGGCCGAAATGAAACGGGTGGAAGGCGATCCGGCCGGCACCAACGGCGCGGGCGGTGCCACCGAGCCGCGCGGCCCGGTCGTGACGATCATGGGCCACGTCGATCATGGGAAGACCTCCCTGCTCGACGCGATCCGCTCGTCCAAAGTGGCCGAGGGCGAATCGGGCGGCATCACCCAGCACATCGGCGCCTACCACGTGGACGTCCGCGACCGGAAGATCGTGTTCCTCGATACTCCCGGCCACGAGGCGTTCACCATGATGCGCGCCCGCGGCGCCAAGGTCACCGACATCGTCGTCCTGGTGGTCGCGGCCGACGACGGCGTGATGCCCCAGACGCTCGAAGCGATCGACCACGCCCGCGCGGCGAAGGTGCCGATCGTCGTGGCGATCAACAAGATCGACAAGCCGAACGCCAACCCGGACCGGGTGAAGCGCGAGCTCGCCGAGCGCGGCCTGCAGCCCGAAGAGTGGGGCGGCGACACGGTCATGGTCGGCGTCTCGGCGCTCAAGCGGGAGGGGATCGACTCGCTGCTCGAAATGATCCTGTTGACCTCCGACCTGCTGGAGCTGCGCGCCAGCCCCGCCATGCGGGCGCAGGGCGCCGTGCTCGAAGCGCGCAAAGAGGTCGGCCGCGGCATCATCGCGACCGTCCTGGTCCAGAACGGCACGCTCAAGCCGGGCGATCTCTACGTCACCGGGGCGACCTGGGGCCGCGTCCGCTCGATGACCGACGACCGCGGCGCGCGGATTCAGATCGCCGGCCCCTCCACCCCGGTCGAGGTGAGCGGCTTCACCGACCTGCCGAACGCGGGCGACCTGTTCCAGGTGGTCGAGGACGAGGTGAAGGCGCGCAGCATCGCCGAGTACCGCCAGCAGGAAGAGCGCTCGAAGGGTTTGAACCCGGTCCAACGCGCGCTGTCGCTCGAACAGCTGTTCGGGCGCATCCAGGCGGGCGACGTCAAAGATTTGGCGGTCGTCCTCAAGGCCGACGTTCAGGGCTCGCTCGAAGTGTTGCGCGAGACGCTGGTCAAGGCGAGCACCGAGAAGGTCAAGGTGCAGGTCATCCTTTACGGACTGGGTGCGATCACCACGAACGACGTGCTGCTCGCGGCGGCGTCCAAGGCGATCATCATCGGCTTCAACGTCCGCCCGGAGCGGACCGCCGCCGACCTCGCCGACAAGGAAGGCGTCGACATCCGCCTCCACACCGTGATCTACGAGCTGCTCGACGAGCTGAAGAAGGCGATGGTCGGCCTGCTCGATCCGACCTACCGCGAGGTCTCCGCCGGCCGCGCCGAGGTGCGCG
>DATMZU010000502.1:0-7414 GCA_035607435.1 Thermoanaerobaculia bacterium | reverse complement strand
TGGTCTGCGGGATCTCGGCGCGGGTGATCGACATCTCCAGCGGATCGGGCAGGCCGCGGCGGACCAGGGTGATCTTCACCTGGGTCCCTTTGGGACCTTTGAGCTTCGAAACCGCGTCGTCGATCGACATCTTCGAGGTCGGTTCCCCTTCGATGGTCGAGATGACGTCGCCCGCCTGGACGCCCATGCGCGAGGCCGGCGTCCCCTCGATCGGCGAGATCACGGTGAGCTGGCTGTTGCGCGAGCCGACCAGAATGCCCAGCCCGTAGAAGCTCGCCTGCTGCTTCTCGCGCATGCCGGTGTAGGCGTCGGGAGGCAGGAAGTTGGTGTGCGGATCGAGCGTCCGGAGCATCCCCTCGACGGACGAGAAGATCAGGTCCTTATAGGTCACCTCGGCGCCGTAGCGGTCGTGGGCGAGGTTTACCAGCTCGGTATAGAGGCGAAGCCCGTCGCGCGCGTCGTCGGACAGGGCGAGCACCCGGTCGCCCCAGAGGCCACCGGCGAGGAGTGTGACGAAGAAGGCGACGATCGCGGCGATCTGGAAAGAGCGTCTCATGGCAGGGAGATCATACCAGTGTCGGATGGTGGTTTCGATTGCCCCGCAGCGACTGGCCGCTGCCGAAGGCGCCCGAAGGAGCGAGGAGGCAAACGAAACCACCCGAGGGAGCCGCTTGACTTCGACCGCCGGCCAAGCCAATCATCCGTAGGGAGGGCCGTAGGGACGGAAAGCCATGCTCGGATCGCTCGGAGTACCGGAAATCATCTTCATTCTCGTGCTGGCGCTGCTCATTTTCGGGCCGAAGCGCCTGCCCGAGATCGGCCGCACCGTGGGCAAGGGGCTCGCCGAGTTTCGCCGCGCGTCGTCCGAGATCCAGCGGACGATCAACGCGGAGCTGGCGCTCGAAGAGGATCCGCGCCCGGTGCAGTATCCCCGCCGGGTGTCGCTCACCGAGCCGGAAGCCGAGGCGACGACGCCGCGCACCCCTCCCGCGGGCGCCTTGGCCCGTGGCGGAGCGATCGGCGACGACGAGACGGATGAGGCGGCCGAGAGGGCCGCGGTGCTCAACCGTCCGCTGATGAACGTCGTCGATCCCGAAGATCCACCGGCGGAGGCGTCGAACGCTTCGACCGCGGGCATCGAGGCGGCCGCTTCCGCTTCGGAACCGTCGTCCGCCCCGGTCGAGCCGAGCTGAAGCTCGCGGAACTCCAACGATGCCCCCAGAAGCCAAACGCCTGTCGGCGGTGCCGCCCGCCGCGGACGATCTGCCGCGGATGTCGCTCCTCTCCCATCTCGAGGAGCTGCGCAAGCGGATTCTCTCGACTCTGCTGATCGTCGCGGTCGCGTTTGCGCCTTGCTGGTATTACGTCCAGGAAATCTTCGCCTTCCTCGCGCTGCCGATCAAACGCCAGCTGCCGAAGGGAACGAATCTCGCGTTCTTCGGCGTGACCGACCCCTTCATCCTCTACTTCAAGGTCGCGGCTCTCGCCGCGGTGTTCCTCTCCGCGCCGTTCCTGATCTACCAGCTGTGGAGCTTCATTTCCCCCGCGCTCTACCGCAAAGAGAAGCGCTTCGCGATCCCGTTCATCTTCTTCGGCACCGCATTTTTCGTCTCGGGTGGAGCGTTCGGCTACTACGTGGCGTTCCCCAACGCCGTGCGGTTTTTGCTTCAAATGGGCCAGCAGTTCACGCCGGTGATCGAGATCGATCGCTACGTCAGCTTCCTGCTCACCGTGATCCTCGGGCTCGGGCTGATGTTCGAGTTGCCGACCGTGATTTTCCTCGCCGCCTGGATCGGCCTGGTCCGGCCGCGCACGCTGATGAAATACTTCCGCCATGCGGTGGTGCTGATCGCGATCGCCGCGGCGATCCTCACGCCGACCCCCGACATCGTGAACATGATGATGTTCATGCTTCCCGGCATCGGCCTCTATCTGCTCGGCGTCGGGGCCGCAGCCTTGGTGGTGTGGAACCGGGAGAAGGCCCAGGCGAAAGAAGAGCTCGACGAGTAAGCCCCTGCCGCGGCAGCGAATTTGCTAGACTCCTCAGTCCCGTATGCCGATCCTCCGACCCTGATCCGGGTTTCGGCCGCGGCGATCCGCACCGTGCACTCTCCGATCCTGCAACCGGCAGACCTCTTTCTCCGGCGCCTCGCGGCCCCGGAGTCCAGGAACCTTCGATGGTCCAAATGACCCTTGCCGACCAGGGGCTCGACGAACTGTTCGGCATTCAGGACGACAACCTCCGCCGGCTCGAATCGACGTTCGGCGTCACCGTCGCCGCGCGGGGCACCGAGCTGCGGATCGACGGCGATCCCGTGCAAGTCGCGAAAGTCGAGCGGCTGTTCGCCGATCTCGGCACCATCGTCGAGCGCGGCTACCGCTTCCGCCCGGGCGAGCTGGTGACCGCGATCCGCGTCGCCGCCGAAGCGCCCGAGACCTCGCTGGTCGATTTCTTCCTGCCCGATGGACTGCTCGCCGTGGTCCGCCGGATGGTGGCGCCGCGCACCTACCGCCAGCAGCTCTACCTGAAGGCGATGGTCGAGCACGACCTGGTGATCTCGATCGGCCCCGCGGGCACCGGCAAAACCTACCTGGCGACCGCGATGGCCGCGGCAAGCCTTCTGGAGAAGAAGGTCAAGCGCATCGTGCTCGCCCGTCCCGCGGTCGAAGCGGGAGAGAAACTCGGCTTTCTGCCCGGCGACCTGGTGGACAAGGTCAATCCCTACCTGCGGCCGCTCTACGACGCGCTTTACGACATCATCGGCTTCGAGAAGGTAGGGCGGATGCTCGAACGGGGCATCATCGAAGTGGCGCCGATCGCCTTCATGCGCGGGCGGACGCTGAACGAAAGCTTCATCATCCTGGACGAAGCGCAGAACACGACGACCGAGCAGATGAAGATGTTCCTGACCCGCATCGGCTACGGCTCGAAGGCGGTGATCAACGGCGACATCACGCAGATCGACCTGCCGCGCGGTAACACCTCGGGCCTCCGCGAAGCGCAGGTCGTGCTCGAACGGGTGGAAGGGATCAAGTTCTTCTTCTTCGACAAGCGCGACGTGGTGCGCCATCCGCTGGTGCAGAAGATCGTCACCGCGTACGAGAGCTTCGAGCAGCAGCGCGCGCCGCGCGCCGAGGAGCCGGCGGCCGAGAGCCCGGTATGACCGCCGAGGCCGAGCCCGCCGCGCGCGAGATCGCGATTCTGAACCCGAACCGCTACCCCGAGGCGGCCGTGCGCCACCTGCGCCCCTGGCTCGAACGGCTGCTCGACGAGATTGCTCCGGAGGCCACGAGTTTCGGCGTCCGCTTCGCCGGGGATCGCGAGCTGCGCCGGGCGAACCGGGACTATCGCGGCAAGGACTACGCGACCGACGTCCTGTCGTTTCCCGGCGAGGAGGGCGACGGCCATCTGGGGGACGTGCTGATTTCGGTGCCGCGGGCGCG
The DNA here is from genome assembly GCA_035607435.1 of Thermoanaerobaculia bacterium. GTDB lineage: Bacteria > Acidobacteriota > Thermoanaerobaculia > Multivoradales > UBA5704 > DASYKS01. Next base: position 3,970 of record DATMZU010000502.1, on the reverse strand, counting down.
GCATCAGGCGCTTGAAGCGGGGCATGGGCCTGAGCGCGAGGTGGAGATCCTGCTGCTCCATGGCGTACTCCACTGCCTGGGCCACGATCACGAGACCGACGACGGCGCGATGGAGCGGCTCGAACGGCGCCTGCGCAAGAAATTTCTGTCGAGCGCGCGATGAGCGAATTCCCTACCCTGTGGGTCTGGCTCGCGGCGCTCGCTCTGCCGCTCGCGATCCTGCTTTCGGTCCTTTCGGCGTTGCTCGAACGGAGCGGCCCGATCCGCCTGTCGCATTGGGCCGAAGAGGCGGGGGGCAGCCTGCGCACCCTCTACGAGTCGCGCCTCCGCTTCGGCATTTTTCGCTCGTTGCTGTCGCTGTTTGCGCGCCTCGCGCCGATCGGCCTGTTCCTCGTGCTCTGGCGTTTGACCGCGGGATTGGGGCTGCCGGCGGCGGGCTGGCTCGCACTCGGGTTCGTCGCCTTTGAGTTGGCCGCGACCGAGACCGCGAACCGCCTGTTCGTCGCCCGCTCGGCCGACCGGGCGCTCGAGGTGCTGACCCGGGCCTACCGCGCGATCTACGCGCTGCTGCTCGCGCCGATCGCCCTGGTCTCGGTCTTGATCCCTCGGAGCGTTCTCTCGCGCAAGGATCGAAGGGACGACGACGAGGACGACGACGACGTGTCCGACGAGGAGATCGAGGCGTTCATCGACGTCGGAAAGAGCGAAGGCATCCTCGAAGCGGAGGCCGGCGAGTGGGTCTGGAACGTGGTCGATTTCCCCAACCGTCAGGCCAAGAGCGTGATGACCCCGCGGATCGACATGATCTGCGCGCCGATCGACGCGTCGCTTGAGACTCTCGCCGATCGCTTCGTCGATTCGGGCCATTCGCGCATCCCGCTCTACGACGGCTCGATCGACAAGATCGCCGGGGTGCTGCATATCCGCGACCTGCTCCGCGCTCTCCGCACCGGGGAGCCGACCTCGGCGCGCGGCCTGGTGAAGCCCGCCCTCCTGGTGCCCGAGACCAAAACGCTCGACGAGCTGCTGCGCGAACTGCAACGCCGCTTCCAACAGGTGGCGATCGTGGTGGACGAGCATGGCGGCACGGCGGGCATGGTGACGGTCGAAGACCTGGTCGAAGAGATCGTGGGCGAGATCGCCGATGAGCACGAAGCGTTGGCCGCCGACCTCGAACCGCTTGGAGAAGGACGTTTCCGTCTCGAAGGGAAGGCCCGGCTGGAGCTGCTGGAAGAGATGTTCGACGTCGATTTCGACGACGCCGAGGTGGAGACCGTGGGCGGTCTCGTGCTCTCGGTGCTCGGCCGGGTGCCGAAGGTCGGCGACACGGTCGAGGCGGGCGATCTCCGTTTCGTCGTCGAATCCATGGAAGATCGCCGCATCCAATCGGTCGTCGTCGAGGCGCTCTCGGCCCCTGCTCCGGATGCCAGGAAAGAGGAAGCCTGATGCCGAAAGCCGGAACCGTCGCCCTGGTCGGGCGGCCGAACGCGGGAAAATCGACGCTGCTCAACCGCCTGTTGGGCGAAAAGCTCGCGATCGTCTCGGACAAGCCGCAGACCACCCGTCATCGGATCGTGGGAATTCTCTCCGGCGACCGCGGCCAGATCGTCTTTTACGACACGCCGGGGGTCCATCGGCCGCTCCATCGTCTGAACCAGCAGATGGTGAGCCACGCGCTCGATGCCCTGAACGACGCCGATCTGGTCTGCCTCCTGGTCGATGCGAGCGAGCCGTTCGGCAACGGCGACGCCTACATGCTCGACCTAGTCGCCAAGACCGACAGCCCGAAGATCCTGTTGCTCAACAAGATCGACCGGGTGGAAAAGAACACCCTGCTGCCGAAAATCGCCAAATACGCCGGGCACGGCGAAGGCGCCACGTTCAGCGAGGTGATTCCGGTGTCGGCGCGCACCGGCGACGGCTGCGACATCCTGCTCGAAACGCTCTGGGGAGCCCTGCGCGAAGGGGAGGCGATGTACGACCCGGAGCTGCTGACGATCCACCCGGAACGCTTCCTGGTGACCGAGCGCATCCGCGAAAAAATGCTCCAGCACACCCGGGACGAGCTGCCGTTTTCAACCGCCGTCCTGCTCGAACGCTGGGAGGACGAAGAATCGACCCCGCCCACCAAGCCCGGCCTGGTGAAGATCTGGGCCTCCCTGCTGGTCGAAAAACCGGGCCAGAAGTCGATCCTGATCGGCCGCGGCGGCGCGAAAATCAAAGAAATCGGCACCGCGGCGCGCATGGATCTGGAGCAATACCTGGGCAAGAAGGTCTTCCTCGATCTACAGGTCAAGCTCGAACCGAACTGGCGCGAGGATCGGGCGCTGTTGGCCCAGCTGGAGCGGGATGTGGATCTGGATCTGGGATAGCCCCACCCTCTGATACCCTTCCGCCGCCATGACCGATACCCCGACCGCCCCGCCCTCCCAGCCCCAAGAAGTCCGAATCGCGCACAGTCCCGATTCGGACGATGCGTTCATGTTCTACGCCCTCACCCAGGGACTGCTCGACGTTTCCGGCCTTTCGATCTCGCACGTCCTTCAAGACATCGAATCCTTGAACCAGGCCGCGTTCGAGGGGCGTTACGAGATCACCGCCCTCTCGTTCCACGGCTACGCCCACCTGGCCTCCCGCTACCAGATCATGCCCTCGGGCGCGAGCTTCGGCGACGGCTACGGCCCGCTCGTCGTCAGCCGCGAAACGCTGACCCGCGAGGATCTGGCCGGCAAGACGATCGCGATCCCTGGTCAGCTCACCACAGCGCACCTGGCGCTCCGCCTTTGGCAGCCGGAAGTGCTGACGACCATCGTGCCGTTCGACCGGATTCTCGACGTAGTCGCCTCCGGCGAAGCGAGCGCCGGGGTGGTGATCCACGAAGGGCAGCTCACTTTCCAGGAGCAGGGGCTCCAAGCAGTCGTCGATTTGGGCGCCTGGTGGAAAGGCGATACGGGTCTGCCCCTACCGCTCGGCTGCAACGGCATCAAGCGCGAGCTGCCGGAGGATATAAAGCGCCGCCTTTGCCGCCTGCTCACCGAGAGCATCGAATACGGTCTCGATCACCGCAGCGAGGCGCTGGGCTATGCGATCCGCTATGCACGAGGGTTGGAGGACGACTTAGCCCGCTCGGACAAATTCGTCGGCATGTACGTCAACGAATGGACGAGAAGCTACGGCGAAGCCGGGAAAAAGGCGGTCCAGCTGCTGCTCGACCGCGGTTTCGAGTCGGGGTTGCTGCCCCAACACATCACCGCCGAATTCATTGAGGCGTAGTTCCCCGGAGAAAAAGCGCTGCATCCAAGTGGGATCGTCTTCGACCTCGACGGCACGCTGATCGATTCGCGGCGTGATCTGGCCACCGCGGTCAACCGACTGCGGGGCGAGCTCGGAATGGCGCCGCTCGCTATGGAGGGAGTGATCGGCATGGTGGGGGAGGGCGCCAGAACGCTGATCTCCCGCGCGCTCGGACCGGATTTCCCCGCTGATCGCCTCGAGGCGGCCTTTTCCTCTTACCGGAGCTTTTATCGGGACGTCTGCTTGGACGCTACCGTTGCCTACCCGGGAATCCCCGAGTTACTCGCTGATCTGGCGCCTCGCTTCCCGCTGGCGGTGCTTACGAACAAGGGGGAGCAGATCTCGCGCACGATCCTCGAAGGGCTCGGCCTCGCTCACTATTTTCGCGCCGTAATCGGCGGTGACACTCTGCCCGCTCGCAAGCCCGATCCGGAGGGGCTGATCCACATCGCCGACCTGTTCGGGGTTCCGGTTGAGAGCCTCCTGCTCATCGGAGACAGCCGCTTCGACGCCGAAACCGCTCAAGCCGCGGGCTGCCGCTTTTCCCTGGTCAAATGGGGATTTGCGACGCCGAAGGAACAGGAAAGCATGACGGCGAACCTGAAGGTCCGAACTGCAGAAGAGCTCGCATCGGCGCTGAAATAGTTTGGAGTGCGCCGACGCGTCGGCGCTTTGG
>DATMZU010000517.1:0-3482 GCA_035607435.1 Thermoanaerobaculia bacterium | reverse complement strand
GACGACGAGGACGACGAGGAAGAGCCGGCGCATCCGGACCCCCTGCTGACCGACGGCGAAGAAGCCTGGGTACAGGCGGGCGGAAGGCTGGTGCTCGCGGTGGGATCGGCCTACGGGCCGCTCGAAATCGTCGATCTGCCGCAGAAGGCCCGCGGCTCGAAAGTCTTCCCGCTTTGGCCTGGCGTCCGCCGGATCGAGCCGTATCCTCCGCGCGCTCTTTCAGGAGATCCGCTGGCGCTCGGCAGCACCGTCTTTCTCGTCGGCGGCAAGCCGCTGGTCGCGCGGCTGAGGCTCGGCCGCGGCGAGGTGATCCTGCTCGGCTGCCCGGAGATTTTCGCCAACGACCGGCTCGCGAAGGCCGACCACCTGGCGCTGCTCGAAGCGCTCGCGGGGCCGGCCGGCGCGCGGCCGATCTACTTCGACGAGCGCGCCCACGGGCTCGAACGCCAGCAGGGGACGCTGGGTCTACTGACAGGCTGGGGATTCGGCCCGGCGTTGCTGCTCGGAGCGCTCGCCGTTTTCGCCGCGCTCTGGCGCGCGCGCTCCCCCTTGGGTCCGCCGGAGCGCGACGACCCCGATTTGAGGAGCGACGCCGTCGATCTGGTCGACGCGCTCGGCGAGCTGTACGACCGCGCGCTGCGCCGGGTCGATGCGCTCCGTGTTCATTACGACAATCTGGTCCGCACCGTCGCGGCCGAGACGGGGCTCTCCGGCTCCGCGCTCGCCGCGCGGATGGCGCAACTGCTCCCGGGATTTTCGCCGCCGCAGGTCGGCGCGGCCGAGATCTCGCGCGAGGAGCTGCATCGCCAATTGCGGATCGTTAACGTTGCGTTCGGGAGGATCGATGTCCGAGACCACAGAACCAAGCGCCGAGCCTAGCGCGGCCGCGCCGCCCGCCGTTTCGGCCGAGACCACCCGGGTCTCCGAGCGCTTCGCCGCGCTTTCCGCCCAGCTCGATCGCGTCGTGATCGGCCAAGGAAAAGTGAAGGAACAGCTGCTCGCCTGCCTGCTCGCGGGCGGCCACGCGCTGCTCGAAGGGGTGCCGGGGACCGCGAAGACGCTGCTCGCGCTCGGCCTGTCGCGCCTGCTCGGCGGGCGTTTCCGGCGCATCCAGTTCACCCCCGACCTGATGCCCGCGGATCTTCTGGGAACGAACATCTTCAACCCCAAGACCCAAGAATTCGACTTCCGCGCCGGGCCGATCTTCTGCGATCTGCTGCTCGCCGACGAGGTGAACCGCACGCCGCCGCGCACCCAATCCGCGCTGCTCGAAGCGATGCAGGAACGGGCCGCGACGATCGACGGCGAGCGGCGGCCGATCTCGCCGGTCTTCCTGGTCGTCGCCACCCAGAACCCGATCGAGTTCGAGGGGACCTATCCGCTCCCCGAAGCGCAGCGCGACCGCTTCCTGCTGAAGATTTCGATCGACCTGCCCAACGCGGAAGACGAGACCGCGGTGCTCGCCGCCTACGCGTCCGGTCATCGGCTGCACGAGGAGGTCGCGAATCTCTCGCCCGTGATGTCGATCTCGGAGCTGGTCGCCGCGCGTCAGCTGGTTTCGGGATCGGTGCGGGTCGAGCCGGCGCTGCTCTCCTACATCCAACGCGTGGTGGCGAAGACCCGCGACCACGAATCGGTGCAGATCGGAGCCGGCCCGCGCGCCTCACTCGCGCTCCTCGACGTGGCGCGCGCGATCGCCCTCCTGCGCGGGCGCGATTTCGCGACGCCGGACGACGTCAAGGAGATGGCCGAGCCGGTGCTGGTCCATCGGGTGATCCTCACCCCCGAAGCGGAGATGGAAGGCGTGCGCCTCTCCGATCTGCTGCGCCGGATCTTCGAACAGGTGGAGGTCCCGCGCTGAGTCCCTCCGCGCCCTCCGGGGCGGCGAAACCGCGAGGCTCCTTTCGGCCGGGCTGGCGTCCGACATCGCGCTCGATCCGGGCGCTGGGCCTCGCCGCGGCCGTGGCACTGCTGGCGCCCTGGCTGCCTTGGATGATCGGACCCGCCGCGTTCATCGCTCTCGTCCTTGCCCTGCTCGCCGGGCGCGAGGCCCGCGCGCTCCGGCGGTTCGCGTTCGTCGTCGAACGACCGGAGCGGCTGGTGCTCTCGCTCGGCGAAGACGAGCAGGTGCCGTTCACGATCCAGGTGCGGAACGTCCGCGCGGCCGAGGCGGGAGCCAGCCTGAAGCTCCGCCTGCGCCAGCTCTGGCCCGATCTGATCGATCGAAGGGCGAGCGCGGCCGAAGCGGTCGTGCCGCTGCGCGCGGGCTCCGTCTCCGCGGCCTTCGAGCTGGCGGTGCGGGCGGTGAAGCGGGGGAGCGCCACGCTCCGCGCGCCCTGGCTTGCGGTGACCCGCGACGGCTGGGTCGAGCGGCTCGTCGAAGTCGCCGAGGCGACCGAGCAGGAGGGATCGCAGGCATCATTCACCGTTCTGCCCAGTCTGCTCGCCGTGCGCCGGATGCGCCGCGAGCTCGACCGGCTGTTCCTCTCCGGGCTCGGCTCGCGCGCCGCGCCGCGCTTGGGCAAAGGGCGCGAGTTCGACCGCCTGCGCGAGTACGTGGCGGGCGACGACCTGCGCGACGTGGCGTGGAAATCGACCGCCAAGCACGGCAAGCCGATCACCCGCGAATACCGGCTCGACCGCGCGCAAGACGTGCTGATCTGCGTCGATCGCGGCCACCGCATGGCGGCCCGCGTGGGGCCGCTCACCCGCCTCGACCACGCGGCGAACGCCGCCGTCCTGCTCGCCTCGATCTGCGACCGGATGGAGGATCGCGTCGGTTTCTTAGGCTTCGACGACGAGGCGGACACGAGCGCCGGTCCCACCAGCCTCGGCCAGGGGAGAGGGATGGCGCACCTGCGAGCGCTCACCGCCCGCGCCGCCGAGATCCGCACCGCCGACCGGCCGACCGACTACCTGGCGCTCGCCGCCCACGTCCGGCGCCGGTTGAAGACCCGTTCGCTGGTGGTGATCGTGACCATCCTGCCGGAGCTCGACGAAGAGCGCACCCTCGCCCGCGCCGTCGCTCAGCTGATGCCGAAGCACGTCGCGGTGGTCCTCACCTTCGCCGATCCCGCCCTCGAAGCCGAGGCGACCGCGCTACCGACCGAAAAACCCGACCTCTGCCGCACCCTCGTCGCCCGGGATTTGTGGGTCGAGCGCCGCCGCACCTTGGCCGATCTACGCCGCCGGGGGGCGTTGGTGGTGGAGGCGCCACCGGGCGATGCGGGGATCGAGGCGGTGAACGCGTATTTGGAGGTGAAGCGGCGGCAGTTGTTGTAGGTCGCTCAGGCTTCTCGTTCGTCAGCCCTCACCCCCGGCCCCTCTCCCAAAGGGAGAGGGGAGAACCGCAAGAATCGCTTTCGTTTTGCTCCCCTCTCCCTTTGGGAGAGGGGCCGGGGGTGAGGGCTGATTAGGCGATGCCTTAAACCTTTCCAACCGTCCCGAACATCTCCGCCACCAACGCCGTCCACCCCGTCTGG
>DATMZU010000045.1:0-4579 GCA_035607435.1 Thermoanaerobaculia bacterium | reverse complement strand
TCACCGGCTGCCGGCGCGAATCGCGTCGAGCAGCCGAATCAGTTGGCTTTTGTCTTCGGTGGAGAGCATGGAAAGAGCGCGATCGTCCGCCTCGGACATCGGCTCGTCGAGCGATTCGAGGACGGCCAGGCCCGTTGCGGTGATCCAGCAAAGAACCTGCCGCCGGTCGTGCGGGCAGCGCTCGCGGCGCACCCATCCCTTCGCCTCCAGGCGGTCGATCAAGCGCGTGATGCCCGGAGATTCCTCGATCATCCGCGACCCGATCTCCAGGGTCGGCAGGCCCGAATCGCCCGCGCCGCGCAGGATCCGTAGAACGTTGTACTGCTGCAACGTGATTCCGTGCGCCTCCAGCACCCGGCCGAAAGTGCGGCGAACCACGTCCGTCGTGCGCATCAATCCGAGCATGGCTTCCTGGGCAAGCGAGCGAAACGGCCGGTTCTGACGGATTTCCCGCTGAAGGACGCTCTCGTTCACAGCCGGATCATTGCAGGTCAATGGTTGACGTGTCAAGCATAGTCCGCGAGTTCGCACGGGCCAGGGGGCCTCAGCTCCGGGGGCGGACGACGGCGAGACACCGATCAGGGCTTGGGCTGGACATGGAGATGAAGTTCGTTAAAATGCCGCCATGCCTCAGTTGCGCCTAGCTTTCGCCCCGGGCGCCGAGTCCGACCTCGCGGGCCTGGCCCTGGCGCTGGGCGCCCGGCGGGTCGAAGGCTGGTCCGCGGCGGAAGAGCGGCTTGCGGTGAAAGTGTCCGAACCCGAGGCGAAAATCGTCAAGCGCATCCGCCTCGCGATCGAACGAGGGGAAGATCCCTTGGGAGAGCAGTTCTGCGCTCTTCGCTCGGCCGGCGAGCGCCGGCTCCAGGGAGCGACCTATACCCCGGAGCCCATCGTTGCGGCGATGACTCTCTGGGCTCAGGCTCAGCCCGCGCCGGACCGGATCGTCGATCCCGGCGCCGGATCGGGACGCTTTCTGGTGACCGCGGGCCGGGCCATCCCCCAAGCCCGGTTGGTAGGCGTCGAAATCGATCCTCTCGCGGCGTTGCTCGCCCGCGCGCAGCTCGCCGTCCATGGCATGGCGGGGCGGTCTCAGATCCTGGTGGGGGACTACCGGGAGGTGGTGCTTTCACAGATCGCCGGACGGACTCTTTTCCTGGGCAATCCGCCCTATGTCCGCCATCATCTGATCTCGCCCTCCTGGAAAGCCTGGATGACGAAGACGGCGGCCGGTCATGGGCTCGCCGCGAGCCAGCTCGCGGGCCTGCACGTCCACTTCCTCCTCGCCACTCTGGAGATCGCCCGGCCGGGCGATCTCGGAGCGTTCATCACCGCGGCGGAGTGGCTCGACGTCAACTACGGTCGTCTGGTGCGAGAGCTTCTATTGCAGAAGCTCGGAGGGCGAAGCCTGCACGTCATCGAGCCCGAGTTGGCGCCTTTCCCGGATGCGGCCGCCACCGGGGTCGTCTTCTGTTTCGAAGTGGGCTCGAAGGCGAGCAGCCTGCGTTTCAAGCGGGTCGAGGACCTGGCCTCCCTTAACGGCCTGCGCGGCGGCCGGCCGATTCGCCGCGAGCGCCTGGAGGCCGCCTCGCGCTGGAGCGTCTTCACGCGAAAACCCAAAGTCGTGCCGGCCGGTCTGATCGAACTGGGAGAGCTCTGCCAGGTTCACCGCGGACAAGTGACCGGGGCGAATCGGGTTTGGATCGCCGGTGCGCACAGTTTCGAGCTGCCGCGCTCGGTGCTCTTTCCGAGCGTCACCAAAGCGCGAGACCTGCTGACGGCGGGTCCTGTGCTTGTCGCGTCTTCCGGACTTCGCCAGGTGATCGACCTTCCGGCGGACCTCGGCGGCTTCGAACCCGAAGAACGGCGGCGGATCGAGCGTTTTCTCCGCGCCGCCAAGGGCATGGGGGCGGACCAGGGCTACGTCGCCACTCACCGCCGGGCTTGGTGGTCGGTTGGATTGCGCTCACCCGCTCCGATTCTGACCACCTACATGGCGCGCCGGGCGCCCGCGTTCGTGAGGAACCTGGCTGGTGCGCGGCATATCAACATCGCCCATGGAATCTACCCGCGAGTGCCGATGAGCGACCGAGCGCTCGAAGCCCTCACCGCGCATCTGGCGCGCACCACCCATGTCGACGACGGCCGGACCTACGCCGGGGGCCTTACCAAATTCGAGCCCGGCGAGTTGGAACGAATCGCCGTTCCCTCGCTCGACCAGCTCGAGGCCGGGATCTCTCCGTAGGCGATGGCGGGCGCCCGGAAACCGTTTGTCCCGCCGCCTCGGTGGGACGACGAGCGCCTTGAAAAGGACCGGCGGGATTCGACGGCGCAGTTCCGGGCCTACCGGATCAGCGAACCGCTCGCCGACTACCTGAGGCAGTTCGACGAAGCTCAGAGCGAGTTTCAAAAGCTCCTGGCGGAAACCGCGGATCTCGCAGCCCTCGGTGAGCGCGCGATCGAAGTCCTCACGAATCCGAGCACGCTCAACGCCGTCCGCTACCTTGCCGGCCCGCCGATCTCGTTGGATGACCTCAAAGTTCTCGCCGACGCCACGCTTTCGAAGAAGGATCTCCGGGCCGACCCCGAGATGGCTTTGCGCATCTTGGAAACCGTCCTGATCGGGCTCGACGTCAAGCGGTTCCCCTGGCTCCAGGACTCCCGGGCTCCCACGCCCGCCGAACGCTCCGCCGCGATCCTCGCATCCGCGGCTTTGATGGCGACCCAGCGCGTCGCCACTCGACGCCGCAACTTGAGCAAGGAGGAGCAGGAGGGCCGCGTGCGCGAAGCGCTGCTCGCCCGAGGGTTGCGCGAAGTCCCCCGTCGCATCGCCGCGAAGCTTGAAGATGCGCCGAAGGCCGGAGAGTTCTGCATGGAGTCCCTGCTCGGTTCGCGAAAGGCGGACCTGCTGGTCGGCCTGTGGGACGGCCGCACCCTGCCGATCGAATGCAAGGTCTCGAACTCGGCCGTCAACTCGATCAAGCGGCTCAACAACGACGCCGCCGCCAAAGCGCGCAGCTGGATCGCGGAGCTCGGAAACCTCCATGTCGTTCCGGCCGCCGTTCTGAGCGGCGTTTTCGACCGGGGGAGCTTGAAGGCCGCCCAGGATTCGGGCCTGACTCTCTTCTGGGCTCACGATCTCGAAGCCGCGATCACCTGGATCGAGGAGACTCGGGAGGGCCCTGCCTCTTTCGCCCTGTCTTCCCCGCCCTTGCCCCGACCCGCCCCTTGACGCACAATACCTCCCGTGCGATTCCGTCCCATCCATGGCATTCTCGCGATCGTCCTCTGCGTAGTTATCGGCATGATTGCCGAGCTGGCGCTCGCCGGGCGGCTGGGCAAGAACGGCTTCGAGCGCGTGAGCCCCGGGGCGGACCATCAGGTGTCGATCGACGTGGCCAAGCTCGCTCCCCTCGAAGTTCGCTTCTTCCGGTTCCTCAACTCGGCGAACCAGGAGGTCAAGTTCTTCGTCGGGCGAGACGCCGGAGGCACGATCCAGGTCGCGTTTGACGCCAGCGAGGTCTGCTTCAAGACCAAGCGGGGCTTCAAGGCCCAGGGCGAATGGGTGGTCTGCCGCAAGTGCGACAAGTCCTTCCGGCTCGCCGGGGTGAATCACGGGCATGGGGGCTGCGAGCCGGTGCAGTTGGCCCACCGCGTAGAGGGGGATAAGGTCCTGATTGCCGAGCAGGACGTCCTGGGCGGGTGGCGCTACTTCCGGTAGGCCTCTTAAAATACCCTAGACAAGTTATTTGGAATCAGAGTTTTGACCGGAGCGGCCGGGTGTTGTATCTTCCGGGCGATCCAACACGAGGTCACCCGATGGGTTCAGCCGATTTCATCCTCTACGAAGAGGAATACGCGAGCTTGGAAGAGGCGCTCCGGCGTTTACGCCAGGAAGCCAACGCCAAAGCCGTGTTCCTGATCGACAAAAACGGCCAGCAGATCGCGGCCGCGGGGGAGATCGAGCAGTTCGACGCGACCTCGCTCGCCTCGCTCACCGCGGGCAACGTCGCCGCGACCGACGGCCTCGCGAAGCTGATCGGCGAGCGCGAGTTCTCGGTCCTGTTTCACGAAGGCCAGCAAGACCACATCCACATCTCGATCGTCGCCAAGCGCGCGATCCTGGTCGTCATCTTCGACGAGCGCTCGTCGCTCGGGCTGGTGCGGCTGCGGGTCAAGCGGGCGAGCGTCGATCTGGAGCGCATCTTCGAGACCATGCTGCAGAAGGGGGAGCGAGGGGATTCTTCAACCGGCCCCGCGAGCCCATTTTCCGAGATTACCGACGAGGACATCGACGCTCTGTTCAGCGAGTGACGGTTTGGGGCCTCAAGCCCTGACGATTCGGTTCTCTCGCTTCCGAAAGCATTGGCTGCCCAATCGCCGACCGAGGTTGTCCGACCATGACGTTCATCAACTACGCCAGCAAGGAGATCAACTGCAAGATCGTCTATTACGGCCCCGGGCTCGGGGGCAAGACGACCAATTTGCAGTATATCTACAATAAGACCTCGCCCGATTCGAAGGGCAAAATGATCTCGCTCGCGACCGAGGCGGATCGCACCCTGTTCTTCGACTTCCTGCC
>DATMZU010000471.1:0-2633 GCA_035607435.1 Thermoanaerobaculia bacterium | reverse complement strand
AACAAAATCCTTTCGCTCTCCCCCGCCGAGCTGGCCGCCGGGTTGATCACCGTTTCGGCCGGCAACGCCGCCCTCGGCGCCGCCTGGGCGGCGAGGGAGGCAGGAGCCGGCCTTACCGTCGTGATGCCGGAAAACGCGGTGCCGGCCAAGCTCGCCGCGGCGGCCGCGATGGGCGCGCGAATCGATAAGGACGGAATCACCAATGCGACGTTGGCGTTCGCCCGGCTGGCGGCGTTGCGCGAAGCGCATGGCTTCACGTTGATCCATCCGTTCGATGACCCGAAAGTGATCGCCGGGGCGGGCACCGCGACGTGGGAGTTTCTCGAAGACGTGCCTCCCCTCGATCGATTGATTGTGCCGACCTCCGGCGGCGGGCTGCTCGGCGGCGCGTTGCTTGCCGCTAAGGGACTCTCCCCCGACACAGAGGTTTGGGGCGTTCAGCCGGAAGGGGCGGCGGGTTTGATCCGTTCGCTTGAAGCGGGCACGCCCACGGCACCGGAGAAAATCTCGACGATCGCCGACGGCCTTTCGGCTCCGAAGCCGGGGGCGCTCAATTTCGAGATCATCCGCCGCGACGCGCAAGGTGCGGTGGTCGTTTCGGACGACGAGATCCTCGCCGCGATGGGTCTTTTGATCGAGCACCTGCGGGTGATCCTGGAGCCCTCCGCCGCCGTCGGGCTCGCCGCGCTGCTGCGCTACCCGCACCTACGCGGGGGCCGGATAGGTCTGCTGTTATCCGGCAGCAATGCGGCCAAAGAGCGCGTGGTTCAGGCGCTCGGCTGAAAAATTGCGGGTCTTGCGCCCTCAGAGGGCGAAGAGCGGCTGGGCGGGACGGACGGGGTGAAATCCCGGGCCGAGCGCCCTCACGGCCGCTGCGCAATCACAGCTAAGCTTTTCGTCGTTCCCAGGAATCACTCCGGAGGCCCGCAATGACTACGCTCTATCCAAATGCCAAATTCCGCCCGCTCGGGCGCGCCTTGGTCACACTCACGCTTCTCATCGCCGTGGGGATTTCGTCCCCGGTACAAGCCGCTCCCCATTGGGTTTCGATCGGTCCGGCCGGCGGGGTCGTCAACCTGCTCGCGCAGGCTCCCTCCGATCCGTTGCGCCTGTACGTGGCGGCCTACCCCACCGGACTCTTTCGCAGCCGCGACGGCGGAGTCTCGTGGCAGTCGATCGACCGCGGATTCGAGGGGATGGAAGTCCGCCGGATCGGCGTCGATCCCCGCGATCCGAACGTCGTTCTGGTCCAGGCGCGAAGGGAAAATCCGACGATGCAAGATTTTCAGATTTGGCGCAGCGAGGATGGCGGCACGACGTGGGTTCCGGGCGTGAAACCTCCCGTGAGCGAGCGCTTGCCCCAGGAGGTCTTCGACTTTCTTTTCGATTCGACGGCACCGGCCACCGTCTACGCGGCGACCTTTGTCGGGATCTTCCGCAGCTTGGACGGCGGATCGACCTGGAATCTCTGGGCGCTGCCGCAGGTGATCACCGAAGCGCTCGCCCAGGACCCCGTCGCGCCCGCGGTTCGGTTTGCCGCGGCCCGGCCGTATGTCGGCCCCGGCGGCGGGATCTACAAAAGCACCGACGGCGGAACCACCTGGACGACCGCGCCCAGCGTCGGCGGACCTGGCGTCGAGACGCCGCCGACCCGCCTGTTCTTCCGCGACGGCGCGCTCTACGCGGTGTGGAACGGCGCCCTCTACCGCTCGACCGACGGCGCCACGACGTGGACTCTGGTAGCACACTTCGAAAACCTTTTTGCCGGCGATTTCAGGTTCTCCCCCTCGGGAAGGATCTACGCCTCCACCTTTTACGGGGTCTACGCTTCCACCGACGGCGTCCACTGGTCGCCGGCCGAGGCGACCTCGATCGAGCAGGCTTCGCCGGGCGATTCGATCGCCGGCCTCGCCGCTCTGCCGGGCGACGGGCTGGTCGCCACCGGCCGGCGCGGCATCTGGCGCTCGACCGACGGCGGAGCGAGCTGGCGCGCCGCGAGCCGGGGAATCGCCGCCCGCACCGTCAGCAGCCTGATCGTGGTGCCCAACCCGCAGGGGACCGTGCTCGGCACCTTCGAGGAGGGGCTGTACCGGACCGAGCGCGGCAAAACCACCTGGCAGCACCTGCCGCCGCATGTCGGATTTGAAGCTCCGGCCTTGGCCCCTGATCCGCATCGCCCCGGACGGGTCTACGCCTTAGGCGAGGCCTCCGAGAACAACGTCGGCGTGAGCGACGATCTGGGCAAGACCTGGCGGCCGGTCGGCGACCTGGTCGTCACCGACGCGCAATTCCTGCGGGTCGATCCGTTCCACCCGAACGTCCTGTTCGCCGGGATCGAGCTCGGCGGCGGTTCCCAGGCGAACGGCTTCGCCTATCGCAGCGCGGACGGCGGCGCCACCTGGACCGAGATCCTGAGGTTCGAGTACCTGCTCGACCTGGCTTTCGATCCGGCCCACCGGGAGGTCGTCTACCGCGCGACGTATTCCGGCATCGACAAATCGACCGACAACGGCCGCACCTGGGCGCCGTTGCCGAACGTGAGCTCGCAGCTCCTCGGGGCCTATGCGACTTCGCTGGTGGTCGACCCGCGGAGCCGTGCCCTGTACGTCGGAACCGACCAGCGGGGCATCTTC
>DATMZU010000510.1:0-3473 GCA_035607435.1 Thermoanaerobaculia bacterium | reverse complement strand
GTCGAACAGCTCCGTCATCCGGCGATAGAAGTGGATCTGGCCGTCGCCGCGAATGCCGTGCATTTGCCCTGGCAGGGCTAGATCCTCGTACGAGACATGCGCCTTTTGAAGGGCGCGGATCATGTTCCAGGTGTTCTGCGGATGGACGTTGTCGTCCGCCGTGCCGTGGACGATCAGCAGCCGGTCCTTGAGGTTCGCCGCGGCGGTGACGGCCGAGGAGAGCCGGTACCCTTCCGGGTTCTCTTCCGGCGTATCGAAATAGCGTTCGGTCCAGATCGAGTCGTAGAGCTGCCAATCGGTGACCGGCGCTCCGGCGACCCCGACTTTCCACGTTCCCGGCGAATGGAGCAGGGCATAGAGCGTGTTCGAGCCGCCGCCCGACCAGCCCCAGAGGCCGAGGCGTCCGGCGTCCACCCAACTCTGGGCCTTCAGGTAATCGACCCCCGCGAGCTGCCCGGCCAGCTCCAGCTCGCCGAAGTGGCGGTGCAGCCGGACCTCGCCCCGCTTGCCGAAGAAGATCGAGGCCTCGTTGTCCACGCTCCAGACGGCATAGCCGCGCGCCGCCATCCATTTGGCCCAGGCGCCGCCCCAGCGATCGACCACCACCTGCGAGGCCGGGCCGCCGTAGTGGTAGGTGAGCACCGGGTACTTCCTGTCCGGATCGAAGCCCGCCGGTTTGAGCAGGCGGGCGGGCAGCGTCGAGCCGCCCGGCCCCGGGACGGTCAGGAATTCATATTTCGGCAGCCCCGCCGGATCGATCGTCGGCGGGTGGGCCGTGAGCTGGACCGTCGATCGCTTGCCGTCCGGGCCGATCAGGCGAAGCTCCGGCGGCGTGTCGGCGTCGCTATAGGAATCCACCCACCAGCCGCCCGCGGGCGCGAGATTCGCCGAATGCCAGCCGCGCCCGGGGGTCAGCTGCTGGGGGTCGGTGCCGTCGAGCCGGACGGTGAGGACGTGCCGCTCGGCCGCGGCGAGCCGCGGCGAGGTCGCGTACCCGGTGAACGTCACGATCCCGCGCGCCTCATCGACCCCGTCGAGCGATTCGTGGACCCAACCTTCGGGGGTGACCGGACCGATCGGCTTGCCGTCCGCGGCATGAAGATAGAGCCGGCGCCACCCTTCGCGCTCGGAGCTCCAGAGGAAGCGGCCGTCGGCGAGCGGCCGGAAGTCGTTCGCGAGATTGACCCAATCCGGATCGCGGTCGCTCGCGAGCACGCTGCACTTGCCGGTCTCCGGGGCGCAGCGCAGCAGGTCGAGCTCCGTCTGGTCGCGGTTCAACCGCTCGATCGCGAGCCAGGAGCCGTCCTTCGACCAGCCGGCGCGGGCGAGGTAGTCGCCCGGCGCGCCGCCGGTCTCCATCCAGATCGTCTTCGCCGAGGCCGAGGTCGTATCGCGGACTCCTATCTGTACCCGTGGGTTCGGCTGGCCGGGGAGCGGGTACTTCTGCCAGCGCACCGTGGCATTCCTCGGCGCGTCGTCGATCAGCGGATAGGTCCCCACCGGCGTCTCGTCGAAGCGGTAGAACGCGATCCGCCGCCCGTCCGGATGCCACCAGAAGCCGGTCGCGTCGCGGTTCCAGATCTCTTCCCAATAGACCCAGTCGGTCTCGCCGTTCAGGGTCACATTCTCTTTGCCGTCTCGGGTCTGGCGAACCTCGCGGCCGGTCGCGAGATCGAGGGTCCAAAGGTCGTGATCGCGGACGAACGCCACGCGCCCCCCCTTGGGGGAGACTGCCGCCCCCTCTTCGGCGGCGGCGGTCCGGGTGAGCCGGCGCGGCGCGGCGCCGGGATGGGCGAGGTAGAGATCGCCGCCCGAGACGACCAGGAAGCCTTTGCCGTCCGGCAGCCACGAGACCTCGCCGACGCCGGGCGGGGTCGCGGCGGCCGGTTCGGTCGGCTTTGGTGGGGCCTCCGGCGAGTCCCTGGAGCCGGTCAGCTCCGCCCCGGAGAACTTTTCGCTCTTGTCGGTCACGGGATCGAGCACCCAGAGCTCCTCGCCCTTCCCGTCGTCAAAGACATAGCTCAAGCGCGAGCCGTCGGGCGACCAGGCGACCTGCGAGGGGAGCTTGCCCCAGGCGTTCGGCGCGAACAGGTCGTCGAGGGAGGGGAGCGTGCCCGCCCCGGCCGGCGCCTCGGCGGCGAAGCCGGCGGCCCCGGACCCCCCCAAGAGCGTTGCGGCGAGCGTCAGAGCGAATACGAAACGGGAAGGAATGGCCATCGGGAGGTTCTCCGCGGATGCGTTCGAAAGGATGCCGGCCAGGGACGATTTGACCGAAGCATAGCGCGTCGGCAACTTTTCCCTCCGAGCTTACGTAAGGAGGTGCGGAGCGTAGTTTTCACCCGAGGAGGAGCTTCGATGAACGCCAACCCCAGAATCTCCCGTTTTGCCGCCCTGCTGGCGGTTCCGATCGTCTTTGCCGTCGCGGCCCGGGCCGATGACCTGGGTCGGCGCTCGTTCCGCGTCCAGTTGCCGGCCTCCGCGGGGGCCGAACCGATCCGCCTCGCCAACCTCGCCGGCCGGATCGAAATCGTCCCGGGCACGGGCGATCCGATGAACGTTGAAACGACGGTCTACGCCCAAGGCAAGGACGCCGCGGAGACGCAAAGCCTGCTGCAACGCGTCAAGTGGGTGAAGGGCCGGGACGCCAAAGGGCGCGAGGAGTGGGCGCTCTCCTATCCGGTCGAGACCTATCGCGGCTTTCACTATCCCAATTCGAAGAACAACAACGACGACGTGCCGTCCTTCCTGAGCGGCATGTTCGACGGCGCCACCTCCAGCTTCTACCGGGGCGAGAAGGTCCGCATCTACGGCTCGCGCCGCGCGGGCATTCCGACGCTCTACGCCAACGTGCGCATCGCGATGCCGCCCTCGGCCAAAATCTTCTTCCGCAACGTCGTCGGCCCGGTCGATGGCGCGAATTTGAGCGGCGATCTAACGATCGACACCGGCTGCGGCGACGTCAAGGTCGCCTCGTTCGATGGGAATCTGGTGGTGGACACCGGTTCGGGCGACGTGAAAGTCGGCAGAGCCCGGGGCGAAAGCTCGATCGACACGGGGTCCGGCGACGTGATGGTCGCCCAACTGATCGGCAACAGCTCGATCGACACGGGCTCGGGCGACGTCCGGGTGGACGGCGTCTCGGCCGGCAAGCTGTCGATCGACACCGGCTCGGGCGACGTGAGCGTGAAAAACGGCGCCGCCGGCCGCCTGGTCGCCGACACCGGCTCCGGCTCGGTCGAGGTCCTCGGCGTCGAGCTCGAAGAGCTGGTGGCCGACACCGGTTCGGGAGACGTCTCGGTGCACAGCTCGCTCGCCAAGACGCGCAAAATGTCGATCGAAACGGGTTCCGGAGAAGTATCGATCAAAGCCGGCCAGACCGCCTCGTTCAACATCTCGTCGGATCAAGGCAGCGGCCAGCTGAACGTAGGCTACGGCGACGCCGTCCTACGCAAAGACGGCCGAAAAGTGGTGGG
>DATMZU010000442.1:0-2306 GCA_035607435.1 Thermoanaerobaculia bacterium | reverse complement strand
GCTATGAGACGAAAGAGGCGGCGGACGCCGACTTGAAGCGCCTGACGAGCTTGGGCGTCACCGATGCCTGGGTGGTATCGGAAGGAGCGCACGTTTCCGCTCCGGCGTTGCGGATCACCCAAGACGGAGAGTCCAAGACTTATCCCGGGCGTTGGCTCGCGGTCTACACCTCGGGAGATCGCGGGATCGCGGCCGAAGGGAAGCGCTACCGCGGACGCCTGTTGGTCTTCTTGAACGATCGCGGCTCGCTCAACCTGATCGACGAGCTGCCGTTGGAGGAGTACCTGCGCGGGGTGGTGCCGAGCGAGATGGGGCCGGAGCAGTACCCGCGGATCGAGGCGATCAAGGCGCAGGCGGTCGCCGCCCGGACCTACACCCTGCGCAACCTCGGCGAATTCGCCCGCGAGGGCTACGACATCTGCGCCACGCCGCGCTGCCAGGTCTACGGCGGCATCGGGGTCGAGCATCCCGTTTCCGATCGCGCGATCGCCGAAACCGCGGGACAGGTTCTGCTCTACAACGGCGATCTGATCGACGCGCTCTACAGCTCGACCTGCGGCGGCCATACCGAAGACGTGGGCGTGATGTTCCCGTTCAAGAACGATCCCTATCTGAAGGCCGTCCCCTGCGTCGAAGCGGGGAGCGATTCGCTCGAAGGGACCTATCCTCCCGGCGAGGCGTTTCCGGCAGGGCTTGCCCGGCGGCTGTTTCCGCCCTCGCCGGGCGCTTCGCCCGAAGCGAACCTGGAGGCGCGGCTGGAGCATCTGGGATTGCTCGCTGGGCTCGCGATGCCGGAGCAGCGGCTCGCCTCGCTCGAACGGCGGGAAGTCCAGCGCTTCCTGTTCTCGGCGTTCGACCTGAATCTGGACGCCCGGCTGTTGATGGCGAAAGAGGACATCGCCTACCTGCTCCAGGACGCCCCCTCCGATTGGCTCGACGACGACCGCATGCGCGCCGCCTATCTGCGGAAGAACGGCCTGCTGGGCGGCGCCCTCGGGACCTCCGTCGCCGACGACGAGCAGGACGCCCTGCTGCTCGCTCTCGCGGAGCGCCTGCAGGTGATGCGGCGCGAGCCGGTTTCGTATCTTTCGGTCGCCGACGGGAGCATGACGATCCGGGCGGACAAGGAGGATCGGGTGCAGCTGCTGCCGGCCTCGTTCGGGACGTTCCGGCGGACCGGCGACCTGGTCTCCTCCGGGCCGCTGCGGCTGGTGGCGGGCGACCGCCTGACCCTCTACTGGCTGGGCGGGGCGCTTACCGCGATCCTTCAGGACGTCGATCTCGAAGGGGTTGCGTTCGATCGCAGCAGCAAATTCTCGACTTGGACCCGGTTCCGGAGCGATGCGCAGATCGCCAAGCAGATGCAGGCGCGCTTTCCCGGCGTCGGGTTCTCGGGCCAGATGGAGATCCTCACCCGCGGCGTGTCGGGGCGCGTGGGGCAGATCCGGATCTATGGCGACGGCACGAACGGCGGCCCGCCGAGCGTGGTGGTCGCGGGCCTGCCGATCCGCTGGACGCTCGACGTGCCCGACACCCTGTTCACAATGAAGCGCCTGGAGCCGCCGCAGGGGGAAAAGGGCTGGCTGTTCATCGGCCGCGGCTGGGGGCACGGCGTCGGAATGTGTCAGGTGGGGGCCTACGGTATGGCCCAGCGGGGGCATTCGTATCGGGAAATTCTGCTCCACTATTACCGGGGGGCGGAGCTGGCCCGATTGAAGCCGCCTCCGGCCGCGCCGACGCCTTCGCCGTAAGTTACGCCCCCCAGACCCAGTCGCGCGCCCGGCCTTCCTGCTTGCTGCGATAGAGCGCCTGGTCGGCTTTTTCGGTCAGCTCGGAGAGCGAGCGTCCGTCTTTGGGGTAGGCCGCGATGCCGGTCGAGACCGATACCGAAACCTGAGCATCCCCCACCGAGAGCGGATGGCGTTCCAGGTAGGTCCGCACGCGACGGCAGTAGGCGAGCGCGCCGTCGCTCGAGGTGCCCGCCAGGCGGACGATGAATTCGTCGCCGCCGATCCGCGAGCAGAGGTCGTCGCCGCTGCGGGCCGCGCTGCGGATTCCATCGGCGACGATTCGAATCAGCTCCGACCCTTGGGCGTGGCCGTAGGTGTCGTTCACCTGCTTGAGCCCGTCGATATCGACCATCACGATGGAATACGCGGAGCCGAGCGATCCGCGCAGGTCGGCCGAGGTGGTGAAGAAGCGCAGATTGGGCAGGCCGGTCAGCTCGTCCGTATGCGCCGCGACGTAAAGCGACCGGTGCAGGCTCACCCCGAGCGGACCGGCCTCGGCGCAGAAATAGGCGACCA
>DATMZU010000415.1:0-9020 GCA_035607435.1 Thermoanaerobaculia bacterium | reverse complement strand
TCGTTTCCGAAAGGCTCGGCTACGCGAACGTCGAGTTCCGCCGCGGCCGGATTCAGGACCTCGCGCTCGACATGGATCGCTTCGACGCCGAGCTGGCGAAAGACCCCGTGCGCTCGACCGAGGGGCTGCTCCAGGCGACGACCCGCGCGGAACGCCTGCGCCGCGAACAACCGCTGGTAGCGGACGACTCGGTGGACGTCGTGGTCTCGAACTGCGTCCTGAATCTGGTCGATGGCCACGAAAAGCCGCGGCTGTTCCGCGAGATCTTTCGGGTCTTGAAAAACGGCGGCCGGGCGGTCATTTCCGACATCGTCTGCGACGAACAGGTGCCGCTTTCGATGCAGAACGACCACGAGCTGTGGAGCGGTTGCATCTCCGGCGCGCTCACCGAGGCCGGCTTTCTGGAAGCGTTCGAGGAGGCCGGTTTCTACGGCATCCGCGTGCTCGAACGCCAGCGCGAGCCCTGGCGAACCGTCGAAGGCATCGAGTTCCGCTCGCTCACCGTCGAGGCGTGGAAGGGCAAGCAGGGCGCCTGCTTGGAGCGCAATCAGGCGGTCGTCTACCGGGGTCCGTTCAAAGAGGTGCTGGACGACGACGGCCACCGCATGCTGCGCGGGCAACGCTACGCGGTCTGCGACAAGACCTATCGGCTGTACCGGCGCGAGCCCTACGCCGGCATGTTCGATCCGGTCGATCCCCTGGTCGAGGTGCCGCTCGAAGAGGCGGCGCCGTTCGACTGCTCGCGCACCGCGCGCCGCCACCCGAAGGAAACCAAAGGACAGGACTACCAGGCCACCACGGAGGCTTCCGCATGTTGCGCACCCGGCTCGGACTGCTGCTGATCGCTTCGACGTTCGCCATTTCGGCGGTTTCCGCCCAACCCTTGCGGATCAACGGATCGACCACGGTCAACCCGGTGGTCGTCGAAGCCGCCGAAATCCTGCGCGCGGAGAAGAAGGCGACGATCTTCGTCGATACCCAGGGCGGCAGCTCGGGCGGCATCGCGGCGCTGGGCGAAGGGCGCGCGGAGATCGGCATGATCTCGCGCGACCTGGAGCCGGACGACGCCACGAAGTTTCCGAAAGTCCACTTCCAGGCGACCCGCATCGGCACCGACGCGCTCGCGCTGGTTGTCTCGAAGGACGTCTGGCAAGGGGGGGTCCGCATCCTTTCCCGGCAGCAGGTGCAGGGAATCTACGAAGGAACGATCACCAACTGGAAGGCGGTCGGCGGCCCGGATCGGCGGATCGTCTTTTTCAACAAGGAACCCGGGCGCGGCACCTGGGAGGCGTTCGCCAAATGGCTTTACGGCGATCCCAAGAAGGCGCCCGACGTCTCGCATCCGGAAGTCGGCGCGAACGAAGAGGGACGCAACAAGGTGGCTTCGACCCCCGGGTCGATCTCGCAGCTCTCCGCCGCCTGGGCCGATCAGAAGACCGTGTTCGCGGTCGCCATCCGCCGGCTCGACGGCAAGGTGGTGGCCCCCACCCATGCGACCATCGCGGACGGCAGCTATCCGATCGCCCGGCCGCTCCAGGTGGTCACCGACGGTCCGCCGAAGGGCTTGGCCAAGGAAATGATCGACCTGCTGCTCTCGCCGCGCGGCCAGGCGCTGGTCGAAAAGCACGGCTATTTGAAGGCTCCGGCGGCGGGTACGAAAAAGAAGTGAAACTCGCGGCCCATCGAAGCGCGGCGGGCGCGGAGCGGCGGGGCCGGAGGCCGGACGTTCTCCGTCTCGCCGCGTTCGGCTTCTCCGCGATCGCGATCGCCGCGTTCGTGGGCCTGGTCGCGGTGTTCGCCGTCGAAGCCTGGCCGTTTTTCCGAGCGCAGGGAATCAGCGGGCTGTTCGGGATCCGCTGGTCTTTCCGCTCGGGGCGTTTCGGGGCGCTGCCGATGATCTACGGCAGCCTCGCCGTATCCCTCATCTCCGTGGCACTCGCGGCTCCGATCGGCCTGGGTGCCGCCGTCTTCCTCTCCGAGGTTTTGCCGCGGCGCGCGCGGATCGCGGCCAAGGTGGGCGTCGAGCTGCTCGCGGGCATTCCCTCGGTGGTCTACGGCCTGCTCGGCGTGCTGCTGTTGCGCGACGCGGTCGCGCGCCTGCTCCGGCCGTTCGATCCGATCTCGGGCGACACGCTCGCAACCGGCGGCCTGCTGCTCGCCGCGATGATCCTACCGACCGTCGTCTCGCTGGGCGACGACGCGCTCGCCGCCATCCCCAGCAGCCAACGAAGGGCCGCCCGCGCGCTCGGGCTTGGGAAAGCCGAAACGATCCTGCGGGTCGTCGTTCCGGCGGCCCTTCCCGGGCTCGGCTCGGCGTTGCTCCTGGGGCTCGGCCGCGCTCTCGGCGAGACGATCGCGGTCTTTCTCGTCATCGGCCGCCAGGACAACCAGTGGCCGGAGCGGCTTATGGCGCTCGAACCGCTCGCGCGCGCCGGGCAAACGGTGACCTCGAAGCTCGGCGGCTCCGAGACCTTTCTGGCCTATGGCGATCCCATCCATTGGGGGGCTCTGCTGGCGCTCGGCCTGCTGCTCCTCGCGGTGGTCGCCGTGCTCTCTTTCGCCGGCTCCTGGGTTTCGCTGCGCAGGGTGCCGCGTGGGTAAGTGGCTGGGGCGCGGCTTCCTGTTCTCCTCGGCGCTCTGTGCGCTCGCGGTGCTGGCGGTCCTTTCGATCGCCTTGGGGGAGATCGCCGGCCGGGGCCTGCCCGCTTTCGACCTGGCGTTTTTCACCGACCCTTCGGCGGGCGCGGGCTACGACGGGGGCGTGCTGTTCGAGATCCTCGGTACCCTCATCCTGATCGGCACGGCGCTCGCGGCGAGCCTGCCATTGGCGATCGGGCTGGCGCTTGCCGCGACGATCTACCTGCCCCGGCCGGGCTTGCGCCGAGGCGCTCTTTCGGCGCTCTATGCCGCCAACGCCGTACCTTCGGTCTTGATCGGGATCGGCGGTTTCATCGTCTTCGTCCACGGGCTCGGCTGGGGTAAATCGTGGCTCGGCGGCGGCCTGCTCCTGGGGCTGATGATCCTGCCGGCCGAGGCGGTCGCCCTGATCGAGCGGATCGAAGCCCTGCCGCGGCGATATCTCGACGCGGCGTACGGTCTCGGCCTCACCCGAGGCCAGGTCGCCCGTTCCGTGGTGCTCCGCCAGAGCCTCGGCGGGCTGTTTTCCGGCGCGCTTCTCGGGCTCGCCCGGGCGGCGGGCGAAACCGCGCCGATCCTGTTCGCCGCCGCGGTGTTTTCCGGCGCGGGAATTCCGCGCGGCTTGAAGGAAAGCCCCGTGCTCGCGCTGCCGTACCACATTTTCGTGCTGGCCCAGGATTCTTTCTCCCCCGCCGGAGAGCGACACCTTTGGGGCGCCGCGTTGGTGTTGCTCCTTCTGGTCGCCTCTTTGAGCCTGATCGCCCTACCCGCCCGCTTGCGGGCGCACGAGGAGTCCCGGCATGGTTGAAACGGCCGAGCTTTCTTTCGCGGCCCCGCCCGCCGCGGCCGCCCTCTGCTGCGCCGTTCCGGAAGCCGCGGCGGCGGATACCGCGCTCGCACCGGCGGCGGTCGAAACGCGGGCGCTCGGCGTCACCCATGCCGGGCGGCCGCTGTTGCGCGGCATCGATCTGCGGGTCGAAGATCGCCGGGTGCTCGCCCTGGTCGGCCCTTCGGGCGCGGGCAAAACCACCCTGCTCTCTTGCTTGAACCGGATGATCGAGCTGGCGCCGGGGATCCGCCAGGAAGGCGAGGTTTTCCTGTTCGGCGAATCGATCGCGCGGCGCGACGCCGACGCGGTGCGGCGCGAGGTGGGAATGCTGTTCCAGCAGCCGGTGATTTTTCCGGGATCGATCGCCGACAACGTCCTGTTCGGCCTGCGCCACGCCGGCATCGCCCCTCGGGCGAGTTTTCCCGAGCGGCTGGAGCGCGCGCTCGGCGAGGCCGCCCTTTGGGACGAGGTCAAGGATCGCCTGCGGGAGCCCGCCGCGAGCCTCTCCGTCGGTCAGCAGCAGCGGCTCTGCCTGGCGCGGGCGCTGGCGGTCGAACCGCGCGTCCTGCTGCTCGACGAGCCGACCAGCGCGCTCGATCCGCGCTCGACCGAAGCGATCGAGGAGCGGATCCGCGAGATCGCGAAAAGCCGGGCGATCGTCCTCGTCACCCATTCGCTCGGCCAGGCGCGCCGCGTCGCCGACCAGCTCGCCTGCCTCGACCGGCGCGACGGCCCGGGCGGCCCGGCGGGCGAGCTGTTCGAATGCGGCCCCTGCCGCGAGCGCCTGGACCGGCCGCAGAGCCGCGAGCTGGCCCGCTTTCTCGAAAGCGAACGGGCCTGAAACGTTTTCAACTCCGAGAACCCAGAGGAGAAATCCATGACCGAACCCCAGATCGCGATCCTCGGCTCCGGACCGACCGGTCTCGAAGCCGCCCTTGCCGCCGCTGAGCGCGGCCTGCCGTTCACCCTCTACGAGGCGGCGCCGCAGGTCGCGGGCCACGTCCGCTCGTGGGGACACGTGAGCCTGTTCACCCCCTGGTCGATGAACGTCTCGCCGAGGATGCGCGCCGCGCTCGAAGCCGCGGACGTGCCGGTTCCCGACGGGGCCGACGGTGAGTCCTGCCCCACCGGCGCCGAGCTCGCGGACCGATTGTTGGCGCCGATCGCAGCCCTTCCGAGCATCGCGCCGAATCTCCGGCTCTCCTCGCGCGTCGTCGCGATCGGCCGCGAAGGGCTGCTCAAGCACGAGGAGATCTCCTCCGCGGCGCGCGCCGCCCGGCCGTTCCGGCTGCTGATCGCCGACGGCGAAGGGAAGGAGCGCATCGAGCATGCGTCCCTGGTGATCGATACGACGGGGACCTATTCGAACCCGAACCTGCTCGGCGACGGCGGCATCCCCGCCCCCGGCGAGCTGGCCCTGGACGGCGAAGTTCGCCGGGATCTGCCGAATTTCGCCCACGAGGCGAATTGGGCGGGCCAGACGATCCTGGTGGTGGGAGCCGGACATTCGGCGCAGACGGCGGTGCGCGACCTGGCGAAGCTCGCCGAGAGCGCTCCCGGCACCCGGGTGATCTGGGCGGTGCGAAATGCCGTTCACTCCTGCGGCGCGGACGACACCGACGCGCTGCCCGAGCGCGGCCGGCTGCTGCGCGAGGCCACCCAACTCGCCAACGGCGGCTCGCCGGCCGTCGAGGTGAAGTCCGGCGTCGCGATCGAGTCGCTGCGGCGAAACGGCGGCAAGATCGAGGTGGCGCTTCGGTCCGCCGAGGGCGTGGAGACCGTCGCGGTCGATCGCGTTCTCTCGCTCACCGGTTTCGTGCCCGACGATCGGATGTATCGCCAGCTCCAGATCCACGAGTGCTATGCCTTCTCCGCGCCGATGAAGCTTTCGGCCGCGCTCTTGGGAGCGGCCGGCGGAGGCGGCGATTGCCTCAGCCAGACCAGCCACGGCGCCGACACGCTGGTGAACCCCGAGCCGAACTTCTACATCCTGGGCATCAAGTCGTACGGCCGCAACACGAACTTCCTGATGCGGGTGGGCTGGGAACAGGTGGGAGAGGTGTTCGGCCGGATCGAATAGGCGCCGTGCGCTACACTCCGGGCTCGGACGTTTGGCCGAAAATCCATCCCTTCCCCATTTGAGGAGGAATCCAGATGAAGCGAACCCATCTCCAGGTGGCAGCCCTGATCGCCCTCGCGATCGCGACGACCGCAGTCACCGCCGCGAACGCTCAGACCTCGCAGCTCTTCGCCCCGCGTCCTTCGCCGGGCGCCTCGGTCTCGCAGACGATCGGCCTCACCGACGTCACGATCCGCTACAGCCGTCCGGGCGTCAAAGGCCGGAAGATCTGGGGCGCGCTCGTGCCCTACGGCGAGGTCTGGCGCACCGGCGCGAACGAGAACACGACGATCACGTTTTCCACCGCGGTCAAGGTCGAAGGCAAGGAGATTCCCGCCGGCACCTACGGCGTGCAGACGATCCCGAACCAGAAAGAGTGGACGCTCATCCTGTCGAAGGACGCCGACGAATGGGGCGCTTTCAGTTACAAGCCGGAGGACGACGCGATGCGGGCGACGGTGACTCCCGTGGAGGGCATGCACGCCAAGGAGCGGATGGAGTTCTATTTCGACGATCTCACCGACACCTCGGCGACCGTCAAGCTCGTCTGGGAAAAGCTCGTCGTGCCGTTCAAGATCGAGGTTGACACGCCCGCCCAGGTGGCCGGCAAGCAGCGGTGGCAGGGGCTTTACCAGGGGGCGAACTGGTGCATCGACAACGGCTGCTCCGACAAGGCCGAAAAGTGGCTCGACGCCTCGATCGCTCTCGACCCGAACTTCAACAACCTGCGCGCCGAGGCGAATCTTTACGCCAAGAGCGGACGCACGAAGGACGCGATCGCCGCGGGCGAACGGGCTCTCGCCGCGGCGAAGACGGCGACTCCGCCGCCGGCCGCGGATCAGGTCGCGGCGCTCGAAAAGTCGGTCGCCGAATGGAAGGCGAAGAAGTAGCGAAACGCTGCGGGATACAGAAACCGTTGGTTCGACGGGCCCGGGGGACGGGCCCGTTTTGCTTTTCAGCCGGCGAGCCAGGCCGGTACGTCGGTGACGACCGCCAGACAGGCCGCGGCTCCGGCTCCTTCGAGATCTTCGCGGGTGTGGGTGCCGGAAAGGATTCCCACCGCGCGGGCGCCCGCGTTCATCGCCATTCCGAGATCGTAGGTCGTGTCGCCGATCACCAGCGCCTCGTCGGCTCCGGCTCCCAGGTCTTCGAGGATGTCGAGCAGCATCTTGGGATGCGGCTTCGACGGCGCTTCATCGACCGTTCGAGTGGCGTGAAAGACCCCTTCGAGGTTGGTTTGCGCGATGGCATGGTCGAGCCCTCGGCGGCTCTTGCCGGTGGCGACCGCGAGAAGGTAGCCGGCTTCGCCCAAGCCGCGGAGCATCGCTTCGACGCCGGGGTAGAGGATCGGCTTGTCGCGAAACGTCTCCTGCCAGTGCCGCCGATAGCTCTCGCGAATCCGGTCGAGGCTCTGGGCATCGCACTCCGGCCAAAGCTCCTCGATCGTCTCGCGCAGCCCCATGCCGATCACCCGGCGCACCTTTTCTTCCGGCGGCGGTTCCAGGCCGAGGTCGGCGAGCGCCGCCTGGGTACAGGCGACGATCGTGGCGATCGAATCCATCAGCGTCCCGTCCCAGTCGAAGACGAGCAGTCGAATGTCGCGGGCGGGCCGGCTTTGGGTTTCGGAGATCATTGCGATCCGCGATGATCGCGGGCGGATCCGATTCTAGCCTAGACCCCTCGGGTCCGCTTGCCGGACGAGCAGCTCCTCTTCGACGGTCGTTCCCGCCGGGACCGAGACTCCCGGCCCCAGAACCGCGAATCGAAGGATGCTGCCCGCCCCGACCACGGCTCCGGGAAGAAGGATCGACCTCTCGATCGTCGCTCCGGAGTCGATTCGGCAGCCGGCTTCGACGATCGACCGTTCGATCGAAGCGGTCGGCGAGATTTCGGCGTCCGGTGAGATCCAACTCTCGCCGGGCCGGCCCGCGACCCAGGCAAGCGCTCCGTCGAGGTAGCGCTCGTGCGTTCCGAGATCGTGCCAAAGAGCCCGGGTGGCGAACGATTCGATTCGCTCTCCCCGTGCGAGCAGGGGAAGGTAAAGGCTTTCGACGATGTCGGCCGGGCCTGGGGGCACCTCGTCGAGCAGGTCCGGCGCGAAGACGTGCATCCCGGCAAACGCCCGGCGACGGGCGACGACTGCCACGGCCGGAGCGTCGCGCATTTGCACGATGCGCCCGCCGCGGTCGATGCCCACGCCGCCGCCGAGATCCGCGGGGTCGGGGCGGGCCGCCAGGAGCAGCGTCACGCGGGCACCGGTTGCGCGATGGCGGGCGATGAGCGATTCGACCGGCCAGCGGCAGAGGCTGTCGCCGTTCGCCAGGATGATCAGGCCGGCCGGCCGGAGAAAGCTCCGCATCGGCGGCAGCGCGCCGAGGGTGCCCAGGATCTCCGGCTCCTCGAAGTACTCGATCGGCATCCCGAGATAGGCGTCTCCGATCGCGGCGCGGATCTTGGCCCCTCGGTGATGGAGGTTGATCGCAACCGCCTGGCACCCCGCGCGCGCAAGAGCTTCGAGGGTGCGCACGAGGATCGGCTTGCCGGCGACCGGCAGCAGCGGTTTCGGGATCTCGTTCGTGAGAGGACGCAGCCGCAACCCGAGACCGGCGGCGAGAATGACACCGCGGAGGGCCGGCTTTTCGGTCGAGACGAGAATCGGCATCGCCGCGGGTGCGACGAAAGCCTAGCGGCTGCCCGCGGGAAACACCATTTCGGGCGGAGCGTCAGGATGATCCTTCAGATGATCCTCGTAGAGCCTCAGGTAGGAGCGCTTCTCGCCGTTCTTCGGATCGAAGCCGCACCGCTTGGCGACGGTTTCGGCGCCCTCGCCTTCGAACTCCGCGAAATCGCCGATCGGCGTATGGTCGAGCGCGATCGTCACCCCGCCGAGCTGCCACTCCTCGCGGACCTTCTGGTAGCGGCTCACGACGCGATAGCCCAGGCCTTCGAGCAGGGCGCGGGCCTCTTCGGCGTCGTTCACGCCGAACTCGATCTCTTCGCGAACCTTGACGTTCCCTTCGAGCTCGAGAGGCCCTTTGAGCGTCATCCGCCCGCCCGACCCGTCGATCCGCAAACGCAGGATGCGCCCGCCCGAGCGCAGCTCGCCGTCGCGATCGAACACCCAGTTGTCTTCGAACGCTCCCGGCGCCTGCCGTTCGGATTCAAGCTCGATCAGCCGTTGGCGCAGCTTGTCCAGCTCCACGCCGGAAAACTTGATTTCGCGCTCGATGCCTTTGGCCTTCATGGAGCTCCGGACCTACCGCACTTCTCCGACTCGATCCAAAAGCCTCGCGATGGCTCTGATGCCGTTGTAGAAGTGGCTGATGTTGAACTTCTCGTTCGGCGAGTGGAGCGCGTCGTCGTTCAAACCAAAACCGAGCAGGAGGACCGGGACGCGAAGGATGTCGGAAAACGTCGCGACGATGGGGATGGAAC
>DATMZU010000402.1:0-2734 GCA_035607435.1 Thermoanaerobaculia bacterium | reverse complement strand
ACATCCACTGTGGCGACCAGCGTCCCGCCGAATTCGGGCGCCTCGTCGCACGGCACTCGATTGCCGGTTTCTTCGCCGCAAGTCCCTCCGCTCCCCGTCAGCGGACCGCTGAACGTAGCGTCATTGGCGACCAGGTGATTGCACGAGGTGGTCCCGAAAGTACAAGGGGGAACGCCCCATGCGCCGTCGAAGAGCGCGGCCGAGCAAAGATCCTTGCTGAACGCGAACACACAGGTCGCCGCGGGAGCGGGGGGCACTTGAGCCACTACGGGCACGGCAAGCAGCGCGAGTCCCAGGAAAGCCAGTACGCCCAATGTCTTCATTCTCATCGGTTGCTCCTCTCTCTTGGAATGGGATCGTCCGATCCCGGTTCGATCGCGGCAACGCCGCGAACATCGATCGCAACTGCGTAGAGCCTTATTCCTGAAGGTGCGCGTCAATGGCTCGGGCGAGCCGAGGAACGAGGAGCGGGCCGCTACAATGGACGGATGATCGACCTACCCTCCCTCCTCGGCCCGATCGACATCTACCTGCTGGACCAGGTGCTGCGCGGCCGAATCGTTCCAGGCCAGCGGATCTTCGACGCAGGGTGCGGCGGCGGGCGAAATCTCGTCTACTTCCTGCGCGCCGGATTCGAGGTCTTCGGTGTCGATGCCGAACCCGAAGCGATCCACGCCATCCGAGCACTCGCGGCCGAGCTGGCTCCGCGCCTCCCGGTCGAGAATTTTCGGGCCGAGGCGATT
Organism: Thermoanaerobaculia bacterium; assembly: GCA_035607435.1. GTDB lineage: Bacteria > Acidobacteriota > Thermoanaerobaculia > Multivoradales > UBA5704 > DASYKS01. The sequence goes on along the minus strand of DATMZU010000402.1, from coordinate 1,991 downwards.
GAACGGAGCACGTTTCCCGACGAATGTGTCGAGGTCGTGATCAGCAGCGCCGTCCTTCATTTCTCCCGCGACGAAGCTCATTTCCGAGCGATCCTCAAGGGCTCTTGGCGCCATCTCGCCCCCGGCGGCCTCTTCTTCTGCCGGCTGGCTTCCACGATCGGGATGGAATCGCGCTTCACGCCGCTCGGCGGACGTCGCTTCCACCTTCCCGACGGCTCGGATCGTTTCCTGGTAGACGAGGCGTTCCTGCTGGGCCTCACCGAAGAGCTGGGAGGTAAATTGCTCGATCCGATCAAGACGACTGTGGTTCAGGATCGGCGGTGTATGACGACTTGGGTGGTGCGGAAGGTTGGTTGAACTCAAGCCTCAACGAGCGCGATCCTCGCGTAGAAGCGTCGTGCTGTCAGGGGCGCCGACAGCGCTCGGGCGGAAGGACCGGCGACGCCGGATCTCTTCGAGCACCTCTCCGGCTGAAGGCCGCTCGTTCGCAAGCGCGAACGTCAGGAGGTCTACGACCTCCACACCGATCGAGCGGCCGTGAGCCTCGGCCCGTTGGCGGATCTGTTCGTACAGCGCCTCGGGAATGGATAGGTGAAGGGTCGCCATGGTTTCTTCTTTCACGTTCTATCACGTTCCTTTCCCTCTCCCTGGGTGCGAAGGCGTCTCGCCCGCGATGGCGGGCCGGAGGCCCGCGCATCCAGGAAAAATCTGTAACCCTATTGAATAGCGCGCCGCGCTATTAAGACTTGAGCCACAACTTTGAATAACGCCCGCTCGTCACGCGGCCGGGTGGCCTTGCCAGGGGAGGACCAACTCGGCGATCGCGCCTTTTTCGGGCGAACCGGCGACGCGGTTTTCGACCCGGATCGTGCCGCCGTGGGACCGCGCAACTTCGCGGACGAAGTTCAACCCTAAGCCGGTGCTTTTCCTTCCGGTGTCGGGGCGGGCGAGCGAGTAGAAGCGATCGAAGATCCGGTCGAGCGCGAAGTCCGGAATGCCCGGGCCGTTGTCGGTGATCGAGATGTGTACCCGGTCGCCCGCGACTTCCGCGCTGGCCGCCACGGTGCCTCCTTCGGGGCTCCATTCGATCGCGTTCTGGACCAGGTTATCGACTGCCTGGTGGAGCAGGAAGGGGTTGCCTGTCGCCATTAGCCCTTCGGCCGCGGAGATCTCCATCTTCACGCCGCGTTGGGCGAGCTGCGGCGCGTGGCTCTCGGCCAGGGTGCGCAGCAGGGCGTTCAGCTCGACCGGTTCCATCTCCGGCTTCTCGCGCCGATTTTCGAGCCTTGCGAGATCGAGCATGCGCTCGACGATTCGGGCGATCCGTTCCGATTCGGAGCGGACGTTCCCGATGAAGCGCGCCCGCTGTTCCGGGGGCATTTCCTCGTCCTGCAGCAGCTCGGCCGCGCCGCGGATCGCCGAGAGCGGACTCTTCAGCTCGTGGGTGAGCGTAGTGACGTACTCCTCCGCGTAGCGCCTTCCTTCGAGCGTCTCCTGCATGCGGCGGAGCGCTTCGCCCAGATCGGCGATTTCGGAGCGGCCCAGGCGCGGGAACGGCGGGTGTTTGCCTTGGTGGATACCCTCCGCGTAGCGCGCGAGGCGGCGGATCGGGCCGGTAAGGCCGTAGGAGACCGCGAGGCTCAGGAGCGCTACGACGCACAGCGTCAGAAGCCCCGCGCGCACGAAGGCGGGGCGGGCGAGATGGAGGAACGCCTCGATGCTCACGGTCGGCTCGGCCAGGGTGAGCACGCCAACGATCTTCCCCTCGCGATAGATCGGCGCGCCGATGTAGAGCACGCTCGAGAACGGGTCGGCAGGATCGCGCCGCGAGGTTCGGACGCCGTACTGCCCGGCGAGCGTGAGCGAGACGTCGTGATAGGCGCTGTAATCCTCGCCCACGGCGCTCGGCCGGCGGGTGTCGAGCAGCACCTGCCCCGCGGTGTCGGTCAGATAGATCTCCAGATCGACCGCGTGCTTGTCGAGGCCATAGA
>DATMZU010000392.1:0-2812 GCA_035607435.1 Thermoanaerobaculia bacterium | reverse complement strand
CGCCTGGCTCGGCGACCTCCGCCACCGCCACTGCGTCAACCTGATCCCGATGAACGAGCACGCGGATGCACCCTTCCGCGAGCCGACGTTCGAACGCCTGAGAGCCTTCGCCGCCCGCTTGAAGGAACACGGCTGTTTCATCACCGTGAGATGGAGCCGGGGAAGGGACGTCGCCGCGGCTTGCGGGCAGCTGGTGGGGGAGCGTGGGTAGAGGGAGCGGCCATGACCAATCCCGACTTCGCCTACGACGTCTTCCTGAGCTTCGCGTCCGCCGACGAAGAAGCCGCGCGGGCCATTTTCCGCACGCTGGAAGACGGCGGCTTGCGAGTCTTCTGGTCGACGGCAAGCCTAAGCGAGGCGATGGGTCAGAGCTTTGTGGCCGCGATCCAGGAGAGCCTGGAGCGGAGCCGGCACTTCGTCCTGTTCTGGACAGCGCAGTCGAAGGGGTCGCGTTGGGTCAAGGCGGAGTACGAGACGTTCTACAGCCAATTCCATTTGCACGATCCCGGCGGTCGCCGGCTCGTGATCCTGCCGGGTGGTGGTGAGCAGATTACCTCGCTACCGCCGTTCCTGCGCAGCTTGCAGGTCGCACGCACGGCAAGTGAGATGGTCGGCCGGTTGGGCGGTGGTGTGTCCCTCTCGCCGCCGGCGGCTCCACACGGACCGTCGCCGGAAGTGTATGGAGCGGGTGAGGGCCCCCCGCCACCGTGGGCCTCGGCCTCGGGGCAGGACCGCTTCGGGGTCTTCGCAGATCTCACGATTGCAGGCGCCATACAGCGAATGCGCTGGATCGAGCCAGGGGGATTCCGGATGGGTTCGCCCGTGGATGAGCCGGGTCGGAAAAAGGATGAGACCCTTCACGAGGTCACGCTGACCGAAGGCTTCTGGCTGGCCGACACGCCTTGCCCGCAGGATTTCTGGGTGAGAGTAATTGGGTCGAATCCAAGCCGGTTTCAATCGCCGGATCGCCCGGTTGAAATGGTGAGCTGGAAGGACTGCCAGGAGTTCTGCAGCGAGCTGAGAACGCAGACCGGCGATCCCGGCTGGCGGCTGCCGACTGAAGCCGAGTGGGAATACGCCTGCCGGGCGGGAACGAAAGAAATGACCTACTCGGGGCCGATCGAGATCCTGGGTGAAAGGAATGTTCCGGTCCTCGATTCCATCGCTTGGTACGGCGGTAACAGCGGCATGGAATACGACCTCGCTGAGGCCGGAGATTCGTCCGTTTGGAAAGAGAAGCAGTTCACCTTTAGGTGGGCAGGCACGCGGCGAGTGAAGATGAAGGCATCGAACGCTTGGGGCCTCTACGACACGCTCGGCAATGTGTACGAATGGTGCGAGGACCGGTTTGGCCCCTACAAGCCCGGGAGTTCGACCGATCCGAGAGGCCCGTCGAAGGGTTCATACCGGGTCTCCCGCGGCGGCTCGTGGTTCTCGTTCGCACGCCATGTGCGTGCTGCATATCGCTTCTTCGGCCCATCACCATACCGTGGCGGCGGCATCGGCTTCCGTCTTGCCCGAGGTTAGGGTCTGCGCTCCAGTCGGTGAGCGCGGAGCGCTCGGCCGGCACAGGCCGCGGGACGCGGCCATCGGGGGGTAGGCCCGGGAGCGCTCGGCCCGGGAGCGCTCGGCGCGGGACGCGCCGACGCCCGGGCCGGGGGGCGCGGTTTGAAAACGCGATGTCGCCGCAGTCTTGGTGTAGGGAGCTTGCCTCCGTCCTGGCCCTATTCGCGCAGAAAACCGCCGCCGGTCTCTAAGCTGAGGAACGAGCTCAGTCGCCCAGGTCACGGACCCGAGCGCGGACGTAGGCTCGCAAGGCCGAGGTGAGATGAAGGCTGCTCGAGAGAAGGCGGTCCATCCCTACTTCGAGCTCGTGGCGATCGAGAATTCCAAGATGGCAGGCCCGCAAGAGCAACCCGACCGATCCGACGACGACATTTCCGCGTCGTTCGAGCCATCGTCGGAGCGCCAAATCGTCGGTAAGAACGAGCCGAGAAAAAGAGAAATCGCACGCAATCGCGGCGACTTCGAGATCGGCTGCCTGGAGACCTGAAGCCTCCCTCTGAAACGCTGGATCGACGGAGTAGGGTTCGAGCCTGATCGCGGCGACACCTGCCGCGCTGATGTCGGCCATCGAGAGACCTCGTGCCTGGAGCTCCACGGCTACGCGATCGGGAACGGCGAGACCCGAGGCAAACTGACGAAAAACAGCCAGCGAACCGATTTCGTGGAGATGGAGGATTGGGCCCGTGTCGGTGATGGCCTGGGCCATCGTCAGCGACTCTCGGCCGCCCACGCGAAATCGCGATCGATGGCGTCGCGTTGAGCGTCGATCTCGTCGACCCGAGCGGCGTCCAGCTCTTGGACGAGTTGCGCCCTAAGCAAGTCGCCGCTCAGGTACGACTCGATCAGCGACTCTTCGTACAGCAAACCGATACCGGCCTGCAGGGCTTCGGCCAACACCTGGGCCTCGGCCAGCCCCTTCTTGGTCGTGACGAAATCGAGCTGTTCGGCGACGGTTCGGATCATCGCCGAAAGTATACGCCTGCGAATTGGTGCGCGCGAACCGCTCGCGGGCCCCGCCTCCGCTCCCCTACCACCCCACCCGCTGCCCCGAAGCGCTCCCGAACGGCGTGCCCATCGCGCAGGACCAATAGTGGACCGGGAGCGTGTTGGAGCCGGGTGGCGGGTAGCTCGCCGACTGCTGGAGCGCTGCCGTGCAGACGAGCGCCTTGATCACGTTGAGACGCGGCAGGCCGGCGTTCGGGTCGGCGGTCTTGACCAGCACGTCGCGCACGACCCAGGAATCGAG
>DATMZU010000382.1:0-6325 GCA_035607435.1 Thermoanaerobaculia bacterium | reverse complement strand
CACGGAGATGGTGATGCCGGGGGACAACATCAACCTGGAGATCACGCTGATCGCTCCGATCGCAATGGAAAAAGGCGTTCGCTTCGCGATTCGCGAGGGTGGACGCACGGTCGGTGCCGGTACCGTCACCGAGATTCTGGCTTGAAATTACGAGAAGTCAGGGGCGAAGGCCAGTAGCTCAAGCTGGTAGAGCACCGGTCTCCAAAACCGGGGGTTGGGGGTTCAAATCCCTCCTGGCCTGCCATTTTCCCGCTCGCGAGGGTGGAGTCGAAGAACGCCAATGACGCCTGAGAAGATCGGTTGGATCGTAACAGCGGTGGTGGTGGCCGGCCTCGCCGGGCTCGCCTGGTGGGTGTACAAAGTGGGGCATTACGCCAAGGGCCTCACGTTCATCGGCGAGGTTCGCTCGGAGATGAAGAAGGTTACGTTTCCGCCTCGGGACGAGGTGGTGGCGACGACGATCGTGGTCATCGTCGCGAGCGTGATCTTCGCCGTCTACCTGTGGGTGGCGGACTTCCTGATTCTTCGCGGCTATGAAGGTCTCTTCAAGGCACTGGGTTCATGACCGAAGCCATGGCGGAAGCGCTCGACAAGAAGTGGTACATCGTCCATACCTACTCGGGGTTTGAGGAGCGGGTCAAGGAGACGTTGCGCCAGCGTGCCGATGCGCTCGACATGGGCCCCGCCTTCGGGGACATTCGTATCCCCACCGAGACGGTGGTCGAGTACAAGAACGGCAAGAAGAAGGAGACGCAGCGGAAGTTTTTCCCCGGTTACATCCTGGTCGAGATGGCGATGTCCGACGCGGCGTGGCACGTGGTCAAGAACACGCCGAAGGTCACGGGCTTCGTCGGCATGGGCAAGAAGCCGACGCCGCTGTCCGAAGAAGAGGTCAATCAGATCCTCGAGCAGGTGGTGACCGCGAAGGAAAAGCCGAAGCCGAAGTACCTCTTCGAGAAGGGGGAGCAGGTCCGGATCACGGAGGGCCCCTTCAGCAACTTTACCGGCACGGTGGACGAGGTGAACCTCGACCGCAACAGCTTGAAGGTCATGGTGACGATCTTCGGCCGGCAGACGCCGGTCGAGCTGGATTTCTCGAAGGTGCAGAAAATCTGAGACGAATGACGAATTGCGAATCTAGAATCTCGGATTCTGGATTCTCGATTCGACATTCTTGATTCGAGCGGAGCGGTTTATGGCTAAGAAAGTCACAGGGCTGGTCAAGTTGCAGATTCCGGCGGGTCAGGCGACACCGGCACCCCCGGTCGGCCCGGCCTTGGGTCAGGCCGGCGTCAACATCATGGATTTCGTGAAGAATTTCAACGCCCGCACGCAATCTCAGATCGGTTTGATCATCCCGGTGGTGGTCACGGTCTATTCGGATCGCAGCTACACCTTCATCACCAAGACGCCGCCGGCGGCGATCCTGCTCAAGAAGGCCGCGGGGATCGACAAGGGCTCGGGCGAGCCGAACCGCACCAAAAAGGGCTCGGTGACGGCGGCCCAGGTCGAGGAAATCGCGAAGACGAAGATGCCCGACTTGAACGCGGCTTCCTTGGAGGCCGCGGTGCGGATCATCGAAGGAACCGCGCGCTCGATGGGCGTCGAGATCGTCGGCTAGCCGGTTAAAGACAAACGGGAGAATTGCGTCGTGGCGAAGCACGGAAAGAAGTACACACAATCGTCGCAGAAGGTGGACCAGCAGGCACATCCGCTGGCTCAAGCGGTACATATCGCCAAGGAAGTCGCGTTCGCCAAGTTCGACGAGACGCTGGAGATCGCGATGCGGCTGGGGGTCGATCCCAAGCACGCCGACCAGATGGTCCGCGGCACGGTCGTCCTGCCGCATGGCTTGGGCAAGACCGCGAAGGTGCTGGTGTTCGCGAGCGGCGAGAAGCTGCGCGAGGCGGAGGCCGCGGGAGCGGACTACGTCGGCGGCGAGGAGCTGGCGAAGCGGATCGAGGGCGGCTGGCTCGATTTCGACGCGGTGGTCGCGACGCCGGACATGATGCGCGTCGTCGGTCGTCTGGGTAAGGTGCTCGGTCCGCGCGGCCTGATGCCCAACCCGAAGGCCGGAACGGTCTCGATGGACGTGGCCAAGGCGGTCGAAGAGATCAAGGCCGGCAAGGTCGAGTTCCGGGTCGAGAAGACCGGGATCATCCACGCGCCGCTCGGCAAGCTCTCGTTTTCCGAAGAGCAGCTGGCGGACAACGCTCACGCCTTCATCGGCGCGGTGATCAAGGCGAAGCCCGCCGCGGCCAAGGGTAAGTACGTGAAGTCAGTGAGCCTTTCCTCGACCATGGGCCCTGGAATTCGCGTGGACGAAGCTGGAATGACAGGTGCTGCCGAAGCCTAGGAGAGGGAACGATGCCGCTCACACGAAACGTCAAAGAAGAGATGATCCAGGACTATACGGAGGGCCTGGCGGCGGCGCCGCATGCCTTTCTCCTGGGCTACAAGGGCATCAGCGTCCCGCAGGTGACGGAGCTGCGCGAGAGAATTCGTAAGAGCGGGGGCCACTATCTGGTGGTCAAGAACACCCTCGCCCTGCGCGCGATCGAAGGGGGCCAGCTGGCGGACCTTAAAGGTCACTTCGTCGGCCCGACCGCGGTGGCCTACTGTCTGAAGGACCCGGTCGCCCTCGCCAAGGCGCTGACCGATTTCGCGAAGACCGCGCCGGTTCTGGAGTTCAAGGCGGGTTTGGTCGAAGGCCAGCAGATCGCGGCCGATCAGATCAAAGCCATCGCCGAGCTGCCGAGCCGCGAAGCGCTGCTCTCGAAGCTGCTGTTCCTGCTCCAGTCGCCGATCGCACGGTTTGTGCGGACGCTCGCGGCGGTGCCCCAGAGCTTCGTCGTGGTGCTCGATCAGGTCGCGAAGAAAAAAGAAGAGCAGGGCGCTGCCCTCTAGAATCGAATACGTTCTTAAAGAGACTGAAAAGTCCTGGAAGGAGAAGAAAATGGCCATTGTGACCGAAGATTTCATCAAGCAGATCGACGATCTGACCGTCCTCGAGCTGAACAACCTGGTCAAGGCGCTGGAAGATCACTATGGCGTGTCCGCGGCGGCCGCGGCCCCGGCGGCTTCGGCCGGTCCGGCTGCCGCTGCGGCTCCGGTCGAAGAGCAGACCGAGTTCACCGTCGTCCTTCAGGACTTCGGCGCGAACAAGATCAACGTCATCAAGGCCGTCCGTGAAGTGACGAGCCTGGGTCTCAAGGAAGCCAAGGACCTGGTCGAGGCCGCTCCTTCCAACATCAAGGAAGGGGTCTCAAAAGAAGAAGCCGCGACGATCAAGAAGAAGTTCGAAGAGGCTGGAGCGAAGGTCGAGGTCAAGTAACCTTGTCCGCCGCGCGCTCTTCGAAGAGGAGCGCGCGACACACGCTCAACTCGCGTTGCAACGGCAGTTTCTAGCGACCCGCCGGTGAGCGCAGTACCCGTCGAAGCTTAGGCTCGGCGTTTGCTTCCTTACCGCGGGAGGGCCGACGAATCGATCTGGACAGACCTCCGTTGGAAACGAACTACACCATGCCCGCCGACCCATCGAGGAATTTCGATGGAGAGGGCATGGTGTCTTCTGCATTCCAGCGAGCTTTCAGGTTTTCGTCGGCTTCCTCGACGGCTCTCACCTATTGCCCGTTGCACAGACTAGTCACCGCACCTTACGCCGCGGACCAGCAGCTCGGACTACGGAGTTAGCAAGGACCAGCCATGGAACGATTCGCCCTCACTACCCACGCCCCCACGCGCCCCGGCTATGAAAGCCTCGGCACGGATGGTCATCGCAAAGATTTTTCGCGCATTGCGACGTCGCTGCCGATCCCCAATCTGATCGACGTACAGCGGCGCTCCTACGAGCGCTTTCTCCAGATGAACCTGCTCCCCGAGGAGCGGGCCAATCAGGGCTTGCAGGCGGTTTTCACCGGCATCTTCCCGTTCTCGGACTTCCGCGAGACCTGCTCGCTGGATTTCGTGAAGTACTCGATCGGCGACTGGCAGTGCAAGTGCGCGGAGCTGAAAGGCCTCGAATACCTCCGCATGACCTGCACCAACTGCGGCTCGAAGATCATGACCGACCACCCGCACGAAGAGACGGTCACCTGCACCTCCTGCGGTTTCGTCAACAAGAACCGCGTGACGAAGTGCGACATCTGCGGCAACCCGGTCGATCTTCAGCTCAAGTACTCGATCTCCGACTGCGGCGAGCGCGGCATGACGTTCGCCGTCCCGCTCAAGGTGACGTTCCGGCTCTTCGTCTACGACAAAGACCCGGAAACCGGCACCCGCATGATGCGCGACGCCAAAGAGGAAGAGGTCTACTTCGGCGACATCCCGCTGATGACGGACAACGGCACGTTCATCATCAACGGCACCGAGCGGGTCATCGTCTCGCAGCTCCACCGCAGCCCGGGCGTCTTCTTCACCAAGGAAGGCGCGCGCGCCTATCTGTCGAAGATCATTCCGTACCGCGGCTCCTGGGTCGAGTTCGAATACGACCAGAAGGACGTCCTGTCGGTGCGCATCGACCGCAAGCGCAAGTTCCACGGCACGGTGTTCCTGCGCGCCTTGGGGCTCGAAACCGACGAGTCGATCCTGCGCCAGTTCTACACCGGCGTGGGCCTGAAGCCGGAGGGCGAGGGCAAGTTCACCCTTTCGCTCCCGCCGCGGGTGCTCGAATCGGAGCGCTTGAAGGACCGCCAGAGCCGCGGCCGGCGCGAGGTCTACCCGGTGTTTGGCGGCGTCACGCTCAAGAAAGAGCACCTCGCGAAGTTCGACGCCGGCCAGTCGGTCGATTTCGAAGTCGATACCGAGGATCTGGAGCGCGCCTTCTTCCTGGCCGACATCGTCGATCTGGACACCGGCGAGGTCATCTTCGAAGCGAACGAGCTGGTGCCCGAAGCGATCACCGAGCGGCTCGAAGGGCGCAACCACACCCCGATCGAGGTCTTCTTCCCCGATTGGGAGCTGGTGGGTGCCACCCTTTCGAACACGCTCGCCAAAGACACGACGAAGAACGCCAAAGAGGCGTTGATCGAGATCTACCGCCGCATGCGGCCGGGCGATCCTCCGACGCTCGAAAGCGCCCGTTCGCTGTTCTACGGGATGTTCTTCGACGCCAAGCGCTACGACTTCTCGCGGGTCGGCCGCTTCAAGTTCAACATCAAGCTGGACACCGACGTGCCGGTCGAGCAGAAGACCATGTCGGCGGACGACTTTTTCCGGGTGATCGAGTACCTGCTCCGTCTGCAGAAAGACGTGGGCCGGGTCGATGACATCGACAACCTCGGCAACCGCCGCGTCCGCGCGGTGGGCGAGCTGCTGGAAAATCAGTTCCGGATCGGCCTGGTCCGGATGGAGCGGGCGATCAAGGAGAAGATGTCGGTCCATCAGGACATCGACTCGGCGATGCCGCACGACCTGATCAACAGCAAGCCGGTGATCGCGGCGATCAAGGAGTTCTTCGGGTCGTCCCAGCTGTCGCAGTTCATGGACCAGACGAACCCGCTCTCCGCGGTCACCCACAAGCGCCGGCTCTCCGCCCTCGGACCGGGCGGTCTGTCGCGTGAGCGGGCGGGCTTCGAAGTGCGCGACGTTCACGCCACGCACTACGGCCGCATCTGCCCGATCGAGACGCCGGAAGGCCCGAACATCGGCCTGATCTCGTCGCTCGCGACCTACGCCCGGATCAACGACTACGGGTTCATCGAGAGCCCGTACAAGAAGGTCGAAGCGGGGCGCGTGCTCAACCATTACCGGGTGATCAAGGTCGCCGACGGCCCGTTCAAACTGGGCCAGATCGTCACCGAGGATGAGCTCGGCGGAGAGAACACGAAGCTCAAGAGCGCCAACAAGCGGTTGATCGAGGTGGAGGCGCACGCCTTCTACCTGTCGGCCTGGGAAGAAGAGAAGTACATCATCGCCCAGGCCAACGCCCGCCTCGACGAGAAGGGGTACTACGTCGATGAGCGGGTGACGGCGCGCGCCGGCGGCGACTTCGTCACCGTCGAGCGCGACCGCCTCGACTACATCGACATCAGCCCCAAGCAGCTGGTGTCGGTGGCCGCGGCGTTGATCCCGTTCCTCGAGAACGACGACGCCAACCGCGCCCTGATGGGTTCCAACATGCAACGCCAGGCGGTTCCGCTCCTGCGCAGCGAAGCGCCGGTGGTGGGCACCGGGCTCGAAGGCATCGTGGCGCGCGACTCCGGCGCCGTGGTGCTGTGCAAGCGCGGCGGCATCGTCGATTCCGTCGACGCCGAGCGCATCATCGTCCGCGTCGAGGGTGAAGACATCGACACCGGCGAGCAGAAGGAATTCGGCGCCGACATCT
>DATMZU010000369.1:0-18810 GCA_035607435.1 Thermoanaerobaculia bacterium | reverse complement strand
GGGCACCGACCACGCGATGGCTAACGACACGAACGATACGATGGCCAACGACACGACGACCAGCGCCACGGCCGACGATAACAGCCTGCCGCAGACGGCCAGCTCCGAGCCGGCGGTCTTCGTCTTCGGTCTCGTCGCCCTGGGCGCCGCGGCGTTCCTGATGCGGCAGCGCACCACCCAGTAACCCCCAAGAGCCCCCATGCTGAACCTACCCAGCCAGGCGATCCGGAGCGGTGCCCGTTCGTTCGAACGGGCGCTGTTCCTGGTCGCCTTTCTGGCTTTGGGGTACGTCTCCTGGATGAAGCTCGACCGCCTCGCCTATCAGCGGATGGAGAGCGCGCGGCTCACGGCGACATCGAAGGGCGACGCCACCTCGCCGGGCTCGGCGGTCGCCTCCACGTCGCATCGGCGGAAACCCTCCGCATCCGAAGTGATCGGCCGCCTGAGCATCCCCACGGCGCAGATCGACGCGATCGTCGCCGAAGGGGTTGACGATCCGACTCTGAACCGCGCCATCGGCCACATCCCGAGCACCGCGCTGCCCGGCGAGGCCGGCAACGTCGCGCTCGCCGCTCACCGCGACACCTTCTTTCGCGGCCTGGCCAGGCTGAAGCTCGCCGATCCGATCCAGCTCGTGACGAGCGCCGGAACCTACGACTACCTGGTCGAGGACCTCCGCATCGTCGAGCCCAGCGAAACCGAAGTGCTCGCCTCGGGTCCTTCTCCCACGCTCACCCTGGTCACCTGCTACCCCTTCCACTACATCGGGAATGCTCCCCAGCGCTACATTGTCCGGGCGCGCGAGGTTCGGCGACCGGCAGCGGTCCGCCTGGCTCCGAACGTAGACATCGACCGCCTCTGATCGCTCCGGATATCAGCGCCTTTCTTGGCCGTCATTCGGGCGCGACCAGCGCCTCGAAATAGACCAGCGGCACCTCCCGGTACACCACGCGTCCTCGTTCCTGAAAGCCGCACTTGGCGTAAAACCCACCCGCGCCGGCTTCCGCGTCGTAGGCATCGAGACGGATCGCCTCGGCCGGCCAGGCGCGGGCGACCGCTTTCGCCTCTTCGACCAGAAAACGGCCGATGCCGCTCCGCTGGACTTGCGGGTCGACAGCCATGTTCAGCAGATAGAGCGGCCGGCGCACGGCGGTGAAATAGGCGGGGTCGATCGCCCAGGGCTTCTTGGTGACCAGGCTGAGGGTGCCCACCAGGCGCTCTCCGTCTCGCGCCACCAGAACTCGATTGTGCTCCAGATTGCGCAGCACTCCTTTGGCCGTCACCACCGAGGACCAGTGCCCTTTGCCGTAGTCGCGGGTCAGCCGCTCCGCCACCGAGGTGTGCAGAGTGGCGAGGGCCGAAGCGTCGGCGGCGACGGCCGGCACGATCGAGAGAGGGGCCATGGCTCCCAGTCTGCCAGGCTCGGCCGGCTGAAGGGAAGCGCGGGATCTCCCGAAGGCTCTCACAAAGGCCGAAGACCGCTGCGAACTGTCTGGAACGAAACGATTTTGCGGGCACCCGCCTTGCACCTTAAGGGCGTCGAAAAGGAGGCGTACCTATGAACTCAGTCGTCGTCGGAAAAAATGACCGCTCCGGGAGCCCATCCCCCCAAAGCCTTGCCGAATTCTCTCAGCGATCGACGCCGCGCGCGTTGACCCTGCTCGGCCTCGGAGTCGCGATTCTGCTCTCGTCCACGGGCGTTTTCGCCCAAACCAATGTCTTTCGATTTTCGGATCTTCAAGGCGGCTCTCCGATCGAGCCGCAGGCCGGCCCGACGTGCAGCGGCGGCAGCGCGGCCGACGACGGATCGATCGAGGAAGGGTACCGGGTCGGCGCGCCGGACGTCCGGATCGTCCAGCGTCTGCTTCCGCCCAACTACCCCTCGATCCTGTCGCGCGTTTGCACCTGCTGGCTGACCGGCACCGACCCTTCGGCGATGTCGTTTAACTTCATGGTCTATGACGACGACGGGCCGAGCGGAACGCCCGGCACCTTCCTCGGCAGCGTGCCTTCCACGGTCAACATCGGCGCGCCGTTCTCCAGCGCCTTCGTCGGAGAGAGCTGCACCTCGCTGGGAATTCATCTCGCCTCGGGAGGCGCCTACGTGGGCGTGCAGTGGAACGGCGTCGCGAACGAGGACCTGTTCATCTGCGCCGATGAAAGTCCCTCGACGCCGCTCGCCCAGGTCTACCAATCGACCTCCGGCGGCAACAGCTGGAACCCGATCACCGATTTCTTCGAAGCCGACCGGGCGCTGATGGTCCGTGCCGAGTTCGTCAACGACACCGGCCCGGATCCCCTGCCGCCCGACGGACCGTGGATCACCACGACCGCCCTGCCGGGATTCCAATTCAAGTCCCGGATCGACAACATCCGCATCGCGACCAAGGTCACCGATTGCGTGCCCGAAACCCTCTGCCTGGCGGGCGCCATCCCCACCCGGTCGGAAGTTTTCGTCCGCATCATCGGCCCACGCCCCAACGGTTTCCTCTGGCCCGAGGTGATTCGCTTCACCACCTCCCAGGTCGAGCTGTGGGTCCAGAAGACCTCGGGAGGACCGATCAACTACTACAACCTGGCCGGCGTCTCGCAGAACAGCGACGTGCTGAACGGCTTGGTCGATCGTGAGGGTTTCACGCCCTAAAAGGTGTGAGGCGGGGTTGTGATGGGTGGGTGGACCTTAGACACCGAGCAGGCCGACGGAACCTAGCGTCGGCCTGCTCTTTTTTCTACAGGACATCGGAAGAAACAAGATTCGAAGCTTATCTCGCCCACCCAGGAGACCGGGTTAAATCGACTGGAGCAGTGTCCGGTAGAGAAGGGAGTTCTCCCAGTATTCGGTATGGGCGGCCAGCAGGGTCGTCGCCTCCAGATCGATCTCGTCATGCACACTTCGCGGATCGCTCTTGCCGGGCAGGTCGAAGAAATCTAGGCCGCCACCGATGATGTCCCAACGGGAGAACAGATTGACCCAGCGCGGCCGGTCCTGATAACGCTGGATCATCGGCTCCGCGGCATTCGTGAGCGCCTCACGGGCCTCGGTCGTCGCGTGCCCCGCAACCGAGAACAGGAACGCCAACTTATCGAGCGGCGAGCCAAAGGTGACGAGCAATTTTGTGCGCTCGATCGCTTGCAGTGAGTCCTGCCCCGGTAGCGCGATCAGGTCGTCGTTGAACAGCCGATTCAGCGTGTCGTAGACCACCACCGAGCCGAGCGAATGACCGACGACCAAGACGCGGTCGTATTCGAAGCGGGTCGGATCGGCTTCGCTACGGAGAGCGTAGACAGGCCGCGCGGCATCGAGCACCGTCTGCCGGATCTCGTCGCGCAATTTGCGAAACCGATCGAGTCGGTGTGAGGTGACGTACAGCGCCACGTCTCCCAGGTACTGGACCAGAAACCCTCGAACCCACCAACTGACGCCGAGGAGCAAGGGCCAGGCAATGCCGAGCTGCGCGATACGTAGGTAGTCTCCCTCTTGCGTTCCGTAGAGACCGACGAAAAGTCGGATCAACACCCCTGCTAAACCGATCAGCACCAAGCCTAAAAGAACCACCACAGCGCTGAGCGCTGCCTTTTTCTTGCCATCGTGCCAAAGCAGCTCTGATCGTAAAGCCCGAGCGACAGTCCATGCGGCCTTTCCTACCCAACCGACGAGAACCGCGGCGAGCCCGCCGAGCAATATCCCGTTGAGCACGCCATTGAACCCATCGATCAGTGAGTCGCACGCCGGACGATGCAACAGGGCCAGCCACAGCGAGTCGTTGGGCTGTGCATCAGGTTTGACATGTCCATAGAACAAAAGCGGGACGGTGAGCGCGGCCAGCGGCAGGACAAACAGTAGTAGAACAAACCAGCCGACCGCCATGGCGTTCCAGGCGCGCACGAGTTTCCAAAGTGCTCCACTCTTACTTTTTTTCGCCATCTGGCGGAGTTTCTTGGCGCAAAACAGCACGAGCCCGAAGACAAGCGCAACCACGAGGACGACGTGGAAGAGCGTTGTCAGATCCGTGAACAGGCCGTTACCGAGCCAGCGAGGCCGATCGTTCTTCAGGGGCGAACGCGCCGCCGCAACCAGGACGATCGTCGAGTTGAGGACGATGAGGGAGACCACCGCCGCGAGCGCCGCCGCGAGGTATACGAAGATACGAGCTTGGGCGGGGAAGGCCGGAAACAGGTCGAACATCTTGCGCCGGAATTCAGTGGCGCCGTTCTTCCAGCCGTTGGTCGCCCCATTGAACAGGAAGCCCATTACGTCACGAAGAGTCACCTGGCCTTCGGTAAGCGGTGCCCAGTACCCCTCGTAGACGTCAACTTTCCGCGGCTCGCCCTGAGAATCCTCGAGGTCGAGCTCGATCCGGCGCAATAGAGTCTCATCCGAGCGCACGGCCCGGACCTTCGTTTTCGCATCGGGTTGCTGTTCGATCAGTCCGCTCGCGATCGCATCGAGGGTCTGCCATGGGATTTGCTGTCCCATGCCGTGCGCCACGAAGATCGCCGTCTTGCCTGGCTGCCGCTCGGTAGGCTTGGCAGCGGTGCTCGACGATGGTGGGCCTTCTACAGCTCGCTCACCGTATTCGCCGGCCGGCATGACCTCGTACCGGCCAAGCTCCGGATCGTGAGAATCTTGGGAGTTTTTCATCGGGTCCCCTTTCAGGGTACCCGTTGAGACGGCCGCAGGCGTTCAGCTCCCGCTTCTGCTCCTATTTCCATCGGGAGCACCGTCGAAAGCGCCCAACGGCTGGTGCGGTTAGGCTAAGCGATGTGCATCTTGAATCGCCTAGTGCGCTACCGGATCGATTGACGCACGAAGGAGTATTCGCACCTCGGGATCGGGGGGCGGAGCGTCGTCGCTCGCTTTGATTCCTACCTCGAAGCAGAGCGCCGCCGGACTTTCTCCTTCGGGCAGGTGATCGCGCAGGTCGAAGGCAAAATTCTGCGGATTCGGCCCTCCCTCCTTGGCCGGCGGGTCGGGATGCATCGAAAACTGCTCGATCTCATCAGCTGCTGCAGGAGGTACCTGCGGTTCCGGAGCCACCCGAGAAAGTTGAAAGGCCGGGCTGTAACGCGTCGACGGCTTCTGATTTTGCAGGCGAAGGATGAGCCGGGTGTCGCCGCTCCGCAGCGTATTCCACGTCTCCGCCGCCACCGGGACGCAGAGACGCACCGGCAGCTTCTCGTACGTGATCAGGATGGACGAGGGCGTGGCGGGCCGCTCCGGGGAGGTGGCGGCAAAGGCGCAGGCGGACAGGGCGAGAAATGCGGCGAGAGGGCCGAGGCTGCGGAGAGCCAGATCCGGGCGGGTGTCGAGCATGCTGTCGTCCTCAGGTCAGGGGTTCGAGCCTCCAGGCCTCCTCGAAAGGTCCCGGAACCGTCGCTCTTTCGACTCCCACTCTATACGCTGTGGCGCACGCTTCAAGCACCGCGATCTCGATTGAAGTCAGGAAATCATCCTAAGGCCGGCATGAGCCGGCGGACCTCAGAGGGAGTTTTCACCCCATGACGAAAGCCGAATTCAGCGCTCTGCTCGAAGCCCTCGCCGCCGCCTGGGCGCGACGGGACTACGCCTCCGCCGCCGACACCTTCGCCCCCGATGTCCGGTACTCCGATCCCTGGCGCTACGCGCTCGCCGGCCGAGAGGAACTCCATGGCTTCTTCGCCGACGACGAAGGCCGCGAGCAATCGACCGTCTGGCACATCATCGTCTTCGACCAAGAGCAGCAAGTCGGCGCCGCCGAGTACACCTACGAAGGGACCCACCGCTACCACGGCACCGTGCTCATCCGGGTCCAGGACGGGAAGATCACCCACTGGCGGGAGTACCAGCATGTGGATTCGCGGTCGTGGGAGGAACTCGCTGGCGAGACGCGCTTCTGAAGGTACAATCACAACAAGTCGAGACGCGAAACATGTTGCCAAATCAACCCAACACCATCTATTTGACGGATACCGAAGTCGAGCGGCTCGCCGAGATCTTGGACCGCGATTTCGCTCCGACTCCTGCGCTCCGCACCGTGCTCGCGCGGCTCAACAATCCGAAGCGCCGACCTCCGCGGTTGCGGTGGAATGAGCCTCCGACCTGACCAGGGAATCTGGAACAAGAGCCGTTAAACGCCGAGCCGTTCTATAGCGAATAGGTCTAGCAATGAGCATCCGCAGGCGTGTGGACGATGCCTTGGCGCTTCACCAGCTCGGCCGCTTTGACGGGGCACTACTTAGCGCGCTCGTCGCGGCCGCCGCAACTGCTCGGCGCGAGACTCCTGACCGAAACGTCCGTGATCGCGAATGCTTCGAGAGGTTCCTCGGGAAGAGCGCGGCCTGCCAGCGAATTTTCAACGTTGAATATCGCGGCGCACTCCATTCAATCCCGCACATCTTCTACAAGTGGCTCCGCTGCGAGCTGGTTCATGAGGGGGCCGTGCCCATAGACATCGAGTTTCTCGGCGACCCGAATGATGGAGTGCTCAGTTTGAGAGCCGGAGGCGCGCCTCAGGAAGTGCTTCAGCTCAGCCATGGCTGGCTCTTTGAGGTACTGCACCTTGTCCGGACCTCGGCTGCCAACCGGAACGAGTCCTTAGGTTCCTGATCGGATGTAGGTGTCGAACTGGACTCTCCTGAAGCGTCTTTCCGAGCCCCGCCCCCGGGCCACGCGCCCGACATCGCCAGAACGCCACCCATCCCACGCTTACCTCGCCTCGTGTCATGCCTCTATAGAGGCCCCCTCTTTCCGCTACCATCGAGACCTCGCAAGAAGCGAAAGAACGAGGGGGACACCATGCCTTTTCTGCTCTTGGGGCGCGCCATTCGGATCGCGGTCCTGCTCACCTTCACGGTCGCAGCGGCGGGATTTGCCGAAGCGCGCCTGGTGGCGGATCTTCACCCGGGGCCGGATGGGCCTGACAGCGCTCTGCTCTCGCTCTCTTTGATCAACGGGATCGAGCACGAAGGGGTGCGGTATTTCCCTGCCGCGGATCCCCAGCACGGGTACGAGCTTTGGCGGACCGACGGCTCTCCCGCCGGCACCTACCGCCTGACCGACGTCGCTCCCGGGCGCTCCTGGTCCGGCGCGGAACCCTTGGGCTTCTTCGCCGGGATGCTCTACTTTCTTGCCGACAACGGCGAGTACGGCCAGGAGATCTGGCGCACCGACGGCACTCCGGGCGGCGAGGAGATGTTCGCCGATCTTTGCCCGGGGATTTGCGACGGCCACGTGAGCGGCTGGATCGAGTGGCGCGGCGCGATCTGGTTTCTCACCCAAAACCCGACCGCCCCCGAGCCGAGCTCTGCGCCGATCCTGTGGACCAGCGACGGCACCCGCGAAGGAACCCGAGCGGTCGCCGACTTCTGTAGGGATCTCGAGATCTGCGGATTCGGCCAGTACAACGCCGCCTACCTGCTCCGGCCCTCGCCCTCGGGATCAGGCCTTCTTTACGAGGTCTTCAGCCAGACGGGCTCTTTTCTGTTGCACACCGACGGCACCTTCCTTGGCACGAGGGTTCTCCATCGATTCGAAAACGTATCTCAAATCGATCGATCCGGGTCAGGCGCCGAGCCGCTCTATTTTCTCGACGGCGCCGAGCTCTGGACGAGCGACGGAACGCTCGACGGCACCCGCCTCGTGCGCAGCTTGGAAGGGCTGGTTCAAGATTCGTTTTTCCAATCGACCCGCGTGATCGATGGGGTTTTCTACGCCACCTTCAGCTTTGGCGAATGGTTGCGCTCGGACGGCACCGCCCAAGGCACCCTCGTCCTGGCCCACGTGTCGTCGTCGTTCCGTCCTACCGTCGCGCGCCTCGGCTCGGCCGTCTACGTCGTGGCGCAGGATGGGGTCTGGCACACGGGGGGAACGCCGGAAACTACCGTTCGGTTCTCCGCGCCGGGCGGTGACGTCGAAGTGGTCGTCGAGGGTCTCGATCGCCTTTCCGTCCTGAGCTACGGCCACCGGCCGGTCGTCTGGACCACCGACGGTACCTCCGCCGGCACCCATCGGGTGGATCTTGGGGACGGTCCCCGGACCGATCCCTACGGGATGGTGGCGTTTCGAGACGGGGTCCTGATCTCCCGCGGCGGACATGAACTGTGGCGCCTCGACGGTTCGGGCCGCCCGGCGGAGCGACTGCGCGACATTCTCCCGGCCAACGGCGGCTCCGGCCTGCTCGGGCAGATCGCCTTCGACCACCGACTGCTGTTCTTCGCCCAAGGCGAGGGGCGGAACGAACGATTGTTCGCTTCCGACGGCACCGCATCCGGCACGGCCCTGGTCAGCAGCGCGCCCGACTCCGAACCGGGCACGAGCGAAGGGCAGATTCCGCATACCTTCTCGCTGGCCGGAAACCTGGCCTACTTCGATGCCAGCTACCGAATCTGGGCGACCGACGGCACCTCCGCCGGCACCCGGGCCTTGCGACCCAAGTCCCACAGGCTCCAGGGGTATTCGGCGCTCGGAAGCCTCGGGGACAAGCTGATCTTCAACGGCCACATCGCGTCGTCCGTTCGCTGCGATCCGGGCAAGAGCGAGCCCTGGGTCAGCCATGGCAAGCCCCGAGATACCTTTCAAATCGCGGACCTCAACCCGTTCCAAGGACCCGGCAGCGGCGGCTCGCAATGCGCGGAGGTCCTTCTTTCGTCGTCTCCGGGTCCCGGCGTCACGCTCGGCCCGGTCGTCCTGTTTGGCGCCTCGAATCTGCTCACCGGTCGCGAGCTGTTCGCGACCGACGGCACGAAAGGGGGCACCCGCTTGGTCGCGGATATCCATCCAGGAAGCGAGCCGAATCCGGACTACGATCCGGGATATCCACCGTTTGGGCCTGAGAGGCGCGGCAAGAGTTCGTCTCCTTCCGATTTCGTCCGGCTCGGCAGCCGCGTGTTCTTCGTCGCCGACGATGGCGTGGCCGGACGCGAGCTGTGGGTCACCAACGGCACCAAGCGCGGCACGCGCCGGGTGAGGGATCTGGAACCGGGGCCGGGAAGCTCGAGCCCTCGAAACTTGGTGGCGTTTCATGGCGCGGTCTACTTTTTCGCCAAGGTCACCAACACACCGGACGGTCCGGCCGAGATCCTCTTTCGCAGCGACGGCACGGCGGCCGGAACGACGGTTGTGAGCGGCCTCAAGCTCTCCGGTGTGCCGCTTCAGGTGAAAGCCTTGACCGCCGCGGGGAACAAACTGTTCTTTCTCGCGTTCAGCCCGGAAACCGGCACGGAGCTGTGGACCAGCGCCGGCACCGCCGACACCACCCATCTGGTCGCTGACCTGCGCCCCGGCCCGCTCGGCTCGGCACCCCGAGATCTTCAGCCCGTGGCCGGCGGAGTGGTCTTCGCCGCCGACGACGGGATCGCGGGGCTCGAACCCTGGCGCAGCGACGGCACCCTCGAAGGCACCTTCCGGCTCGCCGACATCGCCCCGGGACCCGACGCCAGCAGCCCCGGCCCGTTCACCGTCGTCGGCGACCGGATCTTCACCGGCGCCGACGACGGCGTCCACGGCCGCGAGCTGTGGGCTATCCCGGTCGCGGATTTGGGAAGGTAGGACGGCTGGAGCCCCCGAACGGCATTGCGGCTAGAATGCCGACACGAGGTTTCCCCGTGGATCACTTGCCCTCCCGAATCGATCGCCTCAGCCCCCAAGTCGAGGAGCGGTTCGTCAAGGGCGCCCGCGAAGCGGGCAGGTTCTTCATGAACAAGTCCAACGTGCATGGGGCGCTGACGCGCTTGGTGGATCGCCTGACCGAGCTGAAGATCCCTTACGCGATCGTCGGCGCCTTGTCCCTCAACGCGTACGGCTATCAGCGGACGACCAGCGACGTCGATGTCCTGCTGCGCCGCGAGGACCTGGAGACATTCAAGCGGGCGTACCTCGGGCGCGGGTACGTCGAAAAGTTTCCCGGCAGCAAGGGACTTCGGGATGCCACCCAGAACGTTGACATCGACGTCCTGCTGACCGGTGACTTCCCCGGCGACGGCAAGGAAAAGCCAGTCTCCTTCCCCGATCCGGCGCGATCGGCGATACGCGGCGAACGCTTCGCGCTGCTGCCGCTCTCGACCCTGATCGAGCTCAAGGTGGCATCCGGAATGACCGCTCCGCACCGGCTTCGAGATTTGGCCGACGTGATCGAGCTGATCCGGGAAAACGCCGTCGAGGAAAGCTTTATCCTCTCGCTCGACCCCTATGTGCGAGAGAAGTTCCGCGAGCTGTGGCAGGCCGCTCAGTCGGGGGATGACGAGCAGCCGGCCTGATCTATGGCGCCGCCACCGGCACCTCGGCCGCCTCCGCCTCCCTCCCCGTCATCCGCAGCAGGCGCGCGAAGCGATCGAGCGATTCGTTCCAGGTGGCGGGGACCGCTCCGGCTTTGCGCAGGGCGACCAGCCGGCGATAGAGCGGTTCGGCTTCTCCGTAGCGCCGGTGGGCGAAATGATGGTCGGCCAAGGAGGCCAGGGCGCGGACGACCAGCGGGTGGTCGGGGGCCACGGTGTGGTCGAAAATCGCCAGCGCGCGGGAGAGATCTCCGGTGGCTGCGGCGTCCTCTCCGAGGTCGCTCAAGACCAGGCCCAAATTGAGCAGCGGCCGGGCGAAATCGGGATGCATCGGGCCGTAGACCTTCTCGGCGGTCGCCACCAGGCGGACGAGCAGCGCCTTGGCTTCCGGCAGCCGCCCCTGCTCCCGGCGGACGAGCGCCAGCGCCTCGCGGCTGCCGGCGAGATCGAGGTCGTCCGGCGCCAGAGCCTTCTCGCGGATCGCGAGCGCGCGTTCGAGGTAACGTTCACCCGCTTCGGTTTCCCCTCGATACATCGCGATCCCCGAGAGGTTGTGCAGCACCTTCGCCACGCGCGGATCGTCGGGTCCCCAGTTTTTCTCGGAGACGTCGAGAGAGCGCCGGAGCGCCCGTTCTCCCAAGTCGAGCTTGCCCTGCGAGGCCAGCCCCACCCCCAGTTTATTGAGGGCTTCGGCCACTTCGGGCGCCTCGAGACCCAGCTGTTTCTCGCGGATCGCGAGCGCCCTGCGAAACAGAGACGGGGCATCCCCGCGGCCGGAGAGCTGGGCGAGCGAACCGAGGCGGATCAGCGTCGCGGCGACCTCCAGGTGCTCTTTGCCGCGCAGCCGTTCGCGAATTTCAAGCGCCTCGGCGAGCAGCGGGCGCGCCTGATCGTAAAGGCCCAGCTCGGTATGGATGCCGCCGAGACTGTCGAGCAGCCGCGCCCGCAGGAGCGGCTGGCCGTGCAGCGCCGAGCCGAGACGTTGGGTGCCGCGGCGCATCAGGTCGCGAACGTCGGGCAGCGTGCCCTTGGCCTGGCGCGGGTTCGCGGCCTGGAACAGCTGTTCCAGGAACTGCGCCACGGCATCCGCCCGGGTCGCCTCTTCCGCGGCGCGGCGCGCTTCGCGGGCGCTCGCGATCAGACCGACGAACAGCAGCAAGATCACGAGCGCCGCGGACGCCGCGATCCGCCGATGGCGCCGTAAGAAACGCCGCAGCCTGGGCAGGGTCCCGTGGACTCCGGCTTCGACCGGTTCGGCCGAAAGGACGCGCGCGACCTCGCGGCCGAGCGCCTCGACTGTCGGATAACGCTCTTGCGGATCCTCGGCAAGCGCCTGGGCGACGACGCGATCGAGATCGCCCTGAAGCAGGCGGCGCAGCCGCGCCGCGCTCCCGAGGCCGCGGTGCCGGGCGATTTCGACCGCCGCGCCGGGCGCCATCTCGCGCAGCCGCCGGCTCGGGGGGATCAGCGCCGGCCAGGGCATTTCGCAGTCCCGTTCGTGGCGTTCGACGAGAGCGGCGATTCCCCCTTCGCCGATCTCGATCGGCGGCACCCCGGCCAGCAGGTGGTAGAGGACGGCGCCGAGGCTGTACACCTCGGACCGGACGTCGCTTTCGCCTCCGACCGCCTCCGGCGCCAGGTAGAGCAGATCGCCCACCAGCTCTTGCGTGGTCCAGACGGAACCTTCGGCCAGCGGCCGGTCGAGCCCCTTGGCGGCGCCGAAGTCGAGGATCTTCGGCCGCGCGATGCCACCGTCCTCCATCACCCGGAGGTTCGACGGTTCGAGCGCCCGATGGAGCACACCTTTCTGATGGGCGTGCTGTACGCCGCCGCAGATCGTCGCGAACAGCTCCAGCCGGCCTTGGAGGTCCAGGGCGTAGCGGTCGCAGTACTCCGTGATCGAAAGCCCCGGCACGTACTCCATGACGATGTAGGGATCGCCCTCGGGCGTGGTGCGCGCCTCGTAGACCTCGGCGATCGCCGGATGATGCAGACGGGCGAGCGCCTGTTGCTCGGCCTTGAAGCGCAGCGTCTCGGGCCGGCCCGGCAGCGGGCTGTCGTGCAGCTTGACCGCCACCTTTCGGCCGAGCGGCTCGGGCTCTTGGGCGAGAAAGACGGTGGTCGCCGCGCCTCGGCCGATCTCCTGGAGCAGCCGATAAGGGCCGAGCTGGCGCGGCAGGGCATCGGCCGCCGGATCGGGCTCGGGGTCGCCCGGCTTGGGACCTAGCGGCACGGTCACCTCAATCTCGGTGCCGGCACCCGGGGCCGAGGCGATGCGGCATTGGCCGCCCAAGAGATCCGCCCGCTCCTCGATGCTCGCGAGCCCCAAGCCGGCCGAGGTCTCCGAGCCGTACGAGCCCCGCGCCTCGGCATCGAAGCCGACGCCGTCGTCGGCGATCGCCAACTGCGCCGAGCCCTCGCTCACAGTGAGCGTGACGTGAACCGTGCGCGCCTCGGCGTGCCGCGCAACGTTGGCGAGCGCCTCCTGGGCGATCCGGTAAAGGCCGAGCGCCACGTCGGCGGCAAACGGCCCCTCGGCATCGCGCAGGCTGAGCCGAACGGTGAGGCCGGTGCGCCGCTCCACCTCCGAGCAATGATCGGAGAGCGCCGCGACCAGGCCGCGCCGGTCGAGGCTCGCGGGATGCAGCTCGTGGCTCAGGTGGCGCAGGTCCTCGGCCAGCTCGGCCAGCTGGCCGCCGACCGCGTCGAGATCGGTCCTAGGAGGCTGGCCCTCGGGAATCTGCCGCCGCACCACCTTCAAGCCCAACGCCGCGGCGGTCACCCGCTGGCCCAGGTCGTCGTGCAGCTCGCGCGCCACCCGCCGCCGCGCCTCTTCCTCCACGGCGACCCGGCGCCCGGCGATCCGGCGCAGCTCGGAGCGGCTCGCCGCCAACGCCGCCCGGCTGCCGAGGAGATGCTCTTCCGCCCGGTGGCGCTCGCCGACGTCGACGGCCGAGAGCAGCAGGCGGGCCGGCCCCGCGGATTCGGTGAGCGGCAGCTGCCGCAACGCCACCTGAAGCTCGCGCCCGCTCCGGTGGCGCAGGCGTTGGATCCGATCCTCGGCCGCTCGATCGGAACCGGCCACGGCGGCGAACGAGGCACTCTCCTCGGGAAAGCAGAGCAACGCGACGGGGCGCCCCATCGCTCCGGCCGCCGGATAGCCGAACAGCTGCTCCGCGGCGGGGTTCCATTCGACGATCCGGCCGCGGGCATCGACGGCGACGAACGCCTCCTGCCCGTGGGCAAACGCCTGGGCCAGGAGCGCGTCGTCGGGCTTCAATTTTCCACCCCGCGGGCGGCTCTCTCCCCTTCTCCGTCCAGATGGGCGGCGTATAGGGCGAGCTCCACTCGGCTTTCCAGGCCCAGCTTCTCGTAGGCGTTGTTCAAGTGGGTGCGCACCGTGGACACCGACATGCCGAGGCGGACGGCAATCTGCTTGTTGCTCAGGCCGGCGCCCACCAGGCGGAGGATGTCGAGCTCGCGCGGGGTAAGCGTCTTGCCGGGCTCGGACGGCTCCCGCTCGAAGCCCTTGGGACGGATCGGCTCGCCCTGTGCCGCCGGCAGGATCGTGTCCCGGGCGACCGTCGGGCTCAAGTAGAAACGGTCGTCGAGAACCGCCCGGACGGCGGCCTCGATTTCCTCGGGAACGCAGATTTTGGTCAGGTACCCGCAGGCGCCGGCTTCGAACGCCGCCTTCACCCAGGAGGGCTCGTCGTGAATGCTCAAGATCAAGATTCGGACACCCGGCGTCGTGGCGCACAGGCGCCGCGTGGCTTCCAAGCCGTCGATCCCGGGCATCGAGAGGTCGGTGATCACCAGATCGGGGCGCAGGCGGGTGGCGATCTCGACCAGCGCCACGCCGTCGCGCGCGGTGCCTACCACTTCGAGCTCCGGTTCCAGGAGCCGGTGCAGGCCTCCCAACATCATGGGGTGGTCGTCCGCCAGGATGACCGTAGGGCGTCGAACTGGCGCGGAACCTACCTTCTGCACTCTTTCATCTCCACGTTCAGGAATGCCGTCCCGGAACGATTCGCACTCCGGACCACCGGACGGACCTCGATACGGGGCGCCTTGACGACTCTGCGTATCTAAACACACCTAACCCTGGAGCGAACGGTAAGGGAAGGAGTTGTGGCCGGGAGAGCCGCCGCCCCCCCGCACCATCTCGTCTTCCTCTCTCTTGCAGATCGTGGTGGCGTGCCGGGGGGCGCTGCGGGATCGTCCACTGCGAGCGGAGACGACGCCCAGACGGCCGGCACCCGGTTCTGTCGTGGCTGGCGTAGCGGGGGGTCTACGGCACCGCCCGTGGACTGGATCGTGGACAACCGGGCCGAGGAGGAACCCCGGCCCGGAGAAAGCAGGTTACGGGTTGTGGCTGCTCGGCACGTTGAACGTGGCGTGGCAGACGCCGATCTGGGCCTGATTGCAGGCCGCCTTGGCCTGCCCCTTGAAGCCGCCGCAGCGCTGCGCCTTGAGCGTGCTGATGCACTGGCCGACCGAGGAGAAAGGCGGATTCAGGTCGTAGCTGACCGGTACCGTACCGCAGGTGAAGGAATAGGCGCCGGGCTGGGCGTTGACGCGGAAAAACAGACCGTTGCCGAAGCCAAAGGGAGTACCCGCGGGGAGACAGGCGGCGACCAGGTTGCTCAGGTCGTTGACGTTCGGATCGCAGCTCGCCGAGGTGTGGTCGGCGCACACCCAACCTTCGCCGAAATCCGACCAAGCGGGATCCATTCCCAGGAAGCCGAAGTCGTCGAAGATCTCGATCTCCGAGTTGGGCACCGGCGACGGTCCCGGGATCAGCCCTTCGCTGAAGCCCGCGCCCACCGAGAGGCCCGAGCCGGCGCCGACGTTGACGGAGATCGCGCCCACCGTGCCCGCCTCGGTGCTGTTGATCTCCACTCCGCCCGCGCTGAAGGAGGGCCGGTCGAGTCCGATGGCGAGACCGTAAAGGAAACGAACCTCACCCAGACCCACTCCCGTGGCACCCGACGGCGCATTGCTCGCGCAGTCCGCGGCACAGGTGGCGGCGGAGCCGCAGTTGACGGCAAACGGGCCCTGGTCCGAGGTGCATCCAGCGAACGCGTCACCGGTGGCGGTGAGGTCCGCCGTCATGGCGCTGCCGGTGGTCACCACCGCGAGGTCCTCGTGCGGGCTGAGGAACGTGGTCCCGAACGTGTTCCACGGCGAGGCCGCCGGAACGCCGACGCGCGAGACCGTGCCGTTACAACCGGCGAGCGTCGCACCGACCAACGAGAACACTGCCACCGCGGCGAGACGATTTCCGAACTTCGTACCGATTTTCATTTGCTCTTCCCTTTCACCAATAGATCGATCCGTGTCGTCGTGACACATCGAAACCGCTCGGTGCGCAAGGCGCAGGCGCCAAATGTATTTTCCGACCCGAGCGAATACGGGGAGGTTAAGGCAAGGAGAGCCGCTTGAACATCGTCTCTAGAGAGGAAGCCACGACGCCCTGTCCTCCTCCCTAGAGAGGAGGACAAGACGCCCGGTGGCCTCCTCTCTAGAGACGATGTTCAAGGCGGCGACCAACTCGTAAGCTGACCGAAAACCTGAAGGCATTTCAATCCCGGGTCGGCGCGGCATGTTTCTCCACATCCAACGATAGAGAGGTGGCAAATGAGTTTGTCTATGAGAAGGGCTGCGGTTGGTGTGTTCGTACTGCTCTGCTTCGCGGGATTTATGGCAGCCCCACGCCCCGCAGGGGCGGCGGAACCGGATCTCGATCGCGATCCGCGGATCGCGCTGTTCCCCGCCGATCTGGAGTCGGACCTCCGCGATTTTTCCGTTCCCATCTGGGATCGCGAGGAAGGCGTGGTGATCGTCGGGCTTCCCTCCACTCAGCTCGACATCCTGAAAAACCAGGGCATCGAGCCGATCTGGAGCGCGCCCGATCACGGCGAGGCGATCCATGTCCTTAGCCACGACCGCACCTTCAGCCCTCCGGATTTCAAAGACATGGTCCGCTTTCAGATCAATGAGTCCGCGATGCTTTATCTGATCCCCGCGGGGCTCAAGATGGAACTGCCGCGGGTCAAATTTCATGCCTTGTTTCACGGCGTGCCGCGTGTGGCGCTGGCGCCGATCCGCGTCCATCCCGCCGACCTGGAAGGAGTGCAGGCGTCGCTGGCGCCGATCGGGTTGGTGCAGCAGATCGTCGACGCCACCAGCCAGGCGAGCTGGTTCCAGTTCGTCCGCGACCTGTCGGGCGACAGCGACGTAACGATCCCGGGTTTCTGCACCAACTGCCGCATCCGCACCCGTGCCTCGAACTACATGTTCCCGTTGAACAACACCGGCACGCCGCTCGGCAATCCGTTCGCCACCGAGTACCTGGAGAACAAGGCGGCGGGATGGGGCTTCGTCGGGCCGAACGCGACGCGCGAAAGCTACACCTCGGCGAATTCGGGCTGCACCACCCGACAGGGCTCGCAGACCTGGCAGAACGTCGTCTTCACGCTCCCCGGGCAGGTCGATTACGCCCAAAACCAGCAGGTCATCTTCGTCGTCCACTACGACACGATCTCGGAGAGCGCCGCCAACGACGCCAACAACGCGCCGGGCGCGGACGACGCGATCTCGGGCGGCACGGCGCTGCTCGAAGCGATGCGGCTGTTCAAGGATTACGCCTGGCGCTTTCCGGTCAAGTTCCTGTTCGTGAGCGGCGAAGAGGTCGGCCTGTGCGGCTCGACCGCCTACACCCGCATGCATCCGACGGCGCCGATGTGGCGGGTGCTCAACATGGATCAGACCGCGTTCGACGGCAACAAAAACGGCCTGATGAACCTTTACAACTGGAGCACCGCGAGCTGTCCCTCGTGCGTGGCGTTCGGCGATGCGTTCGTTCAGGCCAACTCGGACTACGGCACAATCATCGATCCCGCCAAGATCGTGCGCAACACGACCAAGATGTGCCAGACCGACCATTGCCCGTTCTGGAACGTCGGCGTGACCGCGATCGACCTGAACGAAGACCTGACCAACAACGACATCTGCCCCTGCTTCGATCAGTTCCAGACGGCCACCTGCCGCGACACGGTGACGCAATTTTATCCGGTCGCGAGCACCACGCTAATGTTCGATCAGAACTATTCGTGGCCGACCGAGAAGGCGGCGATCGCGTTGATCGCCCACACCGCCGAGCCGCTCTACGCCTGCCCGGCCGCGGGCGCCACGCTCTCCTCCGCCACGCCGGGCACGGGACAGATCGCGCTCTCCTGGGCCGACGTGCCTCCGGTCACAAATTACGTCGTGGAGCGCGCCGACGGCGGCTGCGGCGGAACCTTCGCCGGCATCGCATCGAACGCGACCGCCGGGTATACCGATGCCGCCGTCACCGCCGGCTCGACCTACGGCTATCGCATCCGCACCTGCCCGTTCCAGGTGAGCAACTGCGTCGCCGCCACGGTTCCGGGCTCCCCCACCCCGACCACCGTCACCTTCACCGCCGTCGCCGCGCAGGACGGCTGGGTACTCGAATCCGGCGAGAACACCAGCGTCGGTGGTTCGATCGATGCCACCGCCAGCAACACCAGCGCGCTGCGGGTGGGCGACAACAACCAGGACCGGCAGTACAAGTCCGTCGTCTCTTTCGACACCTCGTCGATCCCCGACGGCGCGACGATCGTTTCGGTGACCCTACGCCTGCTCCGCGGCACGTCCTCCGGCACCAGCCCCTTCACCACTCACGGCACTTGCTGGGTAGACGTCCAAGGGGGCTCCGGCTTCTCGGGCTCGACGACCTTACAGACCGGCGACTTCCAAGCCGCGGCGACGGCGGTCCATGCGGCCAGCCTCAGTAACGCCGCATCCAACGGAACCTGGTCGGAAGGGTCCCTGAACGCCGCGGGCCTCGCGGCGATCAACAAGACCGGGACGACGCAGCTGCGCGCCTACTTCAACCTCGACGACAACGACGACACGGCCAACGACTACCTCGGCTACTACTCCGGGAACAACGGAACCGCGGCGAACCGGCCGCAGCTCGTGGTGACCTATCAGTAGGAACCCCTGCGCCCGCCTCCTGCGAAATCGGGAGGCGGGCCGGCCGTGAACGCCACCGACCGTAGATCTTCTGCCAGGGCCAACAACGCGACCTCGCCTTTACCTCGCCTTGGGGGAGCGTTGACACGCTACCGCCAAGGGCGCAAAATGGACTCGCCAATTCCGATTTGGGCCACAAAATGGACACCCTCCGCCGGTTTTTCCCCCTCCCCGAGCAGAGTTTCTTCCTCTTCGGACCGCGGGGGACCGGCAAATCGACCTGGCTGCGGCATGTTTTCCCCGACGCCCTGCTGATCGACCTGCTCAAGCCGGACCTGCACCGCTCCCTCGACGCCCGCCCCGAACGGTTGGCGGAGATCGTCGCCGGATCGCCGCAGGCGGAGGTGGTGGTGCTCGACGAGGTGCAGCGGGTCCCCGAGTTGTTGAGCGTCGTGCATTCGCTGATCGAGGAGCGCCGGGGCCGACGTTTCGTGCTGACCGGATCCAGCGCTCGCAAGCTGCGCCGCGGAGGGGTGGACCTGCTCGCGGGCCGGG
>DATMZU010000353.1:0-8157 GCA_035607435.1 Thermoanaerobaculia bacterium | reverse complement strand
GGGTGAGCAGCACGGCGCCCGCGAGCGTGCCGAGCGTGCGCGGATCGCCCCAACCCCAAACCTCCGGGCCCTCGATCAATCCGAGCAGCAGGAGGGTCACCGCGAGCGTGAGCAGCACCGTGCCCAACAGGTCGAGGCGATGCTCGCGGCGTGTCGCCTCTTCGCGCAGGTGGCGATGGAGCATCACGGCCGAGAGGATGCCGAACGGCACGCCGAGAAAGAAGATCGCGCGCCACGAGAGGGCGTCGGTGAGCAGACCGCCGACGAGCGGCCCGACCAGGCTCGCGAACGCCCAGACCGCCGCGAACAGCCCCTGCATCTTGCCGCGCTCGTCGAGCGTGAAGATGTCGCCGATCACGGTCGCCGCGACCGGCATCAGACCGCCCGCGCCGAGCCCCTGGATCGCCCGAAAGACGATCAACTGGCCCAAAGAGCCCGAGAAACCCGACAGCGCCGAGCCGCCGACGAACAGGGCGACCGCGATCAGATAGATCCGCCGCCGGCCGTACAGGTCGGCGAGCTTGCCGTAGAGCGGCACGGTGGTTGTGGAGGTGAGCAGGTAGGCCGAGAACACCCAACTGTAGCGGGAGACTCCCCCCATCGATCCCACCGCCGTGGGAACGGCCGCGGCCACCGCCGTCGCCTCCAGGGCGGCCAGCAGCGAGCCGAGCATCAGGGCGGTGGTGACGAGCTTTCGTTCGCGTCCGGGCAGCAAAGGAATTCTCTACGACCGCCCGGAAACGCCGCCCGGCGGCGGCTCGCCCGCGGCCGGCTCTTGAGGCTCGTCCGCCGGCCTACGCTTGAAGAAATGGTCGAACGCGCTGCCCGCAGGCTGGGCCGGGGGAGCCGCCTCGGGCGTCTGCTTTTCCGGCTTCTTCTTTTCGTCCCTGGAGTCCCTGGAGTCCTTTAGGTCCTTGGCTTTCGCGGCGGTCGGGGGAGCCTCAGCTTTCTCAACCGCCCCCGCGGGCTCCGGCGCCGCGCTCTTCGCCGGTTCCGCCGCCACCGCGGGCTCGACAGCCACCGCCACCGGCTCCGGAGTCGCCGCCGCCCTTCCCCCGAGCGCCAGCCGCTTATACCGCTCCGATTCCGCTTCATCGCCCATCTGCAACGCTGCCGTCGAGGCCCAGAGCCAGGCGGTCGCCGGGTTCTTCGCCAGATCCGCGGCGCGCACGAACGCGCGCAGGGCGTCGGCCGGCCGCGAAAGTCCGGTCAGATAGGCGATGCCCAGGTCCGTCTGGACCTCCGAGAGCTTTTCGCGGTCGCCCCCTTCGAGGTCACGGCTCGCCGCTTGGAGATGCTCGACCGCGGCAGGGTAGTCGGCGCGGCGGAGCGCTTCGCGGCCGAGCGTCAGGTGATCTTCGGCGAAGAGCGGGGCCGCCAGGGCGAGCGCCCCTAGGATGAGTAGGCGGGGGAGCCGGCGGAAGAGTGGGCGAATCGGCATGGGCGACCTCGGCAAGAGGGACCTATCGTAGATCAGACGGCCGTCGCTTCGAGAATCCACACCGGGCTCGCCGTGGGGTGGACGGCCGAGAGCGCGAAGCCCGACTCCGCGAGCAGGCGCCGGAATTCCTCCCGGCCGCGCTCGCGCCCGCCGTCGCAGGCGACCAACATGTGCA
Source organism: Thermoanaerobaculia bacterium (assembly GCA_035607435.1). GTDB lineage: Bacteria > Acidobacteriota > Thermoanaerobaculia > Multivoradales > UBA5704 > DASYKS01. The sequence goes on along the minus strand of DATMZU010000353.1, from coordinate 6,541 downwards.
GATCGACCTTCGCGCCGAATCCGCTCGCCTCGTTGCGCTCGACGATCGACTCGACCACCACCAGTTTGGCCCCCGGAGCCGCCGCGCGCCGGCAGGTGGCGAGGATCGTCCGGCAGCGCGCGTCGTCCCAATCGTGGAGCACCTGCTTGAGCAGATAGCCGTCGCAGCCGGCAGGCGCTTCGACGAAGAAGCTGCCGGGCACCCGCTCGACCCGATCGAGCACGCCCTGCCGCTCCAGGTAGGGGAGCGCCTGATCGAGCACGCCGGGCGCATCGACCAACACGCCGCGCAGCTTCGGATGACGGCGGAGGATCGCCGCGAGCATCGTTCCCCGGCCGCCGCCGAGATCGGCGAGGCGGGCGATCCTGCCGAACGCCGGATGCCCCGCCACCGCCGGGGCGTACATCTCGGTGACCGCGCCCATCGCGGCGGCGAAGGTGGCGAGCTGGTCCGGACGCTCGTCGAACCAGCTCCAGATCGATTGGCCGTGAACGCGCGGAAAGGCGTTCTCTCCCGTTTCGACCGTACGCGGCAGATCGGCCCAGGCGGCGACCGTCGCCTCCGAGCCGAAGTACTCGGCGACCGGTCCGACGGCGCCCCGGTCGCTCCGGAGCGCCGCGGACAAGCGATTGTTGGCGAAGCGTCCGTGGGCATCCAGCCGAAAAACGCCCGCGGCCGCGAGCGCCCGGAGCGTCCGGTGCAACGCGTCTTCGTCGGCGCCGATCTCCCGCGCCAGCTCCGCCGCCGTCTTGGGGCCTGCCGCGAGGCGGTCCGCGATCCCGAGCCGCGAGGCGGTCCGGAGTCCTTGGGTCTGGCCGGTTCCGGACGCTCGATCGACCATCGCCGCCGACGCCGGCACCACCCGGTCGGCGAGCCCGAGGAACAGGCGCCGGAGCCACAAAGCGGCGGTCACGGCGAAGCGCGGCGGGGCGCCGGGCGGCGGGGGAAGAGTCGAAGCGCTCAAGGAGGGTAGGAGTTTACAGGACCTGTCGCGGCCCCGCGGCAGGGAATGGCGGCCCGCGCGAGAACGTTCGAAAAAGTGGCCTCTTTCGGCCCGCCGGGCATCTTCCAAAGAGTCGCTCCGGTCGAGGTAAACTCAAGAAACAGAAGGCTTCTGCGGCGCTTGTTCCGGGTGGGCACAAGTGCTAGACTCAAGCCCTCGCATGCCCGAGGAGTCCTACTGCATGGAAACCAATCTACCGGAAACCAAGACGGTCGGTGAAAGCTGGGTCACGACGACGTTCGAGGCCTTGGAGGACTGGTCGCAACGCCATTCCTTCTGGCCCTTCCCGTTCGGCACCGCCTGCTGCGCGATCGAGTTCATGGCCACCGTCTCCGCCCATTACGACGTGGCGCGATTCGGTTCCGAAGTCGTTCGCTTCTCTCCCCGCCAGAGCGACGTGCTTCTCGTCGCCGGCACGATCAACGACAAGATGGGTCCGGTCTTGAAGCGGATCTACGACCAGATGGCCAACCCGAAGTGGGTGATCTCGATGGGCGCCTGCGCCTGCTCGGGCGGTTTCTACCGCTCGTACCACGTGATGCAGGGGATCGACGAGATCATCCCGGTCGATATTTACGTCCCCGGCTGCCCGCCGACGCCCGAAGGGCTGATCTACGGCATCCTTCAGCTCAAAGAGCGGGTCGTCCGCGACCGCCGACGCCACAACGAGCAGCGGAAACTGGCACCGCTGGAGAACAAGGAGAGCGAGCGTGCCGACGTTGGCCGAGCCGTCCCTGCTTGAGGACATCGCCGCGAAGTTTCCCGCCGGCAGCATCACCGCGCAGGAAGGTTCCGACCAGCCGACCTGGGTGGTGAAGCGCGAGGTGCTGGTCGAGGTGGCCAAAGAGCTGCGCGACCGGCGCGATACGCGCTTCGACCTGCTGCTCGACGTCGCCGGGGTCGATTACCCGGAACGGGAAGAGAGCGAAGGCGGCCGCTTCGACGTGGTCTACCACCTCTATTCGGTAGCGCGAAACGACCGGCTGCGCTTGAAGGTCCCGGTGGCCGAGGGCGACCCGCTGCTCCCTTCGGTCATCCCGGTCTGGAAGGGCGCCAACTGGTTCGAGCGCGAGGTGTACGACATGTTCGGGGTGAAGTTCTCCGGCCATCCGAACCTGTCGCGCATCCTCTGCCACGAGGCGTTCCAAGGTCACCCGCTGCGCAAGGATTACGATCCGGCGCGGCGCTGGATCCTGACCGAGGCCGACATCTACAAGCCGCATTTCGATCTGCCCGACGGCGAGGACGACCTGTTCGAGCGGATGGCGATCAACATCGGCCCGTCGCACCCGGCGATGCACGGCACGTTCCGTCTGATGGCGGTGCTCGACGGCGAGGCGATCATCGCCTCCGACGTGGAGATCGGCTATCTCCATCGCTGTTTCGAGAAGATGGCCGAGACCCACAACTGGCAGCAGATCATTCCCTACACCGATCGGCTGAACTACTGCTCGGCGTTCATCAACAACGTCGCCTACTGTAAGACGGTCGAAAAGCTCTTAGGCATCGAAGCGCCGCCGCGGGCGGTCTGGGGCCGGACGATTCTCACCGAGTTCTCCCGCATCATGGACCACTGCGTCTGCAACGGCGCCACGCTGGTCGATGCCGGAGCGCTCACCAACTTCTGGTACCTGTTCCAGCCGCGCGAAGAGATCTACGGCCTGATCGAAGCGTGCTGCGGCGCGCGCCTGACCGTCTCGTACGGCCGGATCGGCGGCCTCGCCCAGGATCTGCCGGCCGATTTCGTCGCGCGGAGCCGGAAGCTGCTCGAAACCATCCCGAAGTTCATCGACGACACCGAAGCGCTGATCAACAAGAACCGGATCTGGATCGACCGCACGGTGGGCGTGGCCGCGATCTCCGGCGAAGAGGCGATCAACTGGGGCTGGACCGGACCGTGCCTGCGCGCGAGCGGCGTCGGCCTCGACCTGCGCCGGGCCGCCCCCTACGATCTCTATGACACCGTCGATTTCGAAGTGCCGGTGCTCCACGGCGGCGACGTCTACGACCGCTTCCGCATCCGGATGATGGAGATCCGCGAGTCGCTCAAGATCATCCGCCAGCTGCTCGACCGCGGCATGCCGGAAGGGCCGTACATCGTCCAGGATCCGCACATCGCGCTGCCGCCGAAAGACGCCTGCTACAACCAGATGGAAGCGATGATCTATCACTTCAAGCTGATCATGGACGGCATCCAGGTACCGGCGGGCGAGGTCTACACGGCGGTCGAAGGGGCGAACGGCGAGTTCGGCTTTTACGCGATCAGCGACGGCTCGTCGAAACCCTACCGGCTGAAGTGCCGGCCGCCCTGTTTCCCGATTTTCTCCACCTTCTCCCGGCTGATCAACGGCGGCTCGGTCTCCGACGCCATCGTCTCGTTGGGCGGTTTGAACATCATCGCGGGAGAGCTGGAACGATGAAGACGCCGGTTGCTGAGCAGCTCGACATTCCCAACAAGGTGACCCCCTACAAGATGGGGCTCGCCGAGAAGCTCTATCTGCCCCTGCTCGCGGGTCTGTTCGTCACCATGCGCCACTTCGTGAAGAATCTGATCAATCCGAAGGGGATGCCGACGATCAACTACCCGGAAGAGCGGCGCGAGTACAGCCACCGCTACCGGGGCCACCACATCCTCACCACCCGGCCCGACGGCTCGGTGCGCTGCGTCGCCTGTTTCCTCTGCGCCGCGAACTGCCCGGCCGAATGCATCACCATCGAGGCTGGGGAGCACCCGGACGTCAACATCGAGAAGTACCCGGTGGTCTACGAGATCGACATGCTGCGCTGCGTCTTCTGCGGTTTCTGCGTCGACGCCTGCCCGGAAGAGGCGATCATCATGTCGAACAACTACGACATGGCCTACTTCAACCGCGACCAATCGATCGTCGGCAAAGCCGATCTCATGAAGCCCTACACCTTCGACGAAAAGCGCCTCGGCTACCGGCCGTACTACCCGGAAGAGGACGTGAAGCACAACCAGATGCGCCGGGATGCATTCGACCTGGTAACGCTGGCGAAGCAGAAGGCGGGAGGCCAGCCGGCGTCTTCGGCTTCGGCGTAAGCATTGCCGTGAGTCTCCCGTCGGCGTTGCGAGGGATTGAAATCGTCGGGGCGGACGTTGCCGTCGGCGAGGCCGTGAGGGATTGAAATTGCCGAGCTGTGACACTGGGCGCCCCTAAAGCCCGCGAGGGTTTGAAAACCCTCGCTATGTCACGTCGTCCCTGGCGGGACGAGATGTTGGCATCGTCGAGTGATCGAGAGTGTTGGGTGTATGCCGAGAACCTACGCGCGCCTCTGCTTCCACGTCGTCTTTGCCACCAAGCACCGCAGCCCGTGGATCAATGCCGAGTTGGCGCGCGAGTTGTATCCGTTTGTCGGAGCAATCGTCAACGAAGAGGGAGGAGTGCTCCTCGCCGTGGGCGGGATGCCCGACCACATCCATCTGTTGGTGGACCTGCGTCCGGTCCATTCGGTGGCGTCCGTGGTGAAGGCGATCAAAGGAAGCTCCTCGCGGTGGATCAACGAAGCGGGTCGCATTCCGGATCATTTCGCCTGGCAAGAGGGGTATGCGGCGTTTTCGGTCAGTCCGTCGGTGCTGGAACGGGTTCGGAAATATGTCCTGAACCAGGAGCAGCATCACCGCAAATCGTCCTTCCAGACCGAGCAGAGGGATCTGTTGGCGAAACACGGCATCGCCTTCGACGAGACCGATTTGGAAGTTTTACCCCGCCTTGAGTAGCGTCCCGCCAGGGACGCCGTAAGGTAGCGAGCGATTTCAATCGCTCGCGGGAATGGCGGGGCTACTCAGCCTTCGTCGAGGCGCCAAGCCCCTGAAGCACTTGGCGCTTCTCCCACGCCTTGCGGTGCTCGGCTGCCTCTTCCGATTGGAATTTACGGACGGGCATTAGGGAATCCCCCCACTCAGGATCGTGCCCAGCTTGGCGAAATCGAGATTTCCTCCCGAGACGACGCAGACCACCTTCCCGCCTCGGCCGACGCCGGCCAGGGCGGCGGCTACGCTGGCTCCGCCGGCCCCTTCGGCGATTACTCGGCAGCGCTCGGCGAGAAGGCGGATCGCATCGCAGATCTCGCGGAGCGAGACGGTGTGGGCCGAGGCGAGGTATTCCTTCGCGAGCGGCCACATCTCGGGCAGGAGGCTCTTGCCGCCGATGCCGTCCACGAAGCTGGGCTGATGTTCGATCGGCACCGGTTCTCCGGCCGCGAGAGCCGCCGAGAGCGGAGCGGCGGTTTCCACCTCGCAGGCGATCACCTGCGCGGCGGGACGGAGAGCTTTGAGCGCGGCGGCGATCCCCACCGAGAGGCCGCCCCCGCCGTAGGGGACGAGGACCGTATCCACGTCCGGCAGCTCGTCGAGGATCTCCAGCGCCACCGTGCCGTTGCCGGCCATCACCTGGGTGTTCGAAACGGGATGGATGAAAAACCCGTCGAGATCCGGGTAGTCGTGCTCTTGCAGCACCTGCCACCAGCGGTCGAACGGCACCTTGACGATCGTTCCGCCGAGGCGCTCGATGGCGGCGAGCTTGGTGGCCGGCGCCGTGTCCGGCACCACCACCGAGGTGGCGACGCCGAGCCGCCGGCCGTTCCAGGCCACACCCTGCGCCATGTTGCCGGCCGACGCCGTGTAGACCCCGCCGTTCAGGGCTTCGCGTGTCACGGAGAGCATGGCGTTGCCGGCCCCGCGCAGCTTGAAGGAGCCGATCGGCTGGAGGTTTTCGAGCTTGAGCCAGACCTCGCCCGGAGCGCCGTCGAGAACCCCATCGAGAGGCAGGCGGATCAGCGGCGTCGGTCGAACGAATTCGGCCAGGCGCTCCCGGGCGGCACGGATCTGGTCGAGAGTGGGTGCGGCGAGCGCTTCAGAAAGATTCATCACTTCCTCCGTCCGAATTCCAAGAGTTTACCGGCTCTGGTCCAGAGCGCCGCTACCGGGAGCGCCGATAGGAAGACTTTCCGCGCCGACAGGTCCGGCGAGCAACTCCTTCAAGAGCGCAGACGCCTGGGACTCGACATCGTCTCCGCCGTCGTTGGTGAGGAAGGCGACGGCTCGGTCTCGGTCCGGTTGGATCGCGACCAGGGCGTAGAACTGGCCGTTTCCTCCCGCGTGCATGCTGCTTCGCGCGCCGGCAAAGTCCTGGATGCCCCAGCCGAGAGCGTAGCGGCCGTCAGGGGTGTGGAGATTGCGCACGGTATCCGCCCGCAGCAATATGGTGTCTATGCCGCGTAGGCCGCGAAGGTGCATCTGGAGGAAGGCGGCGTAGTCCACGATCGACAGGCTCAACCCGCCGGCTCCCTGCATCGCCGACACGGCGGGGGCGGTCGGATCGACCGGGGTCAACGCGCCCGTGCCCGAGGCGCGGGAATGTCCCCAGGGTTGGTTCGGATCGGTGGCGGCCGGCGGGCCGAAGGCGCCGACGATCCGCAGCGGCTCGCACACCAACTCGGTCACCAGTTGCCGCCAGCTCTTGTGGGTCGCATGCTCGGCCACGAGCGCCGCGATCGAGAACCCGGCGTTCGAATAGA
>DATMZU010000343.1:0-2195 GCA_035607435.1 Thermoanaerobaculia bacterium | reverse complement strand
CGATGTGGGATTGGTACCTGCTGCTCACCGATCTCGGCCTGCCGGAGATCGAGCAAAAGAGGCGCGACGTCTTGGGCGGTACGCTCCATCCGAAGGCGGCGAAACAGGAGCTCGCGCGCCGGATCACCGCGGAATTTCATGGGGACGCCGCGGCGGAGGAGGCCGAGGCGGAGTTCGCCAAAGTCCACGGCGGCGGCGGGGTGCCCGACGAAGTGGAAGAGCGGGAGCTTGCCGGTGCCTGGGTTCTGGGCAAGCTGCTCGCCGCGGCGGGGCTCGCCCTTAGCAACGCCGACGCGCGCCGGTTGATCCAACAGGGGGCGGTGGCGATCGACGGCGAACGCGCGGGCGATCCGAATCTCGAGCTGCCGGCGCGGGCCGAGCCTTATCTGTTCAAAGTCGGCAAGCGGCGTTTCGCCCGCGTGCGGCTGCGCTGACCCGGAACCCGCGCTCTGCCCGATCGCGAGCGAGACCTCTGGCCGGACGAGACGCGACGCGACGCACCATGCTCGACTTGCAACCGAAAATGGCCCGCATCCTCGCGCGTTACCGGATTCCGGTGGACGATGCCGAGGGCATGGTCGAGGAGCTGTTCTCGACCCTGCTGCTCAAGCGCGAGCTGATCTCGCAACCCGAACGCTGGCTGCTCTCTTCGCTCCAGAACCGCTGCCTGCTCTATTGGCGCAATCAGCGCGAGAAGCTGTGCCGCTCGCTCGACGCCGGCCTGCTGAGCGTCTTCGCCGGCGACGATGTCCCGATCGCGGAGAAGGAGAGCGTTCGCTCTCGCCTCGGGGCGCTCACCGAGCGCCTTTCCCCGCCCTGCCGGGAGCGGATTGCCCAGCGCTATGGCTTGGAGCCGGCCAAGCCTGCCCCTCCCGCGGTCGGATCGGATACCGCGGCGGACGGCCTGGAAGAATTTGCCCGGCTCGACGACGAAACGATGCGCTGTCTCACCGCCCTCTCTCGGCGTATGCTGCGCGATGGCCTGACCTTCGAGACCTCCGATGCCTGAGCGCAAGGACCCGCCGTCGCCGAGCTACCTCGCCGATCTGGTGCGCCAGATCCTCGGCCCCACCCTTGCGGACCGCCCCGCCGGCCCGGGTGAGGTCACCTCGTCCGAAAGCGACGACTTCCTCTCGCCCAACCGCCTGGCCAAAGGCGCCTGGGCGCACCTGGCACGGCTCGAACAGGAGCGCGGCGAAGCCGTGTTCCGGGTCGAGGAGCTGCGCGACCTGCCGGCCGAAGAGCGGCGTCTGCGGCTCCAACACGATCCCGGGCTCCACCTCTGGGCGGTCGCCGAAAGGCTGCTCGCCGAGAGCAACGAGTGCCGCGAAGCCCAGGAAGAAGCCGCCCGCAGGCCCGGCGCGATCTCTTCGGCCCTCCTTCCGACCTCCGGCACGTCGGACGGGCCGCTGGCGATGGAGGCGTCGGGCGACGCGGCCGGAGCGACCACCGCGACGATCGCTCTGCCGACGATCGCCCCGAGCCCCGCGGCGGCGCTCGCCGCCGAAGCGCTCGTGGTGCTCGGTCGCATCGACCCGAAGATCTACGGCGCCTCCTGCGTCGAAGATCTCTACGCTCAATGCCATACCGCGCTCGGCCTCGCCCGGCTGGCCGAGGGCGATCTCGTCGGCGGCGAGCAGGAGCTGGCGGAAGCCTACGAGCACCTGGAAGCGGGATCGGGCGACATCCTCACCCGCGCCCAGATGCTCGATTTCGAGGCGGCGCTACGCCTGGCCCAGAGCCGCTTCGGCGAGGCGCTGACCGCGATCGACCGGGCCAGCCGCTCGTTCCGCACCGCCCGCGACCGGCATTTCGAGGGGCTCGCCCAGCTGCGCCGCGCCGAAATCCTGCGCGCCGCCGGTCGACGCTCCGACGCGATCGTCACCTGCCGGAAGGGGCTGGCGCTGATCGATCCCGACCGCGCCGCGGCCGAATCGCGGCGCGCGCGGCGATCTTTGATCAAAGACCTGGCCGCTCTCGGCCGCCACGACGAGGCCGCGGCGGAAGCCGCGCGCCCGCCGGCTCTCGCGCCCGAGGTGACCTGAAATGCGGAGCGTCGATCGACAACCCCTGCCGTTTCCCGGGCCGGGTCTCGGAGGGTTCGGCATTGCGCTCCTTCTCGCCCTGCTCGCCGCCCCCGCCCTCGCCGATTCGCGGGTGCTCGCCCTCACCTTTCAGGCGTTCGGAACCGACGG
>DATMZU010000320.1:0-8645 GCA_035607435.1 Thermoanaerobaculia bacterium | reverse complement strand
ATTCCCGGCGCGGCGTGCATGGTCTCGACCATGTCGGCGACCAGGCGGACCAGCTCCGCATCGAACTCCTCGACTTCGCGGCAGTGGGCGCGCAGCACCGGATCGGGATACAGGCGAATCGGCAGAATCGACATCTTGTCTTACGCCCCCAGGCGCAACCGGCGCGCCGAAGCGAGCACCGCGCGGTCGGTGCGCTGCTCGCGCAGGGCTTCGATCAAGCCGCGCGGATCGGGGTTGCCGAGCAGCGCCTGCTCCAGCCCCTCGCGGTCGAGGCGCAGCAGGGTGACGGCCTCGACCACCACGTAGGTTGCCGGCCACTCTCCGTGCTCCAAGAGCACCGATTCGCCGAGGATGTCGCCGCCGGTGAAGCTGCGCAGGGTCTGATCCTTGCCGCCGGCCTGGATGCGCGCTTCGACCAGACCGCGGACCAGGATGTAGAGCACCGCGTCCTTGTTGCGCTCCTTGGCCAGGATCTCCTTCTCGGCGGCGTGGCGCAGGTCAACGCGCGAAAACAGCCGCTCCAGCTGGTCGCCCGCCAAGTGCTGCACCAGAGTCGAGCTCGCCAGGTGATGCCAGAGGCGCTGCAATTCGAGCGCGGAGGTGGCCGAGCCCCCCTCGGCCTTTTTCAAGCCCGCGAGCGCCAGGACGCGCACGCTCTCCAGGCTCTTTTCGCGTTGGATCTTCTCGATCAGCTGGCGCACGGAGGAGTTGTTCGGCGCGAGCTTCGCCGCGCGCGAGAGCAGCGCGATCCCCTTGTCGTAGAAACCGTCTTCGGCGTACTCCTCGGCGACGTAGCCGTATTCGACCACCGCCCGGTCGAACTCCTTGAGCTCGGTGTAGACCTCGGCCAGCTTGAGGTGAGAATGGAGGTCTTCCGGGTTCGTCTTCAGCCGGGCGCGGAGGCGCTCGGCGGCCTCCTCGTACCGTTCGACGACGATCAGGTCGTCGATCGTCAGCTCCCGTTCGGCCTTTTTCGCCGCCCCGCCACCGAACCAGCCTTTGAGCGCCACAGAAAGCTCCTTCTCCGGGTGGACTGCAACCTCGCGCGGCCCGTCCTTACAGACTCCGTCGGCGCCGCGGACCGAAACCCGAGACAGGCCCGACCCTTCTAAGGGACGGCAAACGGCGATGATTATAGACATAGCTCGCGCGAAACAGATTCCCACACCGAGGCCTTCGCCCCAAAAAGACCCCCGGATGCCCCGCGACCGGACGGTTTCGTCCCTTGGCATAGAAGCTGCTTTTCCCCTGGGTCGGCGGAATCGGCATTTCCGCCCTTTGCGGCCGCCTGGTGCGGTCCCCGATCAGGAGAATGACATGACGCTTCGAACCCGTTTCCGCCGTTCCGCCGTGCTCGCTCTCGGAATCGCAGGCCTCGCGCTCGCGACTTTGCCGGCAAGCGCCCAGGACGGCGGCAGCTATTCCTACATCCGGACCCTCGACGGGCCGGCGACCGTGATCCTCGCCGGATCGGAGACGCGCGAACGCGCCGAGATCAACCAGCCGATCCTGCCCGGCGATCGCCTCTTGGTGAGCAACGGCTCGCGGGTCGAGCTGGTCCTTTCCGACCGCAGCCTGGTCCACGTGGCCGGCGCCACGGAACTGGCGTTCGACGCGCTCGCGCTGTCGCCGGACGACTCCTCGGACCTTTCCTATGACGATCGGTCGGATCGGTCGGATGACTACGCCGATCGCGACGTCCGCGCTTCCGTTCTCCGCCTGCTCGATGGCGAGGTGCGGATCGAGACAGACAACTTCCCCCGCGGCATCGAACCGCCGCAGGTTGAAACCGGCAACGCCACCGTCTACCTGGGAGAGCACGGCTCGTTTCGCCTGATCTCCGAGCAGGACGATTGGAGCGAAGTGACCGTGCGCGAAGGATCGGCCGAAATCGCCACCGAGCGCGGCTCGCAAATCGTCCGCGATGAGCAGACCGCCGTGATCGAGGGCGTCGGCCGCGCCCGGATCTCGCTCCGTACGGCCGTCGGCCGCGACGCGCTCGAACGTTGGGCCGAGGTGCTGCTCGACCAGGGCGACTCGTACGGCGATCGCTACGTGGACGACGACCTGCGCTACTCCTCCGTGCCGCTCTCCACCTACGGCTCTTGGATCACGGTGGACCGCCGGCAGGTCTGGCGTCCGCGGGTCTCGGCCGGCTGGCGCCCCTATTCACAGGGCCGTTGGCGCAACGGACCGGGCGGCGCGATCTGGATCTCGTCCGAGCCGTGGGGCTGGGTGCCTTACCACTACGGCACCTGGGACTACTTCCCCGGCTACGGTTGGGGCTGGGTGCCGGGCCGGGTGTTCTCACCCGCATGGGTCTACTGGTATTGGGGTCCGAGCTACGTCGGCTGGTGCCCCGTCGGCTATTACACCCGCTATTACGGCGGCTCCGGCTTCCGCGACGGGCTCTACGGCTGGGCGCACGGCAGCGGCAGCTTCTTCGCGGAATGGAACTTCGTGCCGTTCGGCAACTTCGGCGACCGCGACCTCGGCCGCCGGGTCCGACGCGGCCGTGATTTGGGCCGGGCGCTGGAGCGCGGCATCGTCACCACCGACACCCGGCCGCTCGGCCGCGAGCGGTGGAGCGACCCGACCCGGGCGATCGAGATTCTCCGCCGCGGACGCCCCGACCTGCCCGACGTGAGCGACTTCGTGGCGCGGAAGCGCGACCTGCCCCCGGCCGTTCAGCGAGAGATCGCAATCGGCCGCGAGCGGCCGAACGACCGGCTCAACGGCACGCCGTTGCGTCCCGGAACCCTCGGCGGCGGCTCGAACGGCGCGGCACCCGGAGCCCCTACGGCCAACCTCCCCCGCGGACGGACGCGCTGGAACACCGACGGCGGCGCGGTCGAAGGGCAGCCGGCTCCGAGAGCCGGTCGGGATTCCGGCCGCTCCGGCCTGGATACCCGGGAAACGGGACGGGAGACGCCGGGACGCGAATCCGGACGATCCGGCTTGGATACTCGGGAAACAGGCCGCGAGACGAACGGCCGCGATTCCGGACGGTCCGGCTTGGACACCCCCCGGGAAACGGGCCGCGAGCGCACGAGCCCCGGCGAACGAACGGGTGGCGACACGCCGGTCAACAGCGAGCCGGGCGTCGAACGTCGCCGGCCGGTGGACCCGGAAAGCCGGCCCTCCGCCCGGCCTGTCACCCCGGATCCGGGTCCGTACTCGGGTCAGCCGGCGCCGGACGAGCGGCGGCATCCGATCTACCAGCGCCCCGATCGTGAAGATTCGGGCGACTCGGGATCGAAGGGGCGCGAGGCGGAGCCGGTGCGCGAACGGCCGGTGGTCCGCGAACGGCCGAGCTACGACCCGCCGGCCCGGCCGGCTGAGCCGCCTCCCTCGGCGTCGCGGCGAGACGAGCCGTCGGCGTCGCGGCGGGACGAGCCGTCCTCTCCGCCGCAGCGGGAAGAGGCCCGGCCTCGGCAGCAGCCGAAGCCGGACTCCGCCTCCGAGCCCGCGGCGCCCCGGCACCGCCGTTCGGAAGATCGGCCGGCGCCGTCGAACGACGAGGGAGAAGCGGGAGCCCCGCCGCCGCGCTGAGGAACTGTTGATCCTCCGCCCCGGCGCCCAAGAGACGGCGCCGGGGCTTAGCGGTTCGGGCGAGAGAATCGTCAGCGGGGGGTGGCACTCGTTTCGAAGTGGCCCTGGGGGCGCCGAGCTCCAGCTCGGCACCGAGGCGGAGAAAACCGAAAAGCAGCCGAGCTGGAGCTCGGCGCCCCCAGGGTTCCCATCGGACGACCGGCATTCATAGCCTCAAGTCCATTTGACTCCCCCATTCACGCAGCAGGTAAAATATCTGCCGTGAGCAAGCTCTTCATCTCCCACAGTTCGATGGACGATGGGTTCGTGCGCGAGCTGCGGCAGATGCTTGCCGATCACGGGCACGAGGGATGGATCGACTCGCGCGAGCTGCGCGGTGGCGATCCGCTCTGGACGGAGATCCAAAAGGGCATCGAAAACGCCTCGGCCTATGCGGTCGTGGTCAGCCCGGATGGGTTGCAATCGAACTGGGTCGGCAAGGAGCTGCGCCATGCGCTTAAAACTCGGGACGCGCGCGGCAAAGACAAGTTCCCCGTCATTCCCCTCTCGCTCGACGGCACCAAGCTCGGCGTGCTGGAGGAGTTCTTTGGCGAGGAGCCGGTCTATATCTCTGTGAGCAGTGAGGCGGGCGGCGTCGAAGCGGCGATGGATGCGATCCTCGTGGCGCTGGGGGAACGTAAGGCGGCCGATGTCGATGCCACGCCGCAGCCCAGGGCGGAGCCGCTGGAAGAGCTCGTCCTTGAACTGACGGATTTCAAATTTGTCGATGCGAAAGGTACGCCTCGACCCTCGGCCCGGGCTCGGCTGGTGTATCAGCCGGCGACTCTGGGTCCGAGCGAGACCCATAGCGCCAAGGCGTGGCGGTTGGTTGCCCCTATCGGGCCGATCGAAGCGGGAGAGATCCGATGGTATCTCGAGCAGTACGCCGTTTGGCCCGCGGGAATCTCGGTGATCCAGGACCGGGCGCGGAGGGTGGAGGCGAATCTCGCGGAATGGGGAGCCCAGCTGTACGAAGTCGCGATGCCGGTGACCGAGACCGCGAACGTCAAGGAAGCGTGGGCCAAGATCGACGAACACGCAGGGCGCCGCTTCTCGGTTCACGTAGACCTTGAAGCCACGCTGGAGGCCGACGCCACGGAGGAACAGAGGAAGGAGGCCAAAGAAGTCTCGACCCTCCTGCTCGGCCTTCCGTGGGAACTGCTTCACGATCGCAAGTCATACCTTTTCCAAGGCAAGAAACCCACTCGGGTGCGCCGGCAACTGCCGAGCACCGATTCGTTCGGGGTCCCCATCGTCGAGCCCCCCATCCGCATCCTGCTCGTGACCGCGCGGCCGGAGGACGACTCCTGCCGTTACATCGACCACCGCGCGAGCGCGCTGCCGCTGGTCGAAGCAATGGAGTCGTTGCCCGGCCTGGTCGAGATTCTCGTCCTCAGCCCGCCGACGCTGCCGGCTCTCCGCGAGGAGCTGGACCGCGCCCATACCGCTCGGCAGCCGTACCACGTCGTCCATTTCGATGGCCACGGTGTGTATGACAAGGCCGTCGGCCTGGGCGGGCTCTGCTTCGAGCTGCCCGAGGATGCGGGCAAGCTGGAGAAACGACGACACGTCACCGTCTACACGAGCGATCTCGGCCCGCTGCTGCGCGACCACCGTATCCCGCTCGTCTTCCTCGAAGCCTGCCAGACCGCGCAGGCGGAGAAGGCGTCCGAGTCGGTCGCCTCCGAGTTGCTCAAGGTCGGCGTGGCCTCGGTCGTCGCGATGAGCCACAGCGTGCTGGTCGCGACGGCCGGCCTCTTCGTCGGGGAGTTCTATCGGGCGCTCTCGGCGGGCAAGCGGGTGGGCGACGCCATGCTTGCCGGCCAGCGCCGGCTCAAGGACGACACCTTCCGCGAACGCATCTTCGGCGTCGGCGAGCTGCGGCTGGAAGACTGGTTCGTCCCCGTGCTCTTCCAGGAGAAGGACGACCCGCAACTTTTCAAGTCTACGCCCGCCAAGCAAAACGTGGAGGATGAGAAAGAGCGGCTCGCCCGCCGCCTCGGCGACCTGCCGCCCGTGCCAGCGACCGGCTTCATCGGGCGAAGCCGGGAACTGCTCGCGCTCCAGCGGCTGCTGCAGGAGAACTGCTACGCCGTGGTGCGCGGCCAGGGTGGCGAGGGCAAGACGGCGCTGGCGGCCGAATTTGCGCGCTGGATGGTGCGCTCGCACCAGATCCGGCGCGCGGCGTTCGTCTCGGTGGAGACCCACGCCAACGAGCGGGCTGTGGTGGACGCCCTCGGCAAGCAGGTCGTCCACGAGGATTTCTCCGCCGCAGGCGATCTGGCGGAGGCGATTCAACAGGTCGAGCGCGCGCTGCGCGAGCGGGCCACGCTACTCGTCGTGGACAACATGGAGAGCATTCTCCTGCCGCCTTACCTGGAGACGCCCGAGGCGCTCTCGGAGGAGGCTGGCCGCGAGCTGCGGGCGATCCTCGCGCTTTGCGACCGCCTGCTGAAAGTGGGCGAAACGCGTCTTGTCTTCACCAGCCGCGAGGCACTCCCCGCGCCGTTCGATGTAGCCCGAAATCGGCGCGAGCTGCATCGGCTCGACCGCGAAGACGCCGTGAAGCTGGTCGAGCGCGCTCTCAATGCGGGCGACGGCGCCGGGGCGGGTGCGACGCTGGATGCTGCGCGCGAAGCCATCGAGTCGTTAGTGGATGCCGTCCACGGCCACGCCCGAACGCTCGCCCTGCTGGCACCCGATTTGAGGAGCCGAGGCGTGGTGGCCACCCGCGCCGCGCTGGTCGAGCTGATGACCGCGATGGAGCAGCAGTTTCCCGGCAGCCGGGAGCACTCTCTCTTCGCGAGCGTCGACCTCTCCCTCCGCCGCCTGTCCCCCGCGAACCGGGAGAGGGCGCAGGTGCTCGGGGTGTTTCACGGCGCGGTCCATCCGGCGGTGCTTTGCCCGATGATGGAGTGGAAGATGGAGCACTTTTCCTCGCTCGCGGGCGAGTTGATCGATACGGGGCTGGCGACACCGAACCGCTACAACCACCTCACGCTCAATCCCGCCCTCTGCCCTTATCTGCGCGGGCGGATGGAAAGCACGGAGCGCGAGGCGCTCACCGCCCGCTGGGTCGACGCGATGCGAGGATATGTCGGGTTTCTCAATCAGCAGGAGAGCCGGGACGCCGAACTCGCGGCGACGTTGACGCTGCTGGAGCTGCCGAACCTGTTCGCGCTGCTCGACCGGGTGCAGCGCGCGGGGGATGCAGAGGCGACGATCGATCTCGCCACTTCGCTCTACAGCCTGCTGTCAACGCTCGGCAAGCCGCGGCTGCTGGAGCGCGTGGGGCAGGTGCGCGACGCCGCGGCAGCGCAGCTCGAAAAGTCGGGTGACGCCTGGAATCACGCGCGGTTCGAGGCGGCGCGAACCCGCATCGAGCAACAGCTAGCCGGCGAGGGGCTGCGCGAAGCGTTGGCAGGCGCGCAAGCGTTGCTCGAACGCGCCCGGGCGGCGGGCGGGCAGGCCTATCCCGGCGCCGACTACGACCTGGCGACGGCGTGCTGGCTTCTAGGCCGCGTGTTGAAGACGGCTGGCGGCTCGGAACCGGCCCTGTCGCTGCTGAACGAGGCCCGCGAGCGCTTCGAGGCCGTCGCCAAGGAGCGTCCCGGCATAGGCGCGGAACGGATGGCGTCCGTCTGCTTCGCGGACCAAGGCGACTGTCTTCTCTTCTTAGGCCGACTCGACGAAGCGGCGGCGGCCTACGAAGAGCGCATTCGCCGCGGCGAGCAACTCGGTGACAACCGGGGTGTCGCCGTGGGCAAAGGGCAGCTAGGGACCGTCCGCCTGCAGCAGCGGCGCTATCCGGAGGCGCTGGAGGCGTACGCGGAAGCGCGCGAGCGCTTTGCGCAGTTGGACGAACCGGCCACCGTCGCCGTGAGCTGGCATCAGACCGGCATGGTGTATCAGCGAGTGGGCCAGCCGGAAGCGGCGGAGGATGCCTACCGAAAATCGCTGGCTATTGTGGTGCGGCTCGGAAATGTCGCCGGGCAGGCGAGTACGCTCGGGCAACTGGGGAACTTGTATGACGATGTCCTCGGTCGCCCCGAGGAAGCCGTCGCCTTCTACCGGCAGGCCGCAGACAAGTATGTCGAAGGCGGCGATGCGGCGAGCGAAGGCTTTGCGAGAAACAACCTCGCAGAGACCCTGCGCAAGCTCCGCCGCCTGGACGAAGCGCGGCAGGAAATCCGCCGGGCGATCGAATGCAAAGCGCAATCCGGCCATGCGGCGTTGCCCTGGACATCCTGGGCCATCCTCGCCGATATCGAGAAGGACGCCGACAACCCCGCCGCCGCCGCGGAGGCGAGAGCCAAGGCCATCGCCGGTTACCTCGCCTACCGGCGCGACGGCGGCGAGAACCACAACCCACCTGGCCGCATCAGCCTCGCCGTGACCCAAAGCCTGCTCGGTGGTGACCCGGACCAAGCCGCGTCCCTCCTCCAACAACTCGGTACCGACCCTGACGCGGCGTGGCTTATCCCTTTCCTCCACGCCCTCCAAGCCATCGTCACCGGCAGCCGCGACCGCGCGCTCGCCGAGGCGCCGGAGTTGTCCCCCACGATGGCCTCCGAAATCCTCTTCCTGATCGAGACGCTGGAGAAGGCGGGCCGGTAGGGCTGGCGGGGGTTTCTCGGTGAAGTCCAAGCAAGCGTAGCTTTTCCCCCGGGAACGCCGAGCACCAGCTCGGCCGCTCTTGGCATTGTCTCCGCCTCGATGCCGAGCTGGTGCTCGGCGTTCCCGGGGTTTCATGGCGCGACGACGCGGGGCGGGGCTCGTGCGAAAAAAGCGCCGGCGAGGACGCCGGCGGTCCCAGGAACCCACGGGCGCATTGGGGTGGTTCATCCGTCGGCCGGGGCGCGGCGGTTGATCGAGCATGGCTACGAGCGGCACTGGCGGTCCTCTTTGCGTTCCCTGATAGGGGTAGGGAGAGCCGGTTGAGTTCCCGGCCCCCCCTCCCTCCGAACCGGACGTGCGGATCTCCCGCATCCGGCTCTCCGGTTGGTGGTCTTACCTCCGAGAGGACTGACGGGCCCGGGCAAAGGCTGTGACAA
>DATMZU010000497.1:0-7776 GCA_035607435.1 Thermoanaerobaculia bacterium | reverse complement strand
ATCGAACCCGGTCGGCCGCCAGTGGTCGATCGCGCGCTCCGTCTCGACGAAGCGAAAGCGATGCGCTGGCACGGCGGAGAACGAGGCCCGATCGAAGGCGTCGGGAAGAAGCACGAGGACGTTCATGGCGCGATCGGTTCGGCTGTCCGTTGAATTCAGCGATATTCTATCCGCCATGCATCCGAAGCTGTGCCGTCTGGCCGATCTCGCGGAGCGTGAATTTTCCGTCGGAACGTCCGCCGTGCCCGCCCTGTCGGCGCTCTCGGCCGAGCTGGAAGCCCTCTCGTGCGCCGATCTGGAGGTCGATCTTGCGGCGCTCGACCGCGGCGCTCCATGGACCGAGCGGTTGCTGTTCGAACGCCCGGATCTGCACGCGAGTCTCTTTCTCGTCCCGGCCGGCCGCGAGCTGCCGCTCCATGACCATCCGGAGATGACGGTCCTGCTGCGCGTGCTCGCCGGACGCCTGGAGATCCGCTCGTTCGATTGGCTTCCCGATCGCCCCGGCCTCGCGCGCCCCCGCCCGGCGCGCACGGTGGGACCGGCCGACCGGTGCGACATCTTGCGGCCCCGCGACGGCAACCTGCATCACCTCCGGGCGCTCGAAGACACCGCCTTCGTCGATCTGTTCTCGCCCTACTACGACGAGGCGGCCGGCCGGCCGTGCAGCTACTTCCGGCAGGAGAGCGAAGTCGAGATCGACGGCGAAGGCCTGGTCCGGATGGTCGAGGCGCCCGAGCTGGACCCGGAGCGGGCTCAGCTTCCGTGATCCCGCGCGCCCTTCTCGTCGTCGAAGCCCGCGGCCAGGCGATTCACCTGCGCGAGGACGCCTGCCTGAATCTGACGCAGGCGGGTTACCTCGCCTCCCGGCTCGCCGCGTCGGGTGTCGAGCCGCACGTCCGGCTGGTGATCGACGCCGGCCAATCGGTCGAAGAGTACAGCGTCCTCTATCACCGCTCCGACGAGGAGCTGGCCGCCATCCGCCGGGCGATCCGCCTGGCGCCCGACCGCGGCTCGGCGCGGCACGAGGCGGTCGCCGAGCTGCGCGCGCGTTGGCTTCCCTACGCCCTCGAAGCGGACGACGCGCGGGCCGGCTGCGCGGTCGCCTCGGAGCTGTTTTTCGCCGCGCTCGCCGGAACGGTCGGGGAGGAGAACGAATCGGCGCTCGCGGCGGTCCGTGCCGCGGCTCATCCGGCGGTCGATCTCGCTCGGCTCGACGAATGGCGCGAGCTGCTCGCCGCGCATCGCGGAGGGCGGGTGCTCGACCTCGAAGAGGCGGTGGCTCGGCTGGCGCTCTCCCGATGGGACGGCGCGGTCGCCTCGATCGAAGTTCTCACCCGCGTCGCCGCGGAGCCCGCGAAGTGGCTCGGCGATCCCGGCTTCGCCGCCCGGGTTGAGTCGGAGATCGCGGAGCGCGAGGCCCACGGCGGGCGCGATCTCGACGGCCGGCTGTTCGGCTTCTTCCCCCCCGTGGCCGACCCCCTCTCCGGCCGCGACTATTTCAATTCGCCGACCAGCGTCCGCTCCGAGCACGGCAAAGTCCGGGTGGGTGCCCGCGACCGTTTCGACCTGCTCGGCTTCGAGGGGACGGAGCGCTGGACCTTCGCGGAGCTGAAAGCGCGGATCGCCCGCCAGCTCGCCGGGCCGGTCGATCGGCCGTTCGCGCCAAAGTACCCGCTCGCCGCCCGCCGCCTGGCGGAAGAGGCGGGGCAGGTGGCCGCGCGCTTCGCCGAAGAGGGACCGGCGGCGATGATCTTTCTAGAAGGCGTCGTCGGCCGGGTCAACCCCGCCACCGGCGGCCTGGTCGATCGCCTCCTGCGCGAAAACACCCCCGAGGGCTGCCCCCACTTCCGCTACGCCGCCAGCGCCGAGGCGCGCGAAACCCTCCCCGATCTTCCGGGAGGATTGCCGCTCGTCGAAGACCACCTCGCGCGTCTGGCGCCCGAGATGTTCGTGCCGGAGCTCAACGTCGAGGAGATCGTGGCGGCACTGGATCTGCGGCCTGCATTCCGTTGAGTGTTTTCTCTGGGGGCGCCGAGCTCCAGCTCGGCACCGAGGCGGCGAAGATCGCCAAAACAGCCGAGCTGGAGCTCGGCGCCCCCAGAGAAAAGCAAATCTCAGCGCTTGGGCGCCTCGGCCGCCGCGGCTGGTGGTGCTCCCTGCGGTGCCTTCGCAGGCTCTTTCTTCTCAGGAGACTTCGCTTCCGCCGGCTTCACGTCGAAAACGTCTCCGAAGTTCTCGAAGAAGCTCTTCTTCTCGCCCAGGCGTAGAACCGGCGCGCCCGCCGGGCGCCAGAGGACGGGGCGGAGCAGGGTGGTGACCTGGAAAGAGACGAACAGGAACAGCGCGAGCCAGAGGAACGAACCGCCGCGGGCTCCCAGCTCGCGGAACGCGCCGGAGAGGAAGCGAAAAGCGAGGCCGAGGGCGACGATCCAAAGCACGACGTGGATCCACACCACCGTGCCGAGGAAGCGGCTGGAAGAGGAGAAGAGCCAGGCGATCGGCAGGAGGCCTCCGAGCAGCATGCCGAGCGTCGCGAGCAGGCCGACCACCACCGCGCGGAAGGCGGGATACGTCCAGCGGGCGCCGGCCAGCGCGCCGAAGACGTAGAGGCTCGGGAGGCAGAGGAGGAGCGCCAGCGCGGCGATCGCCGTCCCCTTCCAGGCCGCCACCGCGATCTGGGTTCCGCCTTGGAACATGCCGGCCGCCGCGCCATAGAGCGCGAAACCGAGCAGGCCGCAGACGACGAGCGGCCAGCCGGCGGTCGGACGGCCGGCGATCGCCCGGCGCACCGGGGCGAGCGGATCGGTCAGCAGCTCGTGGCAGGCCGCAAGCCCCCGCGGGGCGGGCTGGATCGAGGCGGCAGGGGTCGGTTCGTCCATGGGAATTTCCCTCGCTTTAGATCAGTCGAAGCTTTGGTCGAGGCTCCGCCCGATCTGGGGGAGCACGTCGGTGAAAATGAACTCGTAGACGTTGCCGTCGAGCGGTTTCTCGCGCAGGAACGCGACCGGCGCGTAGACGCTGCCGACGAACGGCCGCAGCGCCCAGGCGATCTCGCCGCCGACGAACGCGAAGGCGAAGACCCAGATCGCATACGCGGCACGAACCGTGGCCTTGGGCACCGCCAGGCGGCCGAGCGCGCGGCGTAGCGCCCGGGT
This sequence comes from Thermoanaerobaculia bacterium, assembly GCA_035607435.1. Classification (GTDB taxonomy): domain Bacteria; phylum Acidobacteriota; class Thermoanaerobaculia; order Multivoradales; family UBA5704; genus DASYKS01. The sequence goes on along the minus strand of DATMZU010000497.1, from coordinate 4,621 downwards.
ACCGGCGAAACCGGCCGTCCCCACCAGGAAGGTATGCATCAGGTAGAGCACGTTGTGCGCGGTCCGCGCTTCCGGTGTCGGCCGAGGCGAGCAGAAAACAAACAGGCCGGCGACCGGGGCAAGCGCCGCGAGCACCAGGCTCGCCACCGTGAGGGCGAGGAGCGTCAACACGGCGGCCTGGGCCAACCGGAGCGGCAGGCCGAGGAAGCGCGCGGCGATCCAGCTGAACAACAGGGTGAGCGCGGTGGTCGCGAACATCACGAGAGGAAACTTGACCGCGACGTAGAGCGCGAGCCGGGGACCGTGCCAAGAGCCGAACACCGCCCCATACAGCGCGGCGCCCAAGGTCATCGCGAGCGCCAGGCGCAAGGCGATCTTCCGCAGCCCTCGCCCGGCGAGGATGTCGTCGAGCAGAGGCTCGCCGCCATGGCGGAGTAAATGGAGGATTCCCGGCTCGGGCATTGCGTCGATCGAGGTTCGGTGGGTGCGACGGATTGAGAGGTATACGCTGGAGGGCGACTTGCCGTTGGGGACACCCAAGCGAGGGGCTGCGATTCTTGCGGCCTCCCAGGCCTTTATGCTGCAATCCCGGGACTGTGATGACCCAAGAGGACTACGAGCAGCGTCGGCGCCAGCTCGATGAGCAGCACCAGGCAACGCTCGCCCTCGTCGAGGCGGCGTGGCAGGCACAGGTCCGGGCGCTCGATCTGGTGTGGCTCGCTTCCGGCGCGGGGGGCATTCCGTTGGTGCCCCAGCTCGAAGGATTTGCTCTGTCGCCGGCCCGGCTCCTCGGCGCCGATCCCGCCGCGCCGGGCCTCGCGCCGAAGCCGGCCGCCTCCCCGGAGCCCTCCAAGCGAAGCAGGGTTTGGAGCGTGATCGAAGAGATCGAACAGGTCTTCGAAGCGCTCCCTGAGGTCTTCGACCATCGAGATCTCAATCGCGCGCTCGGCCGTGAGCTGGATCGGGGGGTCGCGCGGCGCAACCTTCAGCTGCTGATCGAAGAGGAAGCACTCGCTCCAGTGGACAGCGAAGGCGGCCGGTTGCGTCTCCGCTACCGCAAACTCTGCGCGAAAATCGTGAAAGTCGAGGAATGAAGCGCCGAAACCGCGCGCTCCGCCCCCGAGCCGGGAGATTCGGATCTCCAAGCCACGCAGAAAATCGCCCCAGCCACCGCGGCTATCGCTCAAGCCGCCGAGAAATTCGCCGGAGCGACCGAACGGACCGCTCAAGCCACTGAGAAATTCGCTGAAGCCACCCAGAAAATCACTGAAGTCACAGAGAAAACCACTGAAGTCACAGAGAAATTCGCTGAAGTCACACAGCGGACCGCCGAAGCCACGCAGGAATTGGACCAAACCACACACGAGTTCCTTCAAACCACCCAGAAATTCGTCCAAGTCACGCAACCGACCCCCTTCGCCGCCGACGCGACCGAATTTTCCGATCACCTCGGTCCATTTCTCAGCGGCGCCACCCATTCCGCGGGTGGCTTGGACGGTGATTTGCGTGGTTTCACAGCTCCTATTGTGGTTTCGACCGGTTCGTTGCGTGGTTTGATGGGTCATCTGTGTGACTTCAGCGAATTTCTGGGTGGTTTCGCCAGCTCCATCGGCCGGTTTTGTGTGGTTTCGCGTGGCTTCAATCCCGTTCTGCGTGGTTTGGCTCTCTGAGCTACGTGGTTTCGCGGAATTCCCTGCGTGGCTTCGCGGACGGTCTGCGTGGTTTGGACTTTGGGGTGCGGACACCTGATCGGGAGAGCGCGCCGCACCGCCCTGACATATCCTTTGCGCAATGTCCTCGTCTTTTTTTGAGCGTCCCATCCTCAACTCGCCTTACGACTACCCGGCGCGGTACTGGGAGCTAGCCGAGAGCGGCCAGCCGACGGACCGGATCATCGAGCGTCGGCGATCGGCGCAGTACGTGTCGCCGATCCCGAAGCCGAAGAAGCGGCGGGCCGAGCAGGCCGAGCTGGCGTTGGAGGATGCCTTCGGCCAGGCGACCGCGAGCCAGAAGTACGACCCGACGCCGGTGATCAACGCGTTGCGCCAGGCGGTCGATGCCTGGCGGGCGCTGCCGAATCCGAACGGCTGGGGAGTGACGCCGGAGACGGCTCGGCTGCTGACCCATTGGCGGCACCACAAGTTCAGCCACCTGCGCCCGTTCTTCTGTCAGGTCGAAGCGGTCGAAACGATCATCTGGCTGGTCGAGGTGGCCCCGAAGCTGGGCGCCGAAGGGCGCCGCTTTCTCGATCATCTGAACTTGGCGAACGAGGAGGCGAACCCCGGTGTCGCCCGCCTGGCGGTCAAGCTCGCGACGGGAGCGGGCAAAACGACGGTGATGGCGATGCTGATCGCCTGGCAGACGATCAACGCGGTGCGCCGGCCGAACAGCTCGCGCTTTACCCGCGGTTTCTTGGTGGTGACGCCCGGCATCACGATCAAGGATCGCTTGCGGGTGCTTCAGCCGAACGATCCGGACAGCTATTACCAGAGCCGCGAGCTGGTGCCAGCCGATCTGCTGGCGGACCTCGGCCGGGCGAAGATCGTGATCACCAATTACCACTCCTTCAAGCTGCGCGAGACTCTCGTTTTGGCGAAAGGGAACCGCGCGCTACTCCAGGGGCGCGGGCCGGAGCTCAAAACGCTCGAAACCGAAGGGCAGATGCTCCAGCGGGTGATGCCCGACCTGATGGGGATGAAGAACGTCCTCGTGCTCAACGACGAGGCGCACCACTGCTACCGCGAAAAGGCCGGCGAGCCGATCGAAGGCGAATTGCGGGGGGACGACCGAAAAGAAGCCGAGCAGAACCGCGAGGCCGCACGGCTCTGGATCTCGGGTCTCGAACATGTACAGAAGAAGCTCGGCCTGCTGCGGGTGATCGACCTGTCGGCGACCCCTTTCTTCCTCCGCGGCTCAGGCTACGCCGAGGGAACGCTCTTCCCATGGACGATGAGCGACTTCTCGCTGATGGATGCGATCGAATGCGGCATCGTGAAGCTGCCGCGGGTACCCGTCGCGGACAACATTCCGGGCGAAGACGTCCCGGTGTTCCGGAATCTCTGGGAGCACATCCGCGCGGACATGCCGAAGAAGGGGCGCGGCAAGGCGGGTGGCCTCGATCCGCTCAAGCTGCCGACGAAGCTCCAGACCGCGCTTGCCGCTCTCTACGGCCACTACGCCAAGACTTTTGCCTTGTGGGAGGCCGCCGGGCTGGACGTTCCCCCTTGCTTCATCGTGGTGTGCAACAACACCTCGACCTCGAAGCTGGTCTACGACTACATCTCCGGTTTCGAGCGGGAGCACGAAGACGGTACGACCGTGTTGGAAAACGGCCGTCTCGAACTGTTCCGGAATTTCGACGATTCGGGCGCCAAGCTCGGCCGGCCGCGCACTCTGCTGATCGACAGCGAACAGCTCGAAGGGGGCGAGGCCCTCGACGACAACTTCCGCAAGTTGGCGGCCGACGAGATCGACCGCTTCCGGCGCGAGATCGTCGAGCGCACCGGAGACCGCCGCCAAGCGGACGATCTGACGGACGAAGACCTGCTGCGCGAGGTGATGAACACGGTGGGGAAGAAAGGCCGCCTCGGCGGCTCGATCCGCTGCGTCGTCTCGGTCTCGATGCTGACCGAAGGGTGGGATGCCAACACGGTGACCCATGTTCTCGGCGTTCGCGCCTTCGGCACCCAGCTCCTCTGCGAGCAGGTGATCGGCCGGGCTCTGCGGCGGCAGTCCTACGACCTGAACGACGAAGGGCTGTTCAACGTCGAGTACGCGGACGTTCTCGGGATACCGTTCGACTTCAATGCGAAGCCAGTCGTGGCGCCACCCCAGAAGCCGCAGAAGACGGTCCTCGTTCAAGCGATCCGTCCCGAGCGCGACGCCTGCGAGATCCGCTTTCCGCGGGTCGAAGGGTACCGCGTGGAGCTTCCCGAAGAGCAACTCTCCGCCCGCTTCGACGACGACTCGACGCTGGAGCTGACCCCCGATCTGGTCGGCCCTTCGGTCACCCGCAACCAGGGCATCCTTGGCGAGGCGGTCGATCTGAATCTGATCCACACGGGAGCGCTCCGCCGCTCGACGCTTCTCTACCACCTCACCCGGCGCCTGCTCTACACCAAATGGCGCGACCCGGGCGAGGAGCCGAAGCTCCACCTTTTCGGCCAGCTCAAGCGGATCACGGGCGAGTGGCTCGACCATCACCTGGTCTGTACCGGCGGTACCTACCCGGCGCAGCTGATGTACGAGGTGCTGGCCGATATCGCCTGCGAGCGGATCACCCGCGGCATCGTCTCCAAACTTGTAGGGGAATGCCCGGTCAAGGCGGTCCTCGACCCGTACAACCCCGCGGGCTCGACCCGCCATGTCCACTTCACGACGTCGAAGACGACCCGCTGGGAGACGGACCCGCGCCGCTGCCATGTCAACCTGGTGATCTGCGACAGCGATTGGGAAGCCGAATTCTGCCGCGTCGCCGAGGCTCACCCTAGGGTGCACGCGTACGCCAAGAACCAGAATCTCGGCTTCGAGGTGCCCTACCGCTTCGGCTCAGTGGCGCGTAAATACCTGCCCGACTTCATCGTGCTGGTGGACGATGGTCATGGAGTACACGATCTTATCC
>DATMZU010000260.1:0-33651 GCA_035607435.1 Thermoanaerobaculia bacterium | reverse complement strand
GACAAGGGCGGCCTGGGCAACCCGGCTTCTGCACCGGGAACGTAGCAGACTTTACGCCCCAATCACGCCTTGGTTCAACTGTCGGCTTCTCACCGGCTACCGCGATTGAGGTCGCAAATTGCGACCTCAATCGTCCGAACCCGCGGAGTTTCGCCAACTCGATTCCCGAAACCATCGGGACTCCGACCTCCTTTTACGTCTTAGGTGGAAAAGGAGGAAGTCCATGGCGAAAAAACAAACCACCGCCGCCCAGCTACGCAAAGCCACCCAAGCCGTCGAGGGCGCGATCATCGTCCTCAGGGGAGAACGAGTGCTGCTCGACTCCGACCTGGCCGAGATCTTCGGCGTACCGACCAAGCGATTGAACGAACAGGTCAAACGGAATCGCCGTCGTTTCCCTTCCGACTTCGCGTTTCAACTGAGCGCGCCGGAAACCGACGGTTTGAGGTCGCAAATTGCGACCTCAAACGCGGGCCGCGGAGGTCGCCGCACACGGCCCTTCGCGTTCACCGAGCACGGCGCGATCATGGCGGCCAACGTGCTCAGCTCGCCCCGCGCCATCGCGGCGAGCGTGCTCGTGGTTCGAGCCTTCGTTCGCATGCGACACGCGCTGGCTCCCCACGGGGAGATCGCCCGCAAACTGGAAGATCTGGAACAGCGAACCGACGCGCGGTTCCACGAAGTCTTCGCCGCGATCCGCGCCTTGATGTCCTTGCCGGCCACTCCGCGTCGGCGCCGCATCGGCTTTGCGCCTCCCGAAAAGCCGGGTCCGTAGATGAGCTCTTGAGCCCGACCGAGCGTTTGAGGTCGCAAATTGCGACCTCAAACGTCCGAGCCCGCGGCGGTGCGGATTCACCGCGAATCAACCTCCCGCGCCGCCTCCGGCGTGAATGCCGCCTTCCGTCTGGCCGCGCGGATCAAGCGCTTCGCGCAGCTCGTCTTCGGGGAGGACTTTTCTTTCGCGGCAGATCTCGCGCACCGTCTTGCCGGTCTTCACCGATTCCTTGGCGATTTCGGCCGCCGCGTCGTAGCCGATTTTGGGCACCAGCGACGTGACCATCGCGAGAGATTTTTCAACCAGCTCCTCGCAACGCTCGCGGTTAGCGGTGATGCCTTCGACACAGCGTTCGGCGAGGAGCTTCGCGGCGTTGGCCAGGATCTCGATCGACTGGAGCAGGTTGTAGGCGATCACCGGCATCATTACGTTCAGCTCGAAATTGCCGCCCATTCCGCCGATCGTTATCGTCGCATCGTTGCCGATCACCTGCGCCGCGACCATCAGGACCATCTCGGGGATCACCGGGTTCACCTTCCCCGGCATGATCGAGCTGCCCGGCTGGAGATCGCGCAACGAGATCTCGCCGATCCCGCAGCGCGGACCGGAAGCGAGCCAGCGTAGGTCGTTGGCGATCTTCGCGAGCGAAGCGGCGATCGTCTTGAGCGCCCCCGAGGTCTCCACCGCCGCGTCCTTGCCGCCCATCGCCTCGAACTTGTTCGGCGCAGGCACGAACGGATGGCCGGAGGCCGCCGCGAGCCGCGCGATCACCTGGGGGGCGAAATCTGGGTGGGCGTTCAGTCCGGTCCCCACCGCGGTGCCGCCGAGCGCCAGCTCCGCAAGCCGCGGTTTGGCCGCCGCGAGGCGGTCGAGCCCGTAGCGCACCTGCTGCGCATAGCCCGAAAAGTCCTGCCCCAGCCGGACCGGCACGGCGTCCTGAAGATGGGTGCGGCCGATCTTCACCACGTCGTCGAATTCGCGCGCCTTGGCGTCGAGTGCGGCGGCAAGCCGCGCGAGAGCCGGCTCCAGATCCTCGGCAATCCCCGAATAGGCGGAAACGTGAATCGCGGTCGGGATCACGTCGTTGCTCGACTGGCCGTTGTTCACGTGGTCGTTCGGATGGACCGGCGACTTCGATCCCATCTTTCCGCCCATCGCCTCGATCGCCCGGTTCGAGATCACCTCGTTGGCGTTCATGTTGGTCGAGGTGCCCGAGCCGGTCTGAAAGATGTCGAGCGGAAAGTACTCGTCGAGCCTGCCCTCCGCCACCTCCTGGGCCGCCGACCGGATCGCCGCCGCGACGTCGCCCGGCACCAGCCCGAGCCCCTCGTTCACCGTCGCGGCCTCCCGCTTGATGCTCCCGAGCGCCGCGATGAACCGGCGCGGAAAACGAAGACCCGAAACGGGGAAATTGCGGAACGCCCGCTCCGTCTGCGCCCCATGGTAGGCCGTGGCGGGCACCTCGATCTCGCCCAGGCTGTCCTTCTCGATACGCGTATCCGTCATGGGATGGAATGTCCTTTCGGTTGGGGGGAATCTCGACGGCGTATGGTAGCGGTGGATTCCCCGTCGTCCAAATCCGTTTCTGCCGCGTAGAAGGATTTCAATTCCGATCCAAATCTTGTTTCCGGAGGTTTCCCATGCCCTCTCCGTCCGATCGTCCTTCGTCGATCTCCCTCCCACCCGGCCGGTCCGGCCTGCCCTGGATCGGCGAGACCCGGCCGTTCCTGGCCGACGGGTTCGGCTTCTGTGCCGAGCGGGTGGCGCGGTTCGGGCCGGTGTTCCGCACCCGCATTCTCGGCCGGGAGACGGTGGTGATTTCGGGGCCTGAGGCGACCGAGGCGTTCAACGACGAGGAGCGGATTCTGCGCTCGGGAGCCATGGTGCCGCACGTGGCGGAGCTGATGGGCAAGATCAGCTTGCCTTTGCTCGATGGGGCGGAGCACCGGCGGCGCAAGGATTTCGTGCTCGCCGGCTTCACGCCCGAGGCGTATGCCGCCTATCTGCCGGCGATCGAGCGCGAGGTGGCGGCAGCTCTGGCCGCCTGGGCGGAGCGCGGCGAGGTTCGCGCCGTCGCGGAGACGAAGCGCTTGGCCTTGGAAACCATCTGCATTTGCGTCCTGGGCATCCCCCGCGGTCCCGTGCTCGAAGCGTTCGCCGCCGACTACGCGATGGTGCTGGCCGGCTTCTCGGCTCTTCCCCTGCCACTGCCGGGCACCGCCTACACCAAGGCAAAGGCCGCCCTTGATCGCATTCTCGCGCGATTCGAGACGGCGATCGCCGAGCACCTCGATACTCCTCGGGAAGACGGCCTGTCGCGCATTCTCGCCGCGAAGGCGAAAGACGGCGCGGGTATCGGCATGGAGGAGCTGAAGGTCGAACTGCACCACATCGTGGTCGCCGGGCTGATCGTCTGGTCCGAGCTTGCGGCGCTGCTGCTCGCGCTCGCGGAGCACACAGAAGTACGCCAACGCCTGGTGCTCGAAATCGCGGCGGCTCCCGCCGAGCCGTTGTCGCCGGGAACGCTCCGGCGCCTTCCGTTTCTCTACCAGGTGGTTCAGGAAACAAAACGGACCTGCCCGATCGTGCCGGTCTTTTTCGGCCGCGCGCGGCGGGACTTCGAGCTATCGGGCCAACGGGTTCCCGAGGGGTGGATGGTTCTCTGGTCGCATCGCACGTCGCTACTCGCGGGGGAGATCTATCCGCAGCCGGAGACCTTCGACCCCGGACGCTTCTCTCCCGCCCGGGCCGAAGACAAGAAACATCCTTTCGGCTACGCGCCGCAGGGGGCGGGACCCTCGACCGGCCACAAGTGCCCCGGGCTCGACTTCGCGACGCTCATGATGTCGGCGTTCGCGATCGAGCTGCTCCGCGGTTACGAGTGGGAGATTCCGGAGGCCCAGGACCTCTCGTACGACTGGAGCAAGATCCCGCCGGAGCCGAAGAGCGGCCTGCGCGTGCGGCTTCGCCGAATCGCCTAGGGAGCGGGCGGCTTGCCCGCGGGGCGTTCCGCCGGATCGCGCCAGGGTTCGACCGGCACGTCGCGGATGGGACCGGGCGGCGGTTCTTTGAGAACCCAGAGCAGGTGCGCCAAGAAATCCTCTGGGCATTCGGCTTGGGGTGTATGGCCGCATGCCGCGATCAGGAGAAAACGCGCCCGCGGCAGCTCTCGGGCGTAGCGCCTGCCGAGATCGGGCGGAAACAGCTCGTCCGCACCGCCCCAGATCAAATCGGTGGGGGTTGCGATCGCGGCGAGACGACCATCGAGAAAATCGCTTCGGGCAAAGCTCGCGAAGAGGCGCGGAGCCGGCCCAGCCTGTAGCTTCTCCACCACGTCGTCGAGCAGGAAACCCGGCAGCGGCGGGATCCGCGGCCCGAGCAACGCATTGGTGAACACCCGCGCCTCGGCTCGATTGCGGACCAGAAACCGGACCTTCGGCTCGTAGAGCAGACCGCCGGTATCGACCAGGACCAGACGCGACACGCGCTCCGGATGACGCTCGGCGTAGAGCAGAGCGACCCACCCGCCGAGCGAGTTGCCGATCAGGATCGGCGGCGGGCCTCCCCGCGCATGCGCCGCGAGCAGCGCTTCGAGTCCGGCGACCTCGTCGGAAATCGACAGCGGTCCCGTGGCAGGAGCGCTACCGCCGTGACCCGGGAGATCGATCAAGATCAGCCGATGGTTCTTCACCAGCTCGGGGACCGACTGCGCCCAGACCCCCGCGTCGTTGCCCAGGCCATGGACCAGGACGAGCGTCGGACCGGGAGAATTCTTGGCGCCGCCGATCCAGTAACTGAGCTTGCCCCGCGGCCCCGCCATCGTCCGATGTTCGAGCCCGGAAAACGAAAGCCGCAGCCGCACGTAGGCGCGCCAGAGGCCGAGCGGATTCACCCAGACCGCAACGCCCGCCCCCGCGAGCAGGATCGCCACGACGAAGAGAAAAGGAAGCGCCCGCCGCAGCCGGCTCTTCCTGCGCGACGGAACCGAGACGTCGCCCTCTTCGAGCCGGGCTGGGGGGTGATTCATCCGACGTCCATCAGGTCAGCGAGCAGCGCCCGGACGATCGGCAACTCTTCGGGCAGCCAGCTCGAAAAACCTTCGCTCGCGAACAGGTCGGCGTCGCCGGGGTAGGTGGGCACGAGGTAGAGCGGAAAACGGGCGAAGATTTCGCGGTCTGAGCGCTTCCTGCGGGCCTGGATCGCGGCTCTCTTGCCGGCGGCTTCATCCAAATGACCGAGCAGATAGGCGACGGTGCGGAACTGCGCGATCGTCCGCTCGTCGGTCACCCGCGGCGCCCGCATTTCGGCATCGCGCGCCGGATCGGACCCGAGGCGCGCGGCGATCTTGACCAACGTTCGGCGGAGCGATTCGCGGGCGCCGTGGCGGCGGAAGCGACGGAGGATTCCCGCCGGGGTCCAGGGCTCGCGAGGCGGGGGGGGCGCCACCGAAACGGCGCCGGAATCTCCATTCGGGCCGCGCTTGCCGGGCGCGGTGTTGGCGATCCAACCGGCGTAGGGGTCGATCGCAAACGCCGCGGCGCCCGGGTTGTTTTCGACCAGCATGCTTTGCGTCCGCGAGAGAAACGCCAGCAGGACCGCGGGCATCAGCCGTTCCCAGGTTCCCGGCTCGTAGTTCTTGTAGGCGGTCAAGAACGCGTTACGCTCGAACAGGAAGCCGCGGTTGAACAGGCCGAGCAGGTCGCTCGTGGCGCTCGATCGATGGTGGACGACCGCGCCGGGGGCGAACGTCACCCGCTCACCGCCCGACCAGAGGCGCCAGCCGAGATCGACGTCTTCGAGATAAGCGAAATAGGCCTCGTCGAATCCGCCCGCGGCGAGAAACGAGCTTTTGCGGATCAAAAGGTTGCCGCCGCAGGCGAACAACAGCTCCTCGCCGTCGGCCGGCACTTTCGCCCGTTCGAGCGGCCGGCGGTAGTCGATCTGGAACGCGTGTCCATCGAAGGTCATCGCGCCGCGCGCGAAATCGAGCCGCTCGCCCGCCCAATCGACGATTTGACCGGAGACCGCCGCGACGTCGTCAGCGGCCGCCGAGAAGGCCGCCACCAGCCCCGAGAGCCAATCGGGACGGGGCCGCGTGTCGTTGTTCAGGAACGCCACCGCGTCGCCCGCCGCTTCGGCCACCAGGCGGTTGTTGCCGGCGCAGAATCCCAGATTGACCGGGCTCTCGATCAGCCGCAAATGGCTGAGCCCCGGCGGCGGATCGCGGCGCAGCCACTCCGCGGTGCCGTCGGTCGAGCCGTTGTCGAGCACCAGGATTTCCCACGGCACGCCCGGATCGTTCTGGTGGGCGAGCGCCGCGAGGCAGGTTTCTAGATGGTGACGGCCGTTCCAGGAGAGGACGGCGACGGAGACTTTGGCGGGCTTCATCGGTTCCCAAGCATCCGCCGGATGCGTCGCCTCAGCCGGAACGCGAGCGAATCGGCGGGCGCCCCCGTAGGCAGCGCTCGGGCGAATCTCTCCTTGGTCGGATCGATTCTCGGCTCGCGGCAGAACGCGACCAGCGGCGCAAGCGCCCGTTCCCAGCGAAACCCTTCGAGCAGCCGGGCGGCGCCGGCCTGAAAGGCGTCACCGTCGATTTTTTTGACCGCGTCCACCAAGGCGACCCCGAGCGCTGCCGCGTCGCCCGCGGGGACCACACGCCCGGCGTGGTGCTCGATCAGCATCCTGCTCATCGCACCCCCTTCGCTGGTGATCACCGGGCAGCCCGCGGCGAGCGCGTCGAGGAATCGGGTGCGCAGGGAAAGGCGGGTTTCGAGCGTCGGCCGGTGCGGGGCGACCAACACGTCCACGTCGCGCAGTAGGTCGTAACGCCGTTCGGAAGGCACCCAATCGAGCAGCTGTACGCGCGTCCCCCAGACGCCGCGGCAACGGCAGCGGGCTTCGACTTCGCCGAGCAGCCGCTGCGGCGTATTTTCGGGATTCGGGTTGGCGATCAACAGCAGCGTCCAATCGGGCCGGTCGAGGGCGTCCAGGGCGTCGAGCAACGTCCAGGGATCGTACCAGTCGTAGAGGCCGCCGAAGAGCAGGCGCTTTTCGCCCAGGCTACGCGGCGGCAGATACGCGGCGTGCAGCGGCAGCTCTTCCGGGACTCCGAACGGCACCGGAGCGATCAGACCGGAAAGATCGGGATCGCCCACGAGCCGCTCCGGATTGACTCTGCCGAGCGCGGCCAAGAATCCGAGATAAAACGTCCGTTGCTCGTCGGACGAGCAGAGAAAGAAGTCGCCGCGCGACATCTGGAGCACCCAGGTGGCGTGGTCGTTGCGATAGGGATCGAGCCCAAGGCTCTCTACGTACGCGAAGTTCTCGATCAGCCAGGGATCGTAGAGATCGATCGCCACCGGCAAGGCACCCGGCAAACCGGACGCCGAACCGAGCTCGACCACCGCATCGTTGCCGAGCTGGCCCTGTGCGACCACGGAGGTGCAGCCGGCGCACAGCTCTTTCAGCCGGCCACGCTCGAAGCGGGCGACTTGAGAGGCCTCAAGCGGCACCGCGGCGAGCATCTCTTCGGGCGTCGCGGGCGAGATCAGCCGGACCTCGATGCCGAGCCCCGGCAGACGGCGCGCCAGCTCGGCGTAGCGAATGCCGATTCCGGCCATCCGCGGACGGATCGGTTCGCTCGAAAGGATTGCGACGCGGGGGGGCGGCGGCATCGGCAAATCAGCGAAAGTCAGCGGGCGAGCCGCTTGTGCAGACGCCAGGCGCGGGTCGATTCCATGGCGCGGATCAGCCCGTTCAGCCGCTCGATCTCGGCATAGGTGCGGCCCAGATGCGCCGTCTGGTCGTCGATCGTCGCGCGCAACGCCCGCTCGTCCTCGTAGAGCCGGGTGAGGTCCGCGGCCTGCCGCGCCTGCTCGGCGAGAAGGGCGGCCTGCGCTCCGTTCACCTCGTGGTAGCGCTCCTCCCAGGAGAACCGTTCGCGCGAGAGATCCGCATGCGCCCGCTCCAACGTGGCGAATCGAGAGGTCTCCGCCGCAAGCTCGCCGCGCAACCCGTCTCTCTCGGCCTTCCGGCCCGCCGCCTCTTCGCGCGCTTCGACCTCTTCGCGACGCAGGGTGTCGATCGCCCGCGCGAGCACGTCCGGACCGATCCGGCCGGCGTGTTTCGCGATCACCCGCTCTTTGACCGCGAGAAAATCGCCCCGCTCGCGCGGCCGTTCGCCAAAGATGTGATGCGGCGCCCCGCGGAAGTGTCGGTATTCGCAGGTCACGGCCGCCAAGTGGTGGAACGGCGCGAGCGCCGCGAGCCGGATCAGCAGATCCCAGTCCTCGAAAAACGGCAGCGAGTCATCGAGCGGTCCCGCCGCCGCGAGCAGCTCCCGTTCGATCAGGAGGGTGTTGAACGGGATGTAGTTGTCGAGCAGCAGCAGGTCGGGATCGAAATCGCGGCTGTACGGAAGACGGCGTTCGCGGCAACTCCAGCCCGGCGCACCGGTCGAACCACCCAGCTCGTAGATCGCAACCGCTGCGTCGGTATACGCGATGCGAACTCCCGCCCCTTGAGCCAGTCCCGCGAGCGTCGCCAGGTGCTCAGGGGCGGCGAGATCGTCGTCGTCGAGAAAACTTACGTAGGTACCGGTCGCCGCTTCGATCCCCGCTTGAGCGGCAGCCGCCCGGCCGCGGGGTTCCGCCCGATCGACGCGCACGATCGGCAGGGGAAAATCCGCTGGAATTTGCGGCGGCGTGCCGCCGTCGTTGACAAGGACCACCTCGACTCGCGTATAGGTCTGTACGCCAAGCGAACCGAGCGCTTCCTTGAGCAGCTCCGGCCGGTCCTTGGTGCGCACGACCACCGAAACGCTCGGCCCCTCACGCACCTCCAACAGCTCGGGCAAGCCGCCGAGATGGCGGATCAGCTGGGCGGCGCTGCGGGTGCGAAAGTCATCGACGCTCAGGCGGCGATAGCCCTCGGCGAGAGCGACTCCCGGCGGGAGCGACAGCGTCCGGTGGCGGCGTAACCCCAGCGCCGCGTTCCAATACGGATGGCGCTCGGCCTGGCTCGGGTGCGCGGCAAACGCCCGTTCGAGAAGATCGGCCTCGGCCGAGACGTCCACCAGCAGGTCCGGGAACGCCGGACGGTTCACCTCGTAGGCCAGAATGCGCAGATCTTCGAATCCCGAGAGGGCGCCGTCGGAGGACACCGATCCAACCCGCAGCGGCGCCAGCAGGCGGTGGAGCGCCGCGAAAGCCGCGCGATGGTCGCCGCTCGCTTCGAGCGGCGAGGGAACCAGCAGCAGCTCCGGCCGCTGCGAAAGAACCGCGCGCCGGATTCCCGCGGCGATTTCGTCCAGATGATCGGAGAGCGCACCGTCCGGAAGGCCGAGGGCATCGCACCCGGCCAGCCCGAGGATCTCCGCCGAGCGCGCCGACTCGTCCCGACGCCGCGCCCGATAGGCCGCGCGATCCTCGACGTTTTCGACTCCCCCGCCACCATCCGACAGGAACAGCACCCGCACGGCGGCGCCCGAGGCGGCGAGTTGGGCGAGCAGGCCCCCGCATCCGAGTACCTCGTCGTCGGGATGCGGGGCGATCGCCAGAGCGCTCGCCGCGGCGACGCGTTCGCTCGTGCCGGGCGGTGAGGTCTTGAGGGTCGAGGTCACTGGATGTATCCCAGAGCACGCAGGCTCTTCTCGGTTTCCTCGCTCGCGGCCGAGGCGGCGGGGCGGCCGAGATCGTCTCGACGCCAGAGCCAAAGCACACCGCCCGGCGCGGCGAGCGGGAAGCGCCGCGCTTCGAGCGCCGACGCGGCGATCGGGCCTATGCCGTAAGGCGCTCCGCCTCCGAGCCGAATCTCAGCCCCAGGGAGCGGCTTGCCGCCGATCTGCGCCGTGATCGAGACCGAAGCGCCGGTCTCGCCATGGATCAGAAAACCTTTCGTCCGCCGCGCGCTCGACTCGCAGAGCAGGTCGAAGCGCACTGCGGCGCCGACGATCTCGACCCGGTCTCCCGGTGCCAAGAACAGCGACAACACGTTCTCCGGAGCCCGATCGAACGCAATGCTACCACCGAGCCGGGCGCCCGCCGGGCAGGGGCGGACCGCCACCCTTAAGCCGCGCAGCTGCTCGTCGAGCTGGGCCGAGAGGATCGGGTCGATCGACGAGAGCGGCGGGCGATCCGCGGCCGGATCGGCGATCAGGTTCTTCCGCTCGCGCGGATCGGCCGCCAGGTCGAACAGCTCCTCCGCGGGCATCCGGCCGAGATCGAGCGTCCAAAGATGCTCCTGCAGCTCGTTCTCTGGCTTGAACGCCTCCGATCGGTTGAAGCGAATCCGCTTGATCCGGTCGACGATCGTCGCCACCCGCAACGGCCCGCTCGACAGGTGCTGGGCGAAAGCCGGCTTCCTCGGCACCGCGCCGCGCCCTTCCAAAGCGGGCAGAAGATCGACGCCGTCCCAGGCCGGATCGGCCTTGGCGCCGATCGCCGCGGCGAGCGTCGGCGCGATGTCGAGCAGCCGGACGACGCCCGGCAAACGCTTGCCCGCCGGGATCTTGCCGTCCCAGCGGAAGAACAGCGGCACGTGGATCTGCTCGTCATAGAGCGTCTGGCCATGCTTCCAGCCGCCATGGTCGAGCAGCTCCTCGCCGTGGTCGGCGGTCACCACGACCAAGGTGTTCGCCAGTACCTCGGGAGGGATCGCCGCGAGCAGCCGGCCGACCTGGGCGTCCGCGTAATGGATCTCGCTGTCGTAGAGCGCCGCGATGTGCGCCAGGTCGCGCGCCGGATCGGAGAGCTGCAGCCGGCCGGTGTAGATGCCGTGAATCCAATCGACGCCGATCTTGCCGTGATAGTCCGGATCGAAGGCGCTCACGCCGTTTTTCAATTCCGGCGAGTCGTACGGGTCGTGCGGGTCGATGTAATGAACGTAGAGAAAGAACGGTCGCCCGGCGCCTTGCGAATGGGCCGAAAGCCAAGGGAGCGCGCGGTCGGTGAGCCCCCCGCCATGGAGGTTCATCGAGATCGGATCGGGCGCCGGGGTGTAGAACGTGCCGAAGCCGCGAGCGAAGCCGTTGCCTTCATGGAGCGTCGGATTGCCGATGAATCCGGCCGTCGCATACCCCGCGAGCGCGAACCGTTCGGCGATCGAGGGAACGTCTTTCGGCAGCGCGAACGTTTCGACCGGATCGCCGAGAAACTCCCCCGGATAGCGCCCGCTCATGATCGCAGCGAGCGACGGCAGCGTCCAAGGCGCCTGGCTGTAGGCGGTCTCGACCGTGGTCCCCTGGGCCGCCAGCCAGCGCGCGATCTCGGGGGAAGTGTCGCGCTTGTACCCGTAAGGCGTCAGGTGATCGGCGCGCATCGTGTCGATCAGAATGAACAGGACGTTCGGACGTTCATCTCCCGGCCGGGCCTGTTGCCGCGTTTCGGTCGAAGAAAGCCGCGCGGGACTCCACGCGATCAGCGGCGTCGAACGGTCCTCGGCGAGCAGGCCGACGAGCGCCGGACGCACGGTGAGCCCGATCTCCTCCCCGGCCCAGGGCGAAAGATCGGCTTCGAGGTCGAGCCAGCGCGGATCGTCGCCCTTCGGCCGTCGCCCAACCGCGACTACTTCCCGGCCGGCGTCCGCTTGGACCTCGACCGTGACTTCGAGCGCTTGGGCCACCTGCCAGCCGAGCGGCAGGGCCTGTACCCCCAGATGAAGCCGCCCCCCCGGCGGCACCTTCCCCCGCCAGACCCAAGGCTCGACCGAGGTGATCACCGCCGGCCGGCTCTCGCGTCCGACCTCGATCCGTTCGAGCGAGGGGCTTCGGGTAAACGCGAGGCCGGGGTGGCTCTCCTTCCCCGCGGCCACCGCGGCGGCCCCGACCGAGAAACGCTTCGCGCGCACCTGCTCGCCGAGGTCGAAATGCGACGACGAGCGCGAACCGCACCCGGCGAGCAGCGCGAGCGCCAGGGACGCGAGAACCCTCAAAGGGATACGCTCAGACCAGGTCATAGTCTCCCATCGCGTAGTAGAAACCCGCCGCGGATTCCACCGGATCGGGTCCGTCGTGCCGACCGCGGCAGCCGAGGACGATCCGCTCCTCCATCGGGCGCAGTCCCAGCTCGGCCAGAGCGTCGTCCAAATCCTCCCGCCCGGCCGGAGCCGGCCAAACCGTCCAGCGCTCAATTCCCGCACCGGCGAGATCCGCGGCGATTCCGGCGAGGCTCGCCCGCCAATCGGAGCCGGGCGGCAGCCAGAGCTCCGCCACCTGCGCCTCCCGGTCGGCGAACGCGACGACCGCGAGACCGCGCGCGCCGGACGCCTCCGGCCGATAGACGCGGTAATAGCGCTCCGGCCGGGCATGGTAGCGCCAGTTGAGGAACGCCGCCGAGCGCGCCACGCCGTATTCCCCTCCCGAAGCCGTCCAGATCTCCGCGGAATCGTCGGGCGCCACGTCGCTCCAGGGGATCTCGTGCCCCTCCGCCACCGAGGCGACCTCTCCGGCGAGCGGGGCGATCTCGGCTAGCGGCCGGTAGCCGAACACCCGTTGCCCGAGGCGAAAGTGGCGATCGCTCGGAAAGCCGAAGATCCAGGGCGCCTCCCCTTCGGCCGGCAGGTCGGTAAGCAGGGCGCGTCCCAGATCGACCAACGGCGGCCGCAGGTGCCGCGATCGCTCGGCCGCGACCCAATCGACCAGTTGCCAGATTCCGCCTTCGCCGCCGCGCCAGCGGGCCGCCAGGCGGAGCGCCCCGGCGTGGGCGAGGACCTCCTCGCCGGGAGTGCCGAGCGAAGCCACCCAGCTGCGTCCCTCTCCCGGCAACTGCCGGTATTTCCAAATCCACTCGGCTTCCGGGAGCGGCCGGCCGAATCGGCGGTCGAACAGGGCGGAAAGAGCCGGCAGATCGTCCGGCTCGGTGGGCCGAATCTGGAGCATCGAGGAGGTCACGCCGGTCTCTCTCGCCTTCGCAGCGCTAAGACGGCCACCAGCGCGAGCGGGGTGATCGCGGCACCCGCAATGAGCCCGGGCGCCCGGTAGCTCAGATCGACCTCCCACCGCTCCGGCTCTCCCGCCGGAAGATCGATCGCGAGCGCGGTGCCCCGATCGGCCGGTTCGACCGTCAGATCGCGGTGGGCCCGCTCGGTCCGCAAGACTGCACGCCAGCCGCGCGCCCAGGTTTCCGCCACGACCAGACGGCGAGGGGGCTGGGGACGGGCACCTGCACCGGGTACCCCGATCCGCCAGAGCCCCGGCTTCGCCTCTTCGACCGTCAAGCCCTCGGAAGAACCCTCCGCCCAACGCACCAGCGGCTGCGCCGTAGGCCGTTCCCAGACCCGTGCGTCGCCCCCGGCATAGGCGAGCCGCCACCCGGCGACCGGAGGCGCCTCGGCCGGCCCTCCGAGCACCCATCGCACGCCCCAGCCGTCGAGCCGCGGATCGCCCCAGCGTTCGATCGGCCGCAGATAGACCGGGTCCGAAGCCCCAAGCGCGCCGTAGGCGGCTTCGAAGCTCGCGAGCTTCACCGGATCGTCGCCGCGCAGATCGCGCAGGCCGTACACGAGCCCCGAGTTCGGCCGCAGCTGCTCGCCGAGCGCCGCCACCCGTTCCGATTTGCCTTCAAGAAAGCGCACCGCGCCGGTCTCCGGGTAAAACCGGGCGAACGACAGTCCCGGCACGATCCGGCCGTGCGCGATCAGCAGATCGATCAGCAGCAGGGCGGGCAACAGGAGCACGACCCGCCAGCGCGTTTCGATCGAGAGCCTCAGGGAGAGAACCACGGCGAGCGCCAGCCCGAGGACGGCCACGGTCCAACCGATTTGCCCTGCGGCAAGGCCATGCTCGCGGAATGTTCCGCCAAGGGCAATCCAAGCCGCCGCGAGCATCGCCGCCACAACCGCGCCTCCCGCGAGCAGGCCACGCCCTTTCCCGGCAAGCCAACGATCGATCCCCACCGCACCGAGCAGCGGCAGCCCAAGCTCCAGGCCGAAAATCAGCCGATGGTGAGCCGCCCGGCCGAGCAGCGGAAGTGCCGCGAGCAAATCGTGAACGCCCGGCAAGTGGTACGCCCCGAGGATGCAGAAGACGACGATCGCGGCCAACCCGAGCACCCGGCGATCGGTCCGCCAACCGCCCAGCCCGGCCACGGCAAACGGCAGGGCGAGCGCCCCGGCGTAGACGGCGGTCGCCGAATAATTGAACGGCCCCCACCAGGTGCTAAGCGCCGGATGGCCGTAGAGCTGGGGTAGCACCAGGCGCAGCGGTTGGAGAAGCAGAAGGCCGAGGGGAGGGAAGCCGGAAGCCGAGATGGCGCTCCCCCACTTGGCTGTAGAGGGCAAAAGCAGCGCGAGCGGCAGAATCTGAACCGCCGCGATTCCGGCCGCCAGCGTCCAGGCCGCGGCGAACCGGCCCCAGGTCGCCCAGGCCCGGCCGGCGGCACCGCGCACCAGCAGGTAGAGCCCGGCGAGAAGCGCGGTATGCATCGACGTTTCGGGATGACCGCCGAGAAGTTGAAATCCGGCACAGAGAGCAAGCAGCGCGCCGCCCGAGCGTCCGGCGGCCAACCGCTCGACCGCCCAGAGCACCCAAGGAACCAGCGCGAGCGCGTTGCCCATCGGGAAAAGCAGGAAGCTCACCAGCATGCCGGAGAGCGGAAAACCGATCGTCGCCCACAGGGCGGCCGGCCGCGAAAGTCCGATTTCGCGCGCGAGCAGCCAGGCACCGCACCCGGCGAGCACGATCCGCAGCCAAGGGAGGACGACGAAACCGACTTGGAGCGGCAGCAACGCGAAGATCAGGTGGAGGGGAAAGAGCGGCGCCGATTGGCCGTTGGCCCAAAACGGCGCGCCGGCAAACGAATAGGGATTCCAGCTCGGCCACCGGCCGGCGGCCAGCTCGCGCTTCAAGAACACCAGCCAGGGCTGGATCTGGAATGTCACGTCGCGCAGGACCGGATTGCCGGAAAGGCCCGCGAGACCCGCTTCGCTCGCTGCCCAAGGCGCCACCGACGCGAGATCCGCCGCCGGGCTGGGGATACCGTCGGGGATCAGGAGGGCGGGGGCGAGTAGGGCGATCCCCATCCAACCCGCGACCGCCCAGGGGATACCCAACTCGCCGAGCCGGGCGCGAAGACCCGTCGGGTCGGGAGTCTCCTCCTCGGCCGCCCTTCGTCGCCTCGGCCAGAACAGCGGCAGGATCGCCGCGAGAGCGAGCAAAGGAAGGGCGGGATTCACCGGGATCAAACTTCGCCTCGGGAGTCTTTGGAGCCGGGACGCCGCCGCAGGCGCATCAGGACGACGTCGCGAAGCGCCGAGAACGCCGCGCGCAGTGGATCGACTTTCGACGCGGCGGAGTTGACCCAGATGACCCCCACCTCGGCGATCCGGAGCCCGCGCTTCTTGGCCAGCCACAACAGCTCGACGTCGTAGGCGAAACCTTCGATCGTCAAATCCGCGGCGAGGGCGCGCGCCGCCCGGCCCTCGAACAGCTTGAAGCCGCATTGGGTGTCGGCGATTCCGCGCACGGCGAACAGCCGGATCACCTTGTTGCCCGCCTTGCCCAGAAGGACTCGATAGAACGGCTGGCGCTCGCGCACGTCGGCCCCGCGGATTGCCCGGCTGCCGATCGCGACCTCGGCCTGCCCGAGATGCGCTTCGAGCTTTTCGATCTCCTCGATCGGGGTCGAAAAATCCGCGTCCGACACCAGGACCCGCTCGCCCCCCGAAGCGAGCAGACCGGCTTTCACCGCCGCGCCTTTGCCGCGATTTCGTGGCAGGCGGATCGCGCGCACTCCCTGACCGGCGAAGCGCTCGGCCACCTCGACCGTCCGGTCCGAGCTGCCGTCGTCGGCGACCAGGATTTCGAAGGTTTCGCCGTCGCTCGCCTGCCTGGCCGAGAGATAGGCGATCGCCCGTTCCAAGCTCGGCCCGAGCCGTTCCTCCTCGTTGTAGGCGGGGATCACCACCGAGAGCGCCACCGGGGCGCCGGGTTTACGAAGGGGTTCGGTCATGGCCGGCCGATTCTAATGCCCCGGACGGCGAGGACGGCGCGGCGCGCTCGGCGCACGTAGAATCCCGTCGTCATGGCCTCGCTCCGCATCTTGAAAGCCCTCGACCCCGAAAGCGCCGGTTCGCCGGAGTTCCGCTACCTGCTCTCGCACCTCGTGCTCGAAGCGCGCCGCGTCTTCGATTCCGTCACCCTGGTCGAAAACCCGACCGGGCTGCCGCCGGGCGACCCGGCAGACACCGATGTTTACCTGCTGCTCGGTCCGCAAAACGTCCTGCTTCTCGCGGCCAGCTTCGCCGCGATGCGCGAGCGTCTGGCCCAAGGCGCAGCGCAGGTGCGGCCGGTGCGGCTCACCGATTCCGGTCTTTCCCTCAATGAACCGGTCTACACGCTCCGCGGCTTCGAGCGGGTGGAGGCGCGGTATTTGGCCGCCGAAGCGACCGCGACGACCGCCTCCGCCCCGTCCTCGCACCTACCGACCACCCTGCTCACCGCCGAGGCGCTTCGCGATCTGCTCGACCGGGTGCCGCTCGACCGGCTGCTCAGGAATCCCGACGCGCCGGCCGGTTCGATCTCGGAAGGTCTCGGTGCCATCGAGACCGCCGGCCTGTGCCACGAATTCATCGACTATTACGGCGAAGTGCGCGAGGACGTCGTGCCGTTCCTGCCGGCCGGCGTCCGCGACGTGCTGGAAGTCGGCTGCGGCCGCGGGGTGACCGGCGCCTATCTCCAGAGGCAGCTCGGTTGCCGGGTGACCGGCGTCGAGCTGCACCCGGGGGTGGCGGCCGACGCGGCGACCCGGCTCCACGCCGTGCTGGTGGGCGACCTGCAGACGCTCGACATCCCGGAACGCTTCGACGCCGTTCTCGGCTGCGAGATCGTCGAGCACCTCCCCGAAGCGGCGGCGTTCCTCGCCCGGGCCGGCGAGCTGATCCGTCCGGGCGGCCGGATCGTCCTCTCAATCCCCAACGTCGGCCACTGGTCGGTCGTCGAAGACCTGCTCGCCGGCCGCTGGGACTACCTGCCGATCGGCCTGCTCTGCTACACCCACTACCGGTTCTTCACCCGGAAGACTCTCGACGACTGGCTCCGCCGCGCCGGCTGGCGGCGCTTCGAGATCCACCCCCAGACGACCGAGCTGCCCGAGCGTTTCGACCATCTCGCGAAGGCCGGCGCGCCGTTCGGCTTCTCCCTCGATCGGGAGAGCCTCGCGACCAAGGGGTTCTACGCGGTGCTCGAAGGGTAAGGAGTTTCCCCCCTCCTATCCTCCCCCACAAGGGGGGAGGGACCTTTCCGAGCAGCTCGCCGAATCCGGAAGTCGGAGAACTTCCAGCGGCTGTCGCTGTTCTTCCTCCCCCCTTGTGGTGGAGGACCGAGGAGGGGGGTTCCTACACCACGTAGGCAAAGATAAACAGCCCGAGCATCGTGAACGCGAGCGCGATCTTCGCCGCGGTGCCGAACAGAATGCCGAGCCAGGTCGCGAGCCCCACCTTGCCGGCGCGTTTCAGGCTGCGGAGCGTGATGTACTCGCCCAGCGCCGCCCCGAGGAACGGCCCGAGAAACAGACCGGGCAGGCCGAAGAAGAAACCGACCAGGCCGCCGATCACCGAGCCGGCGATCGCAAGCCGGCTGGCGTCGACCTTTTTCGCCCCCAGGCTCGACGCGAAGAAGTCGATCGCGAGCGACGCCACGGTGAGCAGCGCGAGCAGCACGAGCGGGAACCAGCCGACCTTCGTAAAGCCGTCCGCCCAGGCGGCGAGCAGGAGGCCCACGAACACCAGCGGGGTTCCCGGCAGGGCGGGGAGCACGGTGCCGGCCAGGCCGACCAGAATGAGCGCCACGGCGGCGACCCAGAGCAGCGGACTCATGATTCTCCCTCCCCGTTTTGCGATGCGATCCAAGTGCTGATCGTTCCTTCGACCAACAGCCGCCCCGACCGCTCAACCCGAAGCTCATAGATCGACAGCGGTGGCGCGCTGCCTGAAAAACCGACGACCACGTCGAGCGGCTCGCCGACCGGGAGGCTCCGAGCGAAGCAGCGCGCCCGGCGGATCGCGACCAGATAGCCGACCCGGGGAGCCGCGTCTTCGCCTTCCCGGCCGAGCGCTTCGGCCAGCGCGGCGGTCTGTGCGGCGATTTCGAGCCCCAAATAGGATGGTGCGAACTCGGCGACGGCGAACGGGCTGTCGGCCGGAATCAACCCTCGGCTCCTCGCCCCGGCCGGACCTCGCGCGACGAGGCCGTCGATCAAGAGGGCCGGCGGAGAGTGCGGCACGCGACCGAGAGCCGAGATCTCCGGAACGTCTTCGAAATCGAGGGTCGGAATCGATTCGCTCCCCGTCTCGTCCGGCTCCTCCGCCACGGCACGGATCGTCCCGCCGCTCACCGAGGCATCGCCCGCTCGAATCTCGAATCGGCGGCTCCCCGCCTCGCTCGCCGTCCCCAGCCGGAGCGTGAGCCGCTCGCCCGGACCTACCGTCCGGCGCAGGCGGAGCCCCGAAATCTCGAAGATCGCGGGCGATCGGGAGCATTCCGCCCCGTCGAGCCGCGCCAGCCCCTGCTCGACCAGCGCCAGCTGGGCGACCGCGGGAAGGATCGGCCGGTCGGAAAAATGGCCGCGAAACGCCGGGCACGCCGCCGGAATCTCGACCGTGAACCGGGTCCCCTCGGCGCCGTCCTCTCGGCCGTTCCAGAGAAAACCGAGATCGGGGCGATCGATGGCCGGGCTCATCGAGCCGAGGGTACGGGCGATTCTGCCCGGGGTCAAATCGTGCCGCTCGCCGCCGACTGCCGTCCACTGCTAGGATCGACGGTATCGAACGCGGCCCCCTCTCGGTTTCGACTTCCTCACCTTGGGGCCATGCGCTCAGGAGAACCCATCGCAATGCAAACAGGTCACTCCGAGAGTCCTGCCGCCTCGGCGGAGAAGGGCTCCGAAGACGGGCCGCCGCATGCTCGGGGCGTTGCCCAGATACCACCCCATAGCCACCACTCGAAACCTTGGTTCCCCTTGGCGCTCGGCGCCCTGGGGGTGGTCTACGGCGACATCGGCACCAGCCCGCTCTACGCTCTGCGCGAATGCTTTCACGGCGCGCACGCCCTGACGCTCACCCGAGCCAACGTGCTCGGCATCCTGTCGCTGATCTTCTGGTCGCTGCTGATCGTCATCTCGGTCAAGTACCTGCTGTTCGTCATGCGGGCGGACAACCGCGGCGAGGGCGGCATCCTGGCGCTGATCTCGCTCATCCCGCCGAGAGTGCGCGACGGCAAAAACGGCTACTTTCTGGTGGCGATCGGGATCTTCGGCGCCGCCCTGCTCTACGGCGACGGCATGATCACCCCGGCGATCTCCGTCCTTTCGGCGGTCGAAGGCCTGACCGTAGCGACCCCCGTCTTTGCGCACTGGGTGGTGCCGATCACGATCGGCATCCTGGTCGCTTTGTTCTTCATCCAAAGCTATGGCACCGGGGGCATCGGCACGATCTTCGGCCCGGTCATGCTGCTCTGGTTCGCCACCCTGGCGGTCTTGGGAGTCCTGGGCATCGTGCGCGATCCGTCGGTGCTTTGGGCGATCGCCCCTTCGAACGCCGTGAGTTTCTTCCTGCGCAATCGGCTCGCCGGGTTCTTGACCCTCGGCTCGGTCTTCCTGGTCGTCACCGGTGGCGAGGCGCTTTACGCCGACATGGGGCATTTCGGCAAGAAGCCGATCAAAATCGCCTGGTTCGCGCTCGTGCTCCCCTCCCTGCTGATCAACTACTTCGGCCAGGGCGCCTTGCTGATCAGCCAGCCGACGCTCGCCCAGCAAAGGCTGGTCGTCCAAAACCCGTTCTACCATCTGGCGCCCGACCAGCGCTGGATTCTCTACTCCTTGGTCGCCCTGGCCACCCTCGCCACGGTGATCGCCTCGCAGGCGCTGATCTCCGGCGCCTTCTCGCTCACCCGGCAGGCGATTCAGCTCGGCTACTGTCCGCGCCTGGAGATCGTCCACACCTCGGGCGAGGAATTCGGCCAGATCTACGTCCCCACGGTCAACTGGCTGCTGATGGTCTGCACGATCGGTCTGGTGCTCGGGTTCAAATCCTCGACTTCGCTCGCCGCGGCTTACGGCATCGCGGTGACCATGACCATGGTGATCACCACCTATCTCGCCAAGGTGGTCGCCCGCGAGGTCTGGGGCTGGAAACGCCGCTGGCTGCTGCCGATGACGATTTTCTTCTCGATCATCGACCTGTCGTTCTTCGGCGCCAACATCGTCAAGGTCCACCTCGGCGGCTGGGTCCCTCTGCTCGTCGGGTCGGTAATCTATTTCCTGATGGTCACCTGGCGCCGCGGCCGGCAGATCCTCGCCGAGCGCTTGTCCCGCCAGGCGCTGCCGTTCGCTTCCTTCGTCGCTAGCATTCAGCCGGAGACCCCGCCGCGCGTGCCCGGCACCGCGGTCTTCATGGCCCGCGATCCGGAGGCGACGCCCACCTCGCTGCTCCACAACCTGAAGCACAACAAGGTGCTCCACGATCAGGTGATCCTGCTCACCATCGCCACCGAGGAAATCCCCGAGGTGCCGAAGAAGGAGCGGATCACGATCGACGGCTACGGCAAGGGTTGCTTCCGCGTGCTCGCCCGCTACGGCTTCATGCAGGACCCGTCGATCGCCAGCATGCTCGAAGGGATGCGCGCCCAGGGCATCGACCTGAACATGATGAAGACGACGTTCTTCCTCGGCCGTGAAACCCTGATTCCGTCGAAGCGTCCGGGCATGGCGATCTGGCGGGAAAAACTGTTCGCCATGATGTCCAGGAACGCCCTACGCCCCACCGACTACTTCCGCATCCCCGCCAACCGGGTGATCGAGCTGGGCATGCAGGTGGAGCTGTAGGGAGGGCGGGAAAGAAAGTGGTCCTTGATCAATCGTTCCTGGTTTCGAGCCGAGCGCGAGCCAGTAGCACCGCGTCGTGAAGTTTGCGCTCCAGTTCCTTCTTGGGCAGAGCGTCCGTCCAGTAGGACGATACGCGGATGCCGCTCTGCTCCAGATCCAACAGCTCTACAGTCTCATGGCGCTTTCCTGCACAGAGTATTAACCCGATGGGCCTATCCTCCCCATCGTTGCGCTCGTATCGATTGAGCCAATTCAGATAGAGCTCCATTTGCCCTTTGTCGCCCGGCTTGAACTCCCCCAGTTTCAATTCGATCGCGATCAGCCGCCGCAATGGGCGGTGATAGAACAACAGGTCGAGGTAATAATCTTCCCCATCCACCGTGATGCGCTTCTGGCGTTCGAGAAAGGCGAATCCGACGCCCAATTCCAGAATGAATGACTCCATCTCCCGGAGAATCGCCGCCTCCAAGTCCTTCTCCGCATAGCTGTCCTTCAACCCAAGGAAATCGAGCAGATACGGATCGCGGAATACGAGGTCGGGAGTCACCTTGTCTTCGTCGCGCAGTTGTTTCAGCTCCAGCGCCGCGAGCTTCTCGGGCTTCTGCGACAACGCGGTTCGTTCGAAGAGCATTGAATCGATCTTCTTCCCCAGCGTACGCGTACTCCACCGTTCGATCCGGCACATCTCAGCGTAGAAGTCGCGCTTCAGCGGGTCGGTGAGGTAGATAAGAGCAACGAAGTGGGTCCAGGACAATTGTCTCAGCAGTGCCGAGACAATCTGGAAATCGGGAAAGGCTTCGACGAAGCGGATCATGTGTCGCAGCGATTTCTCTGAAAATCCCCGACCAAATTCCAGTTCCAACTGCTTCCCCAAGGCGGAAACAATCTGCCCACCATACTCTGCCCGCTCTTCGTTGAGGAGGCCTTGCCGTATACGGCGCCCCACATGCCAGTGCAGTGTAGTCAGGCCCGAGTCCACCGCCCGTGCGATCCCCTCGCGCGCTTGCAGGATCAGCGCCCGAACGTCCGAAATCAGGGCATTTGGCTTCGTGGCGGACAAGGCCGCGCTCGCGCGCTTTGTTGGCTTCCGCGATGTCATGTACTGACCTCCTGGGCGGAGCCCAGCGGCTCCAAATCCAGCCGCAACCGAGACAGGGCGCGCCGGATGGGCGCACCCCGTCAAATCCCCGGCATCGCCCTCTTGAGCGGCTTGAGCAGCACGAGGAGCACCAGGCTCATGACGATCGCGCTCGTGCCGAGGACGGCGAAGAAGGTGGAATGGAGCCATTCGTCCCAGAAGACGGCGATCGCGGTCAGCTTGTTGCCTACGGCGATCGCGACGAACCAGCCGCCCATCAGGAGGCCGCGGTAGCGGATCGGCGCCACTTTCGAGACCAGGGAGAGGCCCATCGGCGAAAGCATCAGCTCCCCCAGGGTGAGCACGCCGTAGGCGCCGATCAGCCACCAGGGGGAGACCTTTCCTACGTCGCCCCCCGCCTTGCCGGCGAAATACAGGACGTAGAAAGCGAGGCCGGTGAGCACCATGCCGATCGCCATCTTGGTCGGTGTCGAGGGTTCTTTGCCGCGCCGGTCGAGGAAGCTCCAGAAGGCGATCAAGGGCACGGTCAGGAGCAGCACCCAGCCCGGATTGATCGCGTTCGAGATGATGCCGGTGACGTTCCAAGCGGTGTTTTCGTTCGCCCAGTAGGTGAGGGCTACCTGGTTCTGGTGGAAGATCATCCAGAACACGATGACGACCACGAACATCACGATCAGCGCGCCCACTCGGCGGGCGTCGGACACGTCGTCGATCGGCCGGCGTTCGAGCGCGGTGAGCTGCCGCGTCCGGTCGGGTTTCTTGTCGGCGCCCGCGACCTCCCGGCGGAAGAACCAGAGAATGGAGACCGAGATCACCATGCCGAGCGCGCCCATCGCGAACGCCGGGTGGAAGCCGAATTTTCCCTTCATGTATTCGGCAACCAGCGGCGCCAGGAAGGCCCCGACATTGATGCCCATGTAGAAGATGTTGTACGCCCGGTCCTTGAGGTGGCTCCCTTCCGGATAGAGGTTGCCCACCATCGTCGAGACGTTCGGTTTGAAGAAACCGTTGCCGATCACCAGGCAGGCGAGCGCGGCGTACATCACCGGGATGTTGCGAAACGCTAGCAACCCATGGCCGGCCATGAAGAAGAAGCCGCCGATCATCACGGATCGCCGATAGCCGAGCTTCAGATCGGCGAGCAGCCCGCCGACCAGAGGGCTTGCGTAGACGAACATCAGGTAGAACGAGAAGACCGTGGTCGCCTGGTCGCGCGTCCAGCCGAAGCCTTGCGCCGCATCCTGAACGTAAAGGACGTACATGGCCCCGACCGTGTAGAAGCTGAAACGCTCCCACATCTCGGTGAGAAAGAGGACGTACAGCCCCCGCGGATGCTTCTCGGCGGGCGGCACGGCGGCGATTGCGGTAGACATCCGTCGGCTCCTCTTCGAGGCTCTAGTGAACGCCGCTCATCAGCCGGCGGATCGGGCGAATCAGCAACGCGAGGACCACCCCGGCGATCACGCAGTTGATCACCACATTGCCGAACAGCTGGGGCAGGGGCAGGCTCTCGAATCCGCCGGCGACCAGGCCCGCGATCAGATTGCCGAGCGAGATCGACATGAACCAGATGCCCATCATCTGGCCGACGATCCGCTGGGGCGCCAGCTTGGTCACCGTGGAGAGCCCGACCGGCGAAACGCACAGCTCGCCCGCGGTATGGAACAGGTACGTCAGGCAAAGCCAGAGGGGGCTTACCAAGACTCCTCCCTCCGCCGCCTTCGCGGCGCCGACCATGACGAAGAAGCCGCCGCCCAAAAGGATCAGACCGAGCGAAAATTTCGCCGGGGCCGAGGGCTCGAGCTTCGATTTCGACAGGCGAACCCAGAGCCAGGCGAACAGCGGCGCGCAGAGGATGATCAGCAGCGGGTTCACCGATTGAAGGACACTCGCCGGCATGTTGAAGCCGAAGCCGTTCGGGTTCGTCTTGTCCTGGGCGAACAGGTTGAGCGAAGAGCCCGCCTGTTCGAAGCCGGACCAGAAGACCGACGAGAACAGGAACAGCAGGAAGATCGCGAGAATCCGCTTCCGCTCGGTCGCATCGTAGCCGCCGCTCACGAATTGATAGAGGAAATAGAGCGCGACGAGACCGCCGATCAGGTAGCCGGTGATCTTGGCGATCGCCTCGGGGTTGACGGGCAAAGTACCCAGCCAGATCAGGGCGACGATCACCGCCAGCAGGCCGACCGCGGCGAGCAGAAAATTCCGCGCCTTCGCGCGCTCGGCCGGCGAGGTCGCGGCGTTCGGCTCCAGGCCCGCGGTTCCGAGATGCTTGCCGCCCAGGGTGTACTGGATCAAACCGATCAGCATGCCCAAACCGGCGACGGCGAATCCGATGTGCCAGTTGATCTTCTGGCCGAGCGGCCCACAGACCAGCGGGGCGACGAAGGCGCCGAGGTTGATTCCCATGTAGAAGATCGAGAAGCCGGCGTCGCGCCGCGAGCCCCCTTCCGGATAGAGCTCGGCGACCATCGTGCTGACGTTCGGCTTGAGCAGGCCGGTGCCGAGGACGATCAGCAGCATTCCCAGGAAGAAGGTCTGGATGCTGTCGATCGCCATGCTGAAATGGCCGCAGGCGATCAGGATGCCGCCTAAGAACACCGATCGGCGTTGGCCGAGCAGACGGTCCGCCACCCAACCGCCCGGGAGCGCCAGCAGATAGACCGAGCCGGTATAGAGCCCGTAGATCGCCCCCGCCTTCGCCGCGTCGTAGCCGAGCCCGCCGCTCGCAACCCCGGCGGTCATGAACAGGATCAGAAGCGCCCGCATCCCGTAGTAGCTGAAGCGCTCCCAGAATTCGGTGAAGAACAGCGTCGCGAGGCCTCGCGGGTGGCCGAAGAACGACGTATCGGACGCGGCGGACGGGACGGGCTGGGCGGTCTCTGCCATGGCCTCGGATCTCCTGGAAAATTGGTCCGGGAGCGTAGCACAGGGCCTCGGGGCCTCCACAGGAATCCTGGGCGGCCACGGGGGGCCGCCCCTACCCCCATCCCCCTGATCAACCAGGTCCACCCAAACGCCCGTAGGGGCGGCCCCCCGTGGCCGCCCGGATTCCCGATAAGCTACCCCCAATGACCGCGCCCGAATCCTCCGATCCGACCGACCTCTCGACGCTGCGCGACACGATCGCCCGGGTCGATCGCGGCATCCTGGAATTGCTGCGCCGTCGGATGGCGATCGCCGCCGAAATTGGCCGGATCAAAGCGGGCGACGGCCTGCCGGTCACGGTGAAGAACGTCGAAGAGCGGGTCCTGGCGCGAGCCCGGCAGCATGCCGAGGCCTGCGGCATCTCGGAAAAGGTGATGGAGGAGATCTTCCGCGACATTCTCCGTGCCTCGGTCGAGCGCCAGCACCGGGAGGGCATCGCGCTGCGAGAGCTGGCGGGCGAGAGAATCCTGCTGGTTGGCGGCGCAGGCGGAATGGGCACCTGGCTCTCCGGCTTTCTCGCGCTCGGCGGCCATGCGATCGACCTGCTCGATCCGTCGTTCGTCCCCCTGCCGGCCAACACCGAGGCGCCGGGCCGCTTTGGCGGGCTCGACGAGATCTCCAACCTGGATGTCTACGCCGCGATCTTCGTCGCCGTGCCGCTCGGGTCCACCGCCGCGGTGATCGAGGAGATCGCAGCCCGCCGACCGCGCGGCCTGGTGATCGAAATCGCCTCGATCAAAGACCCACTGCAAGGGTCGTTCGACACTGCTCGCGCGGCCGGTGTGCGCACGCTCTCGCTCCACCCGATGTTCGGCCCCTCCAAATCGCTCTACGAACCGCTCACCTTCGTCCTCGCGGCCCGGGGCGATCTCGACGAAGAACGGGCGCTGATCCAGCCGCTGCTCAATCATCCCTACACCAAGTTGGTGGTCGTGCCGTTCCTCCATCACGACCGCCTGATGGGCTGGCTGCTCGGCCTCGCCCACCTGTCGAACCTGGCCTTCGGCGCCGCTCTCACCCGATCCGGAATCACCGCCCGCGAGTTGTACGATTGCGCCTCCACCACCTTCTCCCGCCAGGCCTCGACCGCACTTTCGGTGCTCTCCGAAGATCCGGATCTCTACCTCGACATCCAGCGCCTCAACCCCCACCGGACCGCGGTCTACGCCGCGGCCCGCGACGCGATCGACGAATTGGAGCACCTGGTCGAGGTGCGCGATCGCGAAGGATTCCGAGCAACCCTGGAAGCGGCACGGGCGGCGCTCGAACGGAACGAGTAGTTTCTCCTGGGTACGCGGGCCTCTGGCCTGCACCGGCCGGTGAAGATGGCGGGCGAGACGCCCGCGCACCCAGGTGGGGGGCTTCCTTGGTAGTATCTGAGCGAAGCTTCCTGATCCTCAATTTCCCTCGCGGCGAGCCGGCTGCGCCATCAAACTTTTCTGTAGCGACCACGAACAATCCAGGAACTCCATGCCAAAGCACATCGAGTTGCCGCCACGCTCCGTCCCACAGGTCATGGTTTCAAGCACCTTCACCGATCTCAAAGAACACCGCGCGGCGCTCATCGAAGCGATTCCCCGGCACCGGCTCCACGCTAATGTCATGGAGAATGACTCAGCCCGGCTCGTGGACGTGATCGATTCCTCGCTGGGAATGGTGCGGGAGAGTTCAGCTTACATAGGCGTTATCAGTTTGAAATACGGCCAGGTGCCCGAGGATCCGAGACGCAACCCTGACCAGCTTTCCCTGACTGAGCTCGAATTCAACGAGGCCCAGCGCCTAGAGCGCCCCATCCTGCTCTTCATCATGGGTGACGACCACCCCGTAAGGAAGAACGACATCGAAAAGGATCCCGCGAAGGAGGCGAAGCTGGACCTCTTCCGGGAGCGGGCCAAGAAGATGTCGCCCCACTCCTCCGTGCATCGCGTTTATGCGGTCTTCAACAGCCTCGACGAGTTCAAAGGCAAGGTCGGCTCTTCACTTGCCGAGCTGCGTGGACAACTTGGATCCACGAGTGGCGAGACTGCGCAGGAGGATTCCAGAACCTCCGACGAGATCTGCCGAACATCTCCCAAGCCCCCAGCCTTCTACGCCGAGCCGGACTACATCGGCTCGCACACCTTCGTCGGTCGCGAGGCGGAGCTTCAAGCCCTAAACGACTGGGCCAAGCCAGCCGACCCGACCAACCTCCTCCTCTTCGAGGCGATCGGCGGCAATGGCAAGAGCATGCTGACGTGGGAGTGGACGACCCGGCACGCCACCACCGCCCGCCCCGATTGGGCCGGGCGCTTCTGGTATTCGTTCTATGAGAAGGGCGCGGTCATGGCCGACTTCTGCCGTCGCGCGCTCGCCTATATGACGGAGAGGCCGCTGAAAGACTTCGCGAAAAAGAAAACGCCCGAGCTGGCGAAGGATCTCCTGGCTCAGCTCCATATCCGGCCCTGGCTGCTCATCCTCGATGGATTGGAGCGCGTGCTCGTCGCCTATCACCGGATCGATGCCGCCGAGATCCCGGACGAAGAGGCGAACACACCAACCGATCAGATCGCCAACCGAGACCCCCGCGACGCAATCCGCGACGAGGACAACGATTTGCTCCGCGCGCTCGCCGCCGCCGCGCCGTCGAAGATTCTCGTCAGCTCCCGGCTCACCCCGCGCGTGCTGCTCAATCAAGCCGGACAGCAGATCCCCGGTTCGCGGCGCGTCACACTGCCCGGCCTGCGCCCACCGGATGCAGAGAAGCTCCTGCGCTCTTGCGGCATCAAGGGCGATAGCGCCGCGATCCAAAGCTACCTCACGGCCAACTGCGACAACCACCCGCTCGTGATTGGCGTGCTCGCCGGCCTCATCCAGCACTACAGGGAAAACCGAGGAAACTTCGACGCCTGGGCGGCCGACCCGAACGCTGGGGCTGCGCTCGACCTCGGAAAGCTCGACCTGATCCAGCGCCGCAACCACATCCTTCGCGCCGCGCTCGACGCCTTGTCGCCCGAGAGCCGCCAACTCCTTTCGACCCTCGCGCTGCTTCCCGACTCCGTGGACTACGAAACGCTCAAGGCGTTCAATCCTCACCTGCCGCCGGAGCCGAAAAAGTTGGAGGCCACCGTCACCGACCTCGAACAGCGTGGCCTTCTGCAATGGAATGGTCGCGAGCGGAAATACAACCTCCACCCTGTGGTCCGCGGCGTGGCCTCGGCCGGTATGGCGTCTGCCGACCATGAACGCCAGGGCCAGCGCGTGGTGGACTTTTTCTCCGCGCAGCCCCATCGACCCTACGAGGAAGCCGAGACGCTCGAGGATTTGCAGAACGGCCTACACATCGTCCGCACCCTCCTCAAGCTCGGCCGCTTCCAGCAGGCGGCAAATTCCTACCGGGGCGATCTGTCGGGTGCGCTACTTGTCAACCTCGAGGCCTATACGGAAACCTTATCCCTGCTGCGCAGTTTCTTCCCCTCGGGGTGGGGCGACCTACCGAAGGAGGTGACGGCAGGCGACGCCTCCCACCTGGCGAACAGCGCGGCAATTGCCTTGGGCCGTTGTGGTGAATCAAGCGCCGCCCTCGCCGCCCAGGGTACCGCCTTGCGGTCCGAATTGGCGAAGGAAATCTGGCACGAAGCAGCAGCGCGCCTCAGCAACATCGCCCGGAACCTGGCCCGCCAGAATCGGCACGCCCAGTCGTTCCGCGTGGAAACCCTCGCCTTGGAGATCGCTACGGTGAGCGAAAACGACAAGGGCATCTTCATGAGCCGTCTCTGGCTCTTTGGCGACCAGTCACGGCTGGGCCGATGGGCGGAGGCTGCCGCCATCTGGCGACTTCTCGATCTCATGGGCCGCGCCTGGCCGCGCGCCGCCTATCGGCTCGGAACAGCTGAGTGGCTCTTCTCTCTGTTTCACTTTTGGCAGAGCACCTTGCAGGAGGAATACCTCGCCGAGGCCGAGCGCCTCTCGGCGGAAGGCAAAGACCGAAGCCTCATTCGTGCGCTCCACCGCCTGCGCGGCAATTGGCGGCTGGAGCAGGGCGAGTGGGCGCTGGCCGTCGCGAGCTACCAGGAAGCTGTGCGCCTGGCCCGCGAGCGCGGCCTTCCGGATGATGCCTCCGAAACC
Organism: Thermoanaerobaculia bacterium; assembly: GCA_035607435.1. Lineage (GTDB taxonomy): Bacteria > Acidobacteriota > Thermoanaerobaculia > Multivoradales > UBA5704 > DASYKS01. The sequence continues at coordinate 4,928 of DATMZU010000260.1, read as the reverse complement.
GGCATCGCCTTGGCCAAGCACCACCTCGGCCAACTCGCCGACCCGCGGCAGGAAGCCGAGCGACTGGCCGAACTGCGCGAACCTGCGCATCGCCTCCTCGCCCAACTCTGGCTCGCCCTCGGTGATTCCGAGAGAGCCAAGCGCCATGCCCTTGCCGCCTACAGATGGGCCTGGGCCGACGGGGAGCCATATGTGTACCGCTACGAGCTCACCAAGACCACGGAACTGCTCCATCAGATGAAGATCGAGATTCCCAACCTCCCCCCCTACGACCCCGCCAAGGACGAGCCCTTCCCTTGGGAGGGGGAAGTTCGCGCCGCGATTGAAAAGCTCAGGGCGGAGAAGAAGGCGAAATTGGGAAGCGGAGGGGAAGGCGTGGCTTCCTAGCGGCTTGCCGCATCAGCCCTCACCCCCTTCCCCTCTCCCATCCGCAACTCCCACCCACACGGGAGACGGGCGCCCCCGCCCATGGCTTTTCTTCCCCCTCTCCTTTTGGAAGAGGGGGACCGAGGGGGTGAGGGCTGAGCCCCGACTCACAAGCCCATCAAAGCCCGATACCCTTCGACGACGGGAAAGACCGCGCAGATCCCGGCGCTCAGCGCCAAGGCAGGACCGAACTCGATCTTTTCCGGGTCCTCGGCCGGACTGAAGGAGATCAGAAAAACCAAGAGTCCCGACAGGAAGGCGGCGAGGACCAGGGTCGCTACGACCTGGGCCGATCCGAGGAAGGCTCCGATCATTCCCAGCATCTTGACGACGCCCCAGCCGAAGGTAGGCCCCTTTCCCAGGGCCGACCCAATCCATCCGATGACGAGGGGGATGGCCAGTCCCACGAGAATTCCGATCAGGACCGGCCGGACCGGCCGGCTCGTGGCGACCGCGAAGAGCAGCGGAATCGCCATCCCCGGAATCGTGATGGCGTCAGGAATGATCGCTTCGCGCAGCTCGAAGATCGCGATGACGACGAGTAGGAAAAAGAACGCGACGAGCAATGCCGGAGCAGGGTCCGTCCCGGGTGAATGACCCGGTTGAACAGGTCCGCGGAGGAATCCGCGAACCGTGGCGGCCCAAGCGCCGATCCGACCCGTCCCGGTGGCGGAAGACCACGAGAGAAGGCTCCATACGATTCCGACCACGCCGAGAACGAGCGTCAGAATTTGGAATAACTTCTTGATGCGCATGACGCTCGCCCCTCGCATTTCCCTTGAACACTCACCCGGACTGTCCGCGCAAACTATCGCTTGGCGTGAGTTTACCCCGCGGAAAAGCCGAGACCTCCCCGCCCCACCCTTGGAATTGGGCACGATTTCCGCATACAGTGCCTGCGATTAGACCCTGTCGGCGCCTATGACCAAGACCCTCTTCTCCAATTTTTTCGGCGACCCCCGGTCTCGCGCCGAAGCGGCCGAGAAAGAGGGGCGGAAAGCCGATGCTCTGAGGCTGTACGCCAAGAGCGGGGACCATCGCCAGGCCGCGAAGCTCGCGATCGACCTGAGGAACGTTCCCGCGGCGGTTGAGCACACGTTGCGCACGCTCTTTGGCCGCATTCCCGAAGGGTACGAAGCGCTGGACGCCGGGCAGGCGGCCGAGCTTTTGGCCAAATCTGGGAAGGCCAAGGACGCTCTCACGCTGTTCGACCTGGCCGAAGATTGGCAGCAGGCGGCGGAGGTGGCGCTCAAGCTGCAGCAGCCCAGCCGCGCGGCGTACTACTTCGAGCGTGGCAAGTCTTACGATCAGGCGGCGCTCTTTTACCAACGGGCGGGCCAGACCGCCGACGCCCTGCGGGTCTACGAGCTGGAAGCCGCCCGCCTGCGGGAAATTTTGCGCCGGGGTCCCGATCCGGCGGCCGAAGCGGTGCTCCAGAAGGTCGAGCGCCAGCGCTCGGATCTGCTCACCCGCACGGGCCGACCGGCCGGAGCGCCCGCCCCGCTCGATGCCCCGCGCGAGGCCGGACGGCAGGCCCCCTCGGCGGCGCGGCAGCTGGAGAGCGACGGCGACGTCCGGGCGCAGATCGAGACGTTCCTCGCCTCCGGCGACAAGGACCAGGCGCTGCGGCTGCTGGAAGGGCGGCGCGGCCTGGACCGGAAGTTCAAGGCCGACGCGTTCCGGCGGATCGGCCGGCCGATCGAGGCGGCCCAGCTGTACGTAAGCCTGGGATCGATGCGCGAAGCCGCGGAGCTGTTCGAGCAGGGCCGAGACTGGCCCCGGGCGGCCACGGCGTGGGAAACCGCCCGCGATTTGGTGCGCGCGGGCGAGGCGTTCGAACGGGGAGAGCGCTTTGCCGACGCCGGCCGCTGTTATCTCGCCGCCGCAAAGCCCGAAGCCGCGGCACGGCTCTACCTCCGGGCCGGCGACCTGCTCGGCGCGGGGGCGGCGCTCGAACAGGCCGGAAGGCGGCTCGACGCGGCCAAGATCTACACCCAGGCGAACGATCCTTCGCGCGCCGCCCGCGTGCTCCGCACCATCCAGACCGAAGATCCCGAATATCTCATCGCCACCCACCTGCTCGCGCCGATCCTGCTTAAGCAGCGGGCGTACGACGAGGCACTCGCCCGGCTTCAGACCCCCGCGGCGAGCGGCCCTTCGGGACATTCGAGCGCCGAGACCTTCTACTGGCAGGGACGGGTGCTCGAAGCGCTCGGCTCCCAAAGCGAGGCGCTCGCCCGCTACCGCCTGGCCGTCGCGTTGAAGCCCGACTACGCCGAGGCCGCGCTCAAGGTGCGGACCTTGGCCGACAAAGTCCCCGTTCGGCCCGTCGTCGTCGTTTCGACCGGCGAATGGCCGGCCGGCCATCGGCTCGCGAATCGGTACGAGATCCTCGGCACGCTCGGCAAAGGAGGGATGGGCTGCGTCTACCGGGCACGCGACACCGCGCTCGGCGAGGTGGTGGCGATCAAGACCGTCATGCGCGGCCAGGGCGAAAGCTCGAACGAGCACGAGGAACGGCTGCTGCGCGAGATCCAGATCTGCAGGAAGATCGACCATCCGAACGTCGTGCGGGTGTTCGATTTCGGCCGCTTCCCCGGCGGGTTGTTCCTGACCATGGAGCTGATCGACGGCCAGGGACTCGACGTGCTGATGCGCGACGTCGACCCGATGCCGCTCGAACAGGTCCGGCGGGTGCTCTCGGAGATCGCCTCCGGCTTGGGGCAGGCGCACGCGCTCCACATCATCCATCGCGACTTGAAGCCAAGCAACGTGATCCTGAACGACAAGCGGCTCAAGATCCTCGACTTCGGCGTGGCGAAGATCGGCGACGACGTCCGCCTCACCCAGACCGGCTTCGCGGTCGGTTCGCCTCTCTACATGAGCCCGGAACAGCTTCAGGGTCTGGCGATCGACGGCCGTTCGGACCTCTACGCGCTCGGCATCCTGGGATTCGCCCTGCTCGCCGGTTACGAGCCCTTCCACGGCGAGACCTTCACGACCATCGCCATGGGCCATCTCCAGAGCCCGGTCCCGGATCTCCACCGCATCCGCCCCGACCTGCCCCGCCCGTGGATCCATCTGGTGGAAAACCTGCTCGAAAAGAGAGCCGAAGATCGCCCCGCCGACGCCGCCGCGGTCATCGAGCTGCTCTCTACGATGCCGGCTTGACCGGCCGAACCGCTCCGGGACGAGGTGTCCCGCCCCGGAGAGGCCCGACAACTTCTACTGATTGTTGGTCTGGGTGTCGCAGGTCGCGTTGCAGATCGTTTCGTAGTGGGTCCCCGGGGCCGCCTTGGCGCCTTCGGCCGGGAGCTCGACGAGCGAACGGAGGGTCTCGCGATGCAGCGTCAGCGGGGCAATTCTCTTCTTCATGTTCGATCCTTCTCCGGAAAGCGGGGCTTGGGCGGCCCCCGGTTGTGGGTGATTCGCGCGGAGTTTAGCTCGATCCCGACAGCCAGGCCTCGACTTGCTTGCGCGGACCTTCCCCGTCTTTGCCGAGCGAGGCGAAATCGGCTTTCGCCCGTTCGGCGAGGGCTCGGGCTCGCGACGGATCGCGCTTCGCGTCGCGGAGTGCCGAGGCGAGGGCGAAGCGGGTGCGCCCTCCGAGGTCGGCATCGAGGTGGCCGGTCTCGACCGTCCTGAGCGCTCGTTCGAGAGTCGGGAGGCTCCGCTCGGAGTGGCCCCGGTGGGTCTCGGCGTCGGCGATTGCGAGAAGCGTCTCGACCACGGTCGGGTGCTCTCGCCCCAGCGCCCGCTCCGAGATGCCGAGAGCTTTTTCGAACCAGGGCAGCGCCTCGGCCGGCCGGCCGCTCTGGTCGAGCGCCACGCCGATGTTGTGGAGGGCGAGCGCGGTGCTCGGGTGCTCGGGGCCGAGGGTCTTGGCGCGGATCTCGTAGACGCGGTGGAACTGGGTCTCCGCGAGGTCGAAGCGCCGTTGCTTCAAATAGACGTTGGCCATGTTGTTGAGCGTGACCGCGACCCCCGGAGAGATCTCGCCGAAAGCGCGGCTTTGCAGGTCGTGCGCCCGCTCGTAACAGGCGAGCGCTTCGGCCGGGCGACCCAGCTCGGAGAGGGCGTTGCCCAGGCTGGTGAGCGACGCGCCGACCTGATGGTGATCCGGCCCCAGCACTTTCTCGCGGATCGCGAGCGCCTGGCGGCTGTAGGCCGCGGACTCTTCGAAACGCCCCTGATCGAACAAGAGGTTCCCCACCCGTTGGATCATCGAGGCGACCTCCGGATGCTCGGCGCCCAGTTCGCGCCGGCCGAGCGCGAGCGCCTCTTCGTAGGCTTTCCGCGCGGGCTCGTACTCCCCCTTGCGATGGAGCACCATGCCGAGGCTGCCGAGCGGCCCGACCCTCTCCGCCGGATCCGCCGCCGCCCGGCGCAGGGCAACCGCCTCGCGCAGGGGGACGAGCGCCTCGTCGTACTTTCCCTCTTCCGAACGGAGCAGCCCCAGCTCCAACAGGTAGCCCGCCCGCAGGCTCGGCTCGGACCCCAGC
>DATMZU010000252.1:0-12960 GCA_035607435.1 Thermoanaerobaculia bacterium | reverse complement strand
GATGGCGGTCCTGCCCCCCGAACTTTCGAGGAGAATGCACATGAGCCTTAAGAATCGTCGGTTCGCCGCTCTCGGCCTGCTGGTCTTGGGGTGGGTTGCCGTGGCGCTTCCCGCCACCGCCGCCTACCGCAGCCGTTGGCTCCTTCTAGGGGAAAGGTCGGTCACGGACAAACTGGATCACGACACGATCGTCGTCACCGGCGCCCGCGGCCGGTTCGAGAAGATCGCCCTCCGCGTCTTCGGCCGGGCGGTTCAGTTCCACGACGTGAAGGTCCATTATGGTGACGGCTTCGTCCAAGACGTCGAAATCCGCGCCGTCATCCCCGCCGACGGCTGGTCGCGCCTCATCGACCTCTCCGGCGGCCGCCGCGTGATCCGCTCGATCGAGTTCTGGTACGACGCCCAATCCCTCGGCGGCGAGGCGACCGTCCGTGTTTTCGGCCAGCGCTGACGCCTACCCGACCAGCACCCCGCCCCAATCCGCCGGATTCACATCTGCGATCGACTGGGTGAAAGTCCAAACATGCCCGCCGAGATCCACGGCGGTGTATTGCCTTTCGCCGTAGGGGTGGTCGGTGGGTGGATTGACGATCCGGGCGCCGGATTGTTGGGCGCGCTCGTGGTGGCTGTCCAGGTCGGCCACGCGGACCAGGGTCGAATGACCGGTGTGGATGGCTGAGCCTTCCGAAGGCGCGCCCGGAGCGGCGCGCTGTTCGGTCACGACGAGGGCGCCGTCGCCGAAGGTGAGTTGGATACGATGGTTGCCGATCCTCAGCCGCTCGACGAATCCGAAGGCTTCGCAGAGCCAGGCAGCGGCTTCGGACACGTTGGGATAGGCGAGCTCCGGGATGATCTGGTTGGGCGGGATGGAGCGGTTTTCTAGGAGATTCATGGCTTTTCGCTCGGCGAAGAGCTCAGAAGCTTTCTTCGCGTTTCGTTGATGCCCAGACCGGACCACCAACGACTCTTGATCGCACCGTGGCGACCAACACTCGCTTCATTGGTATATTCGGAGGTTACCCGACCTTCGATTCGCAGGCGATCCCCCCGGTTCGGACAGGGATGGTGGCTCGAAACCCAGATTCTCGCACCGGCATCCTCGATCTCATACCAATATTCACCCGTGGGGGATCGGCCGGCCAAATCCACAACCCGGCCGGTGATCGTGACCCGCCGTCCTTCGGCCGGACGACCTTGGGCGTTGAGCTGCGAGATGGTGACCGCTGAACGGCAGGCACCGAGACAAGCCAGGAGGAGGCACAGGCCGAGGTGCCGCAAGGAGTTACGGTTCGATCGGGTGTGGTTCATCTGACTTCTCCGCAGGGTTCGAAAGGATAGCGCAGGCCGCCGCCCGCCCTCGCCACCTACGCCGCCCGCCGCTCCCAAGCCTCCCGCACCCGCGGCGGGGCGTAGATCGATTCTGGGATCTCCGCCAAGCGGGAGGGGTGGATCTGGGGGCCGAGGCCGAAGAATTGGCAGAAGCTCATGATCAGCGGGCGCCATTTGGCGGGGTCGATGCGGTTTTCGTGGCCATCCATGGTGATCTCTTCGGCGACATGGACGCGCTCGATGCGGACTTCGATGGCGACCAGGGTCGCCGGCTTTTCGGGATCGCGGTCGCCGACGGGGTGAGAGGCGGTGAGCCTCGCTTCGAGCTGGACGGGGCACTCCGCGACGCGGGGCGGGCGGACGAGATCGGAGGGGACGGCGGTGAGGCCGCTGGTTCCGAACTTGTCACGCTCGTGGCGGTAGCCCATCGCGATTTTGTGCGGCGGCACCGGGTCGGAGCCGGTGGTGCGGGCCAGGCGGTCCACGTGCGAGACCAGATCGGCCGATGGCAGGTTGAGCACGCACTCTCCCGTGCGGAGCAGGTTCTGCGGCGTGTGGGACCGCGCTCCGAAGCCGAGCAGGCAGTTCCAGCCGAGCCACCAGGCGGAAGAGATCGGGGCGAGGTTCGCGCTGCCGTCTTCGTTGAGCGTCGAGACCAGGACGACGGGGGTGCCGAAGTAGAGGATCGCGGGATCGAGTGTTTTGTGCATGGAGGGATCGTAAAGACCCGCCCCAGGGGCCGCACTCCGGATCTTGCGCTTGAATTTCTTGGCTCGAATCAGTCCGTACGAGCGGCTGAAATCTCCGCCGGAAGGCGATCCGCGTGCTGCCAGATCGCGCGCAGCTCCCCGCGCGCCCGGGCGGCCGTCGCCTCGTCGTTCAGGCGGGTCGCCGCGCGCGACAGGCCGAGCAGCGAGGTCGTGCGCCGGGGTGTCCGGGCGAGCGCGGTTTCGAAGGCGACTTTCGCGCCGCTCGGGTCGCCGTTCGCGAGCAGGATCTCGCCGAGCAGTTCGTGGGCCGGTTTGTCCACCGTCGGCGGGCCGAAATCGACCGGCATTTCCGATTCGATCTTGGTCGCGGCGAGCAGGCGCTCGACGGCGACGGAGGCTTTGCCCTCCGCTGCGGCGATCGCTCCGGCCAGCTCCAGGGTCAGCACCTCCGTGCGCTGCTGCGGCGAGCGATCGGTCGGCTTGTCGGCCGCGAACTTGGCGTCGAACTCGGCTTTGGCGGTGCTCATCCGGGCCGCCTCCGCACGCGCGGTCGCGAGATCGCCCCGCCGGGCCGCCGCGAAGCCCCGGGCGAACGCGAGGCCGAAACGGGTCGTCGGGCGCGGCCCAGGATCGATCGTCCAGCCGGCGACCTCGCCGCCGAAATCCTCGCTGTCGATGAGGTAGCGCGACCACATCGAGACATAGGAGCCGACCGACGAGCGATCGGGGTCGTAGCCGGGGTCGGAGGCACCCAGGGCGTGGTCCGAGGTCGCCTCGGCCCGGCACTCTTCGAGAATCCGTCGGGCATCCTTTAAGCGGCCCTGTTCCTGGTAGCCGTAGGCGAGCCAGATCGCGTAATGCCCGCAGCCCCGCCCGTGCTTTCCGTGGGCGGTGAGCAGACGATTTCCCGCGGTGGCGGCGGCTTCGTTCGCGGCGACCACGCCGTCCCAGTCGCCGAGCGCCAGGAAAATGTGCGAGGTCATGTGGAGCGCGTGCGGCGCCTCGGGCGCCACGTCGCGGTAGCGGCGCGCGGAGCGCAGGCCGAGCGGGGCATGGGCCGGGTCGTCGTACGAGTGGATCAGGTAGTGGAGGATGCCGGGGTGGTTGGGCAGGCGGGGATACCACTCTTCGAGAATCGCGGCGGAGCGCATGTAGATGGCCACGTCGCGACCGGCGTGAGCGGTGCCGAGAATCGACAGGGCATGGAACGCCGCGGCGTCCGGATCTTCGGGGAATCGCTTCGACAGATCGCCCATCGCCGCCTCGTAGCGAAAGTCGCGATCTTCCTTCGACCCCTCGCCGAAGAGGATCTCGATCGCCGAAAGGTAGCCTTTCTCGCGCTCCGTCGGCGCCTTGGCCGCCCGTTCCTCAGGGGTCTTGCCCAGCCGCGTGAGGACCGCCCGAGCGCCGGCCAGGTCCTGCTCCATCCAGATCGCGTGGTTGAACGTCATCGCCTCGCCCCAATAGGCCAGGGCGAACCCGGGATCGAGATCCTCGGCCGCGTGGAACGCCTCGGCCGCCGTCTGGTACTCGAAGTTGTGGAGCTGGGCGAGACCGTAAAGGAACCGCTCCTGCGCGGCGGGCGACCCGGAGTTGGGAAACACGACCTTGCCCGCGGTAACGGCGGGTTGGGCGATCGAAGGGGCGGCCAGAACGGCCAGCAGCGAGGCGAATCGGACGGCACGGGCGAGGTTCGGGCGCATGCGGCGAGCTTACACGCCTCCCAGGGGGCGGCGCGCGCCTATGAGGCCAGGTCTGTCAAGGCCGTACCAGCTCAAGCCGCGCGCGCGTCCCGCCGAGGGGCGAGGTCTCCAGCGTGACGGAGCCGCCGTGCAACTCGGCGAGATCGCTGACGATCGCGAGGCCGAGCCCTGATCCCCGGACCTGCTGGTCGGCCCGCACGCCTCGCTGTAGCACCTGAGCGCGCAGGGAGGGATCGAGACCCGGCCCGTCGTCATCCACCGAGATATGGAGCCGGTCGCCTTGAAGGGACGACGAGACGGCGACCCGGGAACGCGCCCACTTGCACGCGTTGTCGAGCAGGTTCCCCAGCATTTCGTCGAGGTCTTCCCTGCGGCCTCGGATCTCGTGCGCGGGCGAGACCTGGACGTCGATCTTAAGCTCGCGTTCCGCGTGGAGGCGCCGCATGGTACGCACGAGACCTTCGACGGACGGCAGGACGGCGCAACGGAATCCCGGCGCCGCGCGAGACGACGCGGTCGCCCGTGCGCGAGCCAGGTGGTAATCGACCTGCTGCTGCATCCGCTCGACCAGCTGACCGAGGGTCGCAGCGAGATCGCGATGGCCGGCGGCGCCGGCCTGTTCCGCCTCCTGCGCGAGCACCGCGAGCGGCGTCTTCAGCCCGTGCGCGAGATCTCCCGCCGTGGCGAGGGCTCGGGCGATCGCACGCTCACGATCTTCGAGCAGCGCGTTCAGGTCGTTCACCAGCGGCTGCACTTCGGTCGGATGATCTCCTTCGATTCGCTGGCTGCGTCCCTCGCGCACCGAAGACAGGCTGGCGCGAAGGCTCCACAACGGAGCCACCGCTCTTCGAACGAGGAACATGCCCCCCACGACGAAGGCAAGGACGAAGATTCCCATCACGGCGTGATAGGTCGCACCGTTCAACCCGAGCTCCGGATGATTCCGCGAGAGCTTGAGCAGCAGAGCGGTGACCGAGACAAATACCGCGGTCATCCAGACGAGCGCTCCGGCGAACAGGCGCGCACGCAGTGACCCCTTCACGATTCCGCCCCGATGCACCCGATGCGATAGCCGAGTCCGCGCACGGTCTCGATGGTTCCGGCGCCGAGCTTTCTCCGAAGACGGGCGATGAACACTTCGACGGTGTTCGAGTCGCGGTCGAACGATTGCGCGTAGATGTGCTCGACAAGCTCGGTCTGCGACACGACACGGCCGGGATGGTGCATGAGATACGAGAGCACGCGAAGCTCATGGCCGGTCAGCTTCACTGGCTGGCCATCGAGAGCAACCTGCGATGTCCTCGGGTCCAGGACCAGTGCGCCGTGCCGCAGCTCCGGCGTGAGCTGTCCGCTGGAGCGCCGGATCAGAGCGCGCAGCCGCGCCAGCAACTCCTCCATCCGGAACGGCTTGGTGAGGTAGTCGTCCGCGCCGCCGTCGATGCCGCGGACTTTCTCGCTCCAGCTTCCACGGGCGGTGAGTACCAGCACCGGCACCGCGATTCCGTCGGCGCGCCAGCGTTCGAGCAGCGTCAACCCGTCGATTTTCGGCAATCCGAGATCGAGAATCACCGCATCGTAGGGCTCGGTGCTGACCAGAAAGTCGCCGCGCTCACCGTCCGCGGCGACATCGACCGCATACCCGCTTTCTCCGAGCGTGGCGGCGAGGCGGTCGGCCAGCAGCGACTCATCTTCGACGATCAGGATTCTCATTCTCGACCGCGCCCGATCATACGCGGTTGGCCGGCACGGTTCGCCGGCACCGATCTCAAGGACTCGTGAGCTCCGGCTTCCGGGACCGGCCCCACTGAAGTTTCCATAGCCCTTGCGCCGAGAGGATGGCCGAGAAGACCGCGCACACTCCGAGCGCGAGGAGCGTCCAGACCCAGAAAAAGGCTCCGGCAGATTTCGCGATCTCGTGTCCGACGACGCCTCCCGTCGCATTGAAGTGGATATAGGGAACGTACGCCCCGAGAAGCGATCCGAGGAAAACGATGACGTAGCCCGACCGCCGTTCGGCGAGCACCAGCGTTGCGTAGAGCCAGAGGACCGCGATAGGCACCGCAAGCAGGTTCGAGGGCACTCCCTTCTCGAACCCACGGACGATGTCGTCCGCTAGGTGCAGCAGCAACAAGAGAAGCGTGAGCAGGGACGCGAGGGTCCACAGGATGCTTTGTTTCATCGAAACTTCCTCCGCCGGTCGTATGAGGGGTTCGTAATGTCCGGCAGCCTAGGGAGTGCCGGCTGAACGGCCGCTGAACAGAGCGTTCAGGTTCTGTTCAGCCAAGATTCGGCAGGATGGCGGCTTTCCGGAGGTCCGACGATGCACAAGATCCTCTTACCCATCCACATCGCCGCCGGGGGACTCGCCATGGTTCTCGGCGCCGTGGCCCTGTCCGTGAAGAAAGGCGGGACCCTCCACCGCCGCGGCGGGCTGCTGTTCGTCTACGTCATGCTCGTCATGAGCACCAGCGCCGCGATCCTGGAGTTTCTCAAGACTCCCAACTGGACGAACGTGCTCGTCGCCTTGATGACGGCCTATTTCGTATGCACCGCTCTCACGACCGTCCGCCCCACGTCGCCATCGACCCGCCGCATCAACGCTGCTTCGCTGACCATCGTGTCCGCACTTGCGCTCGGAACGTTCGTGGGCGGCATTAAGGCCATCAACAGCCCTCTCCTTTCCCCTGGCGGCGTTCCCTACCGCACGATCGGCGTAATGTCCTTCGTCCTCGCCACCGTCATGACCCTGGCGGCCCTCGGCGACGTGCGCATCCTGCGAACCGGCCTCCCGACCGGTGGGGCACGCCTGGCGCGCCACCTGTGGCGCATGTGCTTCGCGCTCTTCATCGCCGCCGGATCGTTCTTCTCGATCCGCGAGCGCGTAGCGAAAATCCTGCCCGAGCCCTTCACGACGGGGCCGATGCGCGCGCTGCCGATCCTGCTGCTGTTCGGCACGATGTTCTATTGGTTATGGCGGGTCCGGTGGCGCCGCGCGTTGCCGGTGATCCTCCGGCAGGATTCGATGCCGATTACCCCAACTGCGGAGTGAACTGCCGCCCTCACCCCACCCGCCCCAGCCACTCCGCCATCCCTCGCCAGAGATCCTCCTTCCGGTCGGTCAGCCGGTGGTCGCCGTCAGCGTAGAGGCGCAGCTCGATCCGGCGGTAGCGGCAGCGGGCGACGAAATCGACCACGTCGGCGTAGGGGACCGAGGCGTCCATCCGCCCTTGGAAGATCAGGGTGGGGGTTTGGAGCTGCTCTTGAAGCTGGGTGCGTGGGTAGCGCCGGAGATCCTCGATCAGCGGCCAGGCGAGGTCGCTTTCGACGAAGCCGTTGTCGAAGCGGATCGTCCCTTCCCGTTGCCAGCGCGCGGTGCGCTCGGGGCCGGCCCAGGTGAGGAGGCCTTTTTCCATCTCCAGGGCCGGGGCGATCAGCAGGGCCGCGGCCACCCTTTGGGGGTGCTGCGCCGCGTACCAGAGAGCGGTCGCACCCCCCATCGACGAGCCGATCAGGGCGAAGCGTTCCCAGCCAAGCTCGGCGCGGACAAGCTCCACGTCTTCGAGGTTACGGCTTAGGGTGAGGTCGGAGAGGTTCCCCCCGGATTTGCCGTGGCCGCGGAAATCGAACGAGGCGAAGCGGTAGCCGGCGGCGAGCGCCTGTTCGCGGAAGAAGTCGGCCTTCTCTCCCGCCTGGGCCGAGCCGAAGCCGTGCAGGTAGAGGATGCCCGGTGAGCGGGGAGTGCCCTCTGGGGTCGCGAGGCGCATCGACAGGGACGCGGAAGCGCCGCCGCCCCTTGTGACGGGGAGCGTGCGGACGATCTCGGGCGGTCTCATTTCGGGTCGCGAGGGGCACTCCTTGGGTGGCGAATCCTAGGCTGAAACGCTCTTCAGGTAGAATAACGTCCCCGGAACCGCTCCATATAGACGTATCAGGAGCCCTCCCGCCCGTCTTGCGATTCCCCGACCTTCCTTCTCTATGAGAGAAACGGAGCTTGTTTTGTGACTCGAAGAATGCTGATCAACGCCCAGAGCCCGGAGGAGCTGCGGATCGCCGTAGCCCACGGCACCAACCTCGAGAGCTATCACGTCGAGGTTGCCGACGCCGGGATGACTCGGGGCAACATCTACCGCGGCGTCATCGCGGGCATCCAGCCCTCGCTCAACGCCGCCTTCATCGACTACGGCGCCGAGCGCAATGGATTCCTGTCGATCCAGGACGTCGTTCCCGAGGCCTACTACCGTGAACCCTCCGGCGGCCGGCCGCGGATCGAAGACGTGCTCGAAAAGGGCAAGCCGATCGTCGTCCAAGTGAGCCGCGACCCGGAAGGGCAGAAGGGCTCCGCGCTCACCACCAATCTTTCGCTCGCCGGCCGCTACCTGGTGCTCACCCCGTTCGATTCGATGCGCGGCGTCTCGCGCAAGGTCGAAGACGAGGACGTGAGGAAAGAGCTGCGCGAGATCGCGCATAAGCTCGAAGTGCCGGAAGGCTGCGGCCTGATCGTGCGGACCAACGCGCTCGACCAGAACCGGACCGTGCTCGCCCGCGACGTCCAGGCGCTCCTGCGCTTGTGGAAACGGGTGCAGAGCGAGGCGATCGCCGGCCGCCAGACGAAGCTGCTCTACTCCGATCAGGACCTGATCCTGCGCGCCATCCGCGATGTCCTCGACAGCTCGATCGAGGAGGTGCTGGTGGACGACGACGCGGCGTTCGAAGCCGCGGGCGAGTACATGCAGGCCTTCCTGCCGCGCAGCAAGACCACGCTCGTGCGCTACACCGAGCGGGCGCCGATCTTCTTCCGCTACGGCGTCGAAGAGCAGATCGACAAGATCTACGAGCGGAGCGTGGCACTCCCCTCCGGCGGCTCGATCGTCATCGACCCGACCGAGGCGCTGACCGCGATCGACGTCAACTCCGGCAAATCGACCCGCGGTGGCAGCCAGGAGGAGACCGCCCTCCAGACCAACCTCGAAGCGGCGGCGGAGGTCGCCCGCCAGCTGCGCATGCGCGACGTCGGCGGCCTGATCGTCGTCGATTTCATCGACATGCGCTCGATCAAGGCGAAGAAGAAGGTCGAAAAAGCGGTGAAGGACGCGATGAAGGTCGATCGCGCCCGGAACAACGTGGGGCGGATTTCGTCCAACGGTCTGGTCGAGATCAACCGGCAGCGGATCTCGCAGGCGCTGCGCCTGCGCACCCACCGCGCCTGCCCGACCTGCGCCGGCACCGGCCGGATCGCCAGCCCCGAGATGGTGAGCTTGAACCTCCTGCGGCGGATCGAAGGGCGCGCCGCTTCGGGCCGGCTCCAGAGCGTGCGGGTCTCGCTGCACCCCGAGCTGGCCGACGCGCTCCAGAACAGCCGGCGCCAGAAGCTCGCTGCGCTCGAACGGGAGTTTCAGATCGGCATCGAGATCATCGCCAGCACCAGCCTCCACCGGCCGGAAGAGAAGATCGAATGGATCGACCGGCCGGGCGGCGCAGTCGTTCTACCCCAGAAGATGGGCTTGGGCGAGGCGCTCGAATTCTCCGCTCCGGCTCTGCCTGCGGCCCCCGCGGCGCCGGTTCGGCGCGACGACAAGCGGCGCCTTTCTGCGAACCAGCCGGCGATCCAGGCGCGCGAGCTGGCGATCCCGGCCCCCGAAAGGCGGGCTACGGCCGGCGCGGTCCCCGAGACCGAAGCCGAACGGAAGAAGAAGCGTCGGCGCGGCGGGCGGAACCGGAAGAAGAACGGCGGCGCGGCCTCCGAGGCGCCATTCGATCCGAAACAGGTCCGGACCTTCGGCGACGAGGCGGGTTCCGAGGAACCCGCGGCCGATTCGTACGGTGACGACTTCGAAGACGACACCGATTTCGACGCCGAGGGCGAAGAATCCGAAGCGCAAGAAGCCGGTTCGGTCTCGGAATCCGGCGAGCCGGAGACCGCGGCGGCGAAAGCCAAGCGGCGGCGCCGCGGCGGGCGCAAGCGGAAGCGCGGTGGGAAGAACGGCGATGCGGTCGCGGCCAACGGCGACCGCGGGCCGACCGACCCGACCGGGGCCGAGCTGGCGACGTCCGCAGATGGCGACGAGGATCAGGACGGCGACGACGAGGAGGAGGGCTCTTCCGAGCGTGCCGACGGGACCGAAACGACGGCCGCCGAACGCGCGAAGAAGCGTCGGCCTCGGCGTCGCGGCGGGCGCAAGCGAGCCGCCGGAAAACCGGGCGTCGAAGGCGCCGAGGGGGGAAGTGGCGGGGGAGGCGGGGAGGCGCCGGAGGCATCGGCCCCGGAAACGGTCGCCGCGCCGGCTCCCGTCGCTCCGCCCGTGTTCGAACCGCCCCCGACGTTCATCGACTGAGGGAACCACCGGTTTTCGTCGGTTCCGTAGGAAGGAAACGGTGGGGACGGGGTAGGGGCGGCCCCCCGTGGCCGCCCTTGCCCGGCACAAACGTTTGCGCGTATCGAGGGCGGCCACGGGGGGCCGCCCCTACACTTGGCCTACCGATTTTCTTTTGAGTCGCGGGTCCCGGAGTCGATCGGGGTCTAGCACGAGGGAGGGCCTTGTGCCATGATCGGTCCAACGGATTCGATGACGGATTTGAGCCCGGCCGAGCCGGTGGGCCGGCGGTGGGCGCGGACTAGGGTGCATTGGCTACGCCCACCATGGCGACGAGCGCGGGCATGAGCGGAACGCAGAACGAAAGCGGTGCGATCGGGGCTAAAGCGGGCCAGACGGCCGGATCTTCGGCCGGTCTGGCCGATCTGGATATCGACGATCCGGTTGACCACCGCGCCCCGCTAATCCTCGGCGCGCCGACCTTCCACGCCATCACCGAGGCGGTCGCTCGCCCCTTGGAGCGGAAACCCACGCGCGGTTGGTGGATCTGCTTCCTTGCCTCCCTCTCGATGCTGGGCCTGCTCGGCGTTTCGATCGCCTGGCTGTTCTGGGAGGGGATCGGCGTCTGGGGGCTGAACAACCCGGTCGGCTGGGCGTTCGACATCACGAACTTCGTCTTCTGGGTCGGCATCGGTCACGCCGGCACCCTGATCTCGGCGATCCTGTTCCTGTTCCGCCAGAAGTGGCGCACCTCGATCAACCGCTCCGCGGAGGCGATGACCATCTTTGCGGTCATGTGCGCGTTGATCTTTCCCGGCATTCACATCGGGCGGCCTTGGGTCGCCTATTGGATGTTCCCGATCCCGAACCAAATGGGCATGTGGCCGCAATTCCGCAGCCCTCTGATGTGGGACGTCTTCGCGGTCTCGATCTACGGCTCGGTCTCGGCGCTGTTCTGGTTCGTCGGCCTGGTGCCGGACCTCGCGACCATCCGCGACCGCTCGACCGGCATCCGGCGCAAGATCTTCGGAGCGTTGGCGCTCGGCTGGCGCGGCTCGATGCGCCATTGGCACCACTACGAGAAGGCTTATCTGATCCTCGCCGGCCTTGCGGCGCCGCTCGTGTTGTCGGTCCACTCGATCGTTTCGATGGATTTCGCCACCTCGCAGCTGCCCGGCTGGCACACGACGATCTTCCCGCCCTACTTCGTCGCCGGTGCGATCTTCTCCGGCTTCGCGATGGTGACGACCTTGATGGTCATCACGCGCAAGGTGTTCGGGATGGAACACATCGTGACCATGAAGCACTTCGACTACATGGCGAAGATCATGCTCTTGACCGGCATGATGGTCGGTTACGCCTACAGCCTGGAGTTCTTCATCGCCTGGTTCTCCGGCAGCGCCTACGAGCTGTTCACGTTCAAGAACCGCGCTTTCGGCCCCTACGCCTGGGCCTACTGGACGATGGTTTCGTGCAACGTGCTGTCGCCCCAGCTGTTCTGGTTCAAGAAGGTCCGGGGATCGCTGGTCTGGCTGTTCGTGCTCTCGATCTTCATCAACATCGGGATGTGGTTCGAGCGTTTCGTGATCATCGTCACCTCGCTGCATCGCGACTTCCTGCCCTCCTCCTGGTTCTATTTCAAGCCGACGCTCTTCGATCTGACGACGATGATCGGGAGTTTCGGCCTGTTCTTCACCATGTTCTGCCTGTTCGTCCGTTTCCTTCCGATCGTCGCCACCGCGGAGGTGAAGACGGTGCTGCCGCAGGCTGCGGCGCATCCGCCCGTGGCGCCAGTCATCGAATTCGCCGAGAACGATTCGCCGACCCCGGGCGGCCGGCGCCTGGGTCTCGCACCGGGAGAGGCCGTCTGATGGGCCTGCTACGTCCCAGTCTGCCGCCGGGCGACCAGTTCGGCGCCCTGGCCGAGTTCTCAAGCCCCGCCGAGCTCTACCACGCCTGCGAAGGGGTGCGCGACGCCGGCTATACCAAATGGGACGCCCATGCGCCGTTCCCTGTCCATGGTCTGGACCGCGCGATGGGCCTTAAAGCCTCCCGCCTCCCTTGGGTTTCGCTCGTGCTGGCGATGGGCGGCGCGCTCACCGGCGTCGGACTTCAGGGCTGGGTGAGCACGATGGCCTACCCGCTGGTGATCAGCGGCAAGCCGTTCTTCAGCTGGCCCGCGTTCGTGCCCGTGACCTTCGAGCTGGCGGTGCTGGGCGGCGCGCTCGGCGCGGTGTTCGGCATGTTCGCCATGAACCAGCTGCCGACCCTGTACCACCCGCTTTTCAACAGTCAGGCGTTCGAGCGGGCGACCGACGACGGCTTCTTCCTCTCGATCGAATCTTGGGACCCCAAGTTCGATCCCAACCGGACCGTGGAGCTGCTGCGCCAACTCGGCGCGACCCAGGTCGATCTCGTGGCGAGCTAGCCCGCGGGTCAACCCTAGACGACGCCCTTCGAATGACCGATTCAGCGCACGCGCACCCTTCCGGCCCTCCCGTGCTTCACGCTTCGTCGTTGTGGCTCCCCAAGGACCATTCGTGGCGCCGCCTGCCGATGCTCGGGCTGGTGCTCGCCGTGGTGGGGCTCGGGGCCTGCCTGGCCGCCGGACTGGCGAGCTCGGCTTCGCGTCCTCAGCTCTGGCACTCCTGGCTGGTCGGCGCGCTCTTCGTGCTGAGCATCGCTCTCGGCGGCATGTTCTTCGTGCTCATCCATCATTCCACCCAGGCGGGCTGGAGCGTGGTGGTGCGCCGGGTCGGCGAAAATGCGATGGCGACGTTGCCGTTCCTGGCTCTGCTCTTCGTGCCGTTGCTGTTCGGCATGGGCGATCTGTTCCACTGGAGCCACGCCGACGCGGTGGCCAAGGATCCCCTGCTCCAGCACAAGCAGCCCTACTTGAACGTGCCG